>JAIRLE010000167.1 GCA_031259605.1 Zoogloeaceae bacterium
GCATACTCCGGAAGTCTGCGAACATGGCGTGCCTGCGCGGGTTTTCAGAAAATCAAGGAGAGCAGGTCCGGTAATCCATGTGCACATCTGCGCAAAACGCCGAAGGGAAATTCGATGAATCTGACCGCCGATTTCTTCACCCTCTTCCAGCTTGCGCCCAGGTTTCGCCTTGATCTGGCGGAATTGGAAGCGCGTTACCTGGCCTTGCAGGGCGAGGCGCACCCCGATCGTTTCGCGCGCGCCGACGAACGTGCGCAACGCTTTTCCATACAGATAGCGGCGCGGATCAACGAAGGGCGCCAGATTCTGAAGGTGCCGCTCACAAGAGCCAAATACTTGCTGCACCTGGCAGGGCATGACCTGGAAGCCGAGCGCAACGTTTGCATGGAGCCGGAATTCCTGGCGGCGCAAATGGAATGGCGGGAAGCGCTGGAGGCGGCCCGGAGCGGCGGCGATCGCCAGGCGCTCGAACGCCTTGGGCAGCGCCTGAAACTGGAATTGCAGGGACGTTACCAGACCCTTGGCGCGCTCCTCGACGATCGGCGCGATCTCTTGTCCGCCGCCGGATGCATCCGGCAATTGATGTTTCTCGAAAAGCTGCGTAGCGACATCGATGACGCGCTGGCGCTGCTGGAGGACGAGTGTCAGGGAACAGAGGACACCCCCAACGGGTTGTCAAGCGCGTAAAAAACACCCCTGGTGCCTTGCGCGCGAAGAAAGACCGCCCGAGGAATCCGGGGCTTCCTCGTGCACGCCTGTCCGGACGTCAGACAAAGGCTTCCCGTCCCATTACATGCCCGCGCCGCCTGAATACCATCTCATGAGACTGGTGTCAACATTCTTAACGTCTACTAAAATATATTCACATTTCTTGCCCTGTCAAATTTCGCTTCATTCTTACCTCCCCTCACTCTCCTTTCCCTCTAAGTTCATCATCGCCCTGACTACTGGATAAGCTCAAAGACTTCTGTTTGCAAACTCTCGAATATCGAATGTAAAGCCTGTCTGAACACCCGCTTTTGCGTTCTCAAGACTATCGTAAAAAACCGCATTTCAATCTATAAACTTTATAGGTCATTCTTTGCTTCAAGTCAGTATCTTGTTGTAAAGCTCCGCAAATTTTTGCTTCTCATGATTGCTTAAATTCTTATTTCAGCAAAAATTAGCGACAGCCCTTCAGGGCTGTCGGTCCAACTCCATTGGGAAGGGGTTTCTCTCCCCTCCCCAATGGCGAAGGTCGAAACCCCGGCCTCGGCCGGGGTCTCAACCTTCGCGCCTTTCTTATGGGCGGGGTTTCAAACCGGAGTTAGTTTTACGATGAATTTGACCAACCATGCGCCGCGCTGGACATCGAGCACCGGCTGACCCGACCACGGACGCCACAGACCAATGGAATGGTCGAGCGATTCAATGGACGCATCGCGGACATCCTGAAGACCCATCATTTCAACAGCGGCGAAGACCTCGAGCAAACGCTGCCGCGTTACGCCATGCTCTACAATGAATACCTGCCGCAAGCCGCTCTCAACAGCAAACCCCCCTTGGGTTGCCATGAAAGGCTGGCATGCTTCTCGCCCCCAGCTCTTCAATAGCTCGCCTGGATAGAGGATCTATGGGATGCGACAGATAATCATCAGGAGGGTGTCTTCACGCTCTTCGCCATGCTCGAAACGCTCGAACGCCATTCCCGCAACAACTCAGAACCTTTGTCAGATCCCTCCTGCATAACCCGCGAAACTGCTGGGGAACATCGGATGTGTAGATGTAGATACCCATGGCTCGCGGGTGAGGAGCAATCCAGCGTTTCCCAGAGAAATCAGAGCCTGTCCATAGTCTCGGATTACCGTGTGAAATGTTTGATTTTCCTTCTTCCCCCTCATCCGCAGATGACGGCAGTGGTTGCCCCTGCCGCAACATTTCCCGGGCGCGTTCATGGAGGCGCCTCTACAGGAATCATGAACAGGTTCTCAGAGATGAACAGCTTCTTGCTCACCAGATGCGCCGCCTGCCGGGGATTTTCTGAGTCCCTTGCCTTCGGCGGCGCGTTGTTGGCGGATTTGCCTGGGATCGGCGATGAGCGGGCGGTAGATTTCCACCCGGTCGCGGTCGCGCAGGGGGGTATCGGACTTGGCGAGTTTGGAAAAAATGCCGAACCTGCCGTTTTCGAGATCGATTTCCGGATACTTTTGCAGCAGACCGGAGGCGGAGAGCGCGGCTCCCAAGGGGCTGGCGGGCGGCAGTTGCAGACAGACGACTTCCTGCTTTTCCGGCAGCGCATAAACCACTTCCACCTGTATGTTGTGTTCGCTCATGATCCGGCTCCATGAACCTGGTCGGCGCGTTTGACAAAAGAATCGACAAAGGTATTGGCGATGCGGTTGAAAACGGGGCCAATCACCTTTTCCAGCAGTTTTCCGGAAAATTCATAGTGCAGACGAAATTCCACCTTGCAGGCATCCTCGCGCAGGGGGCGGAAATGCCAAAAGCCTTCCAGCTTCCTGAACGGACCATCGATCAGGCGAATGTGCATGGCGACGGGAAACTCCTTGCTGTTTTCCGTGGTGAACTGCGACTTTATGCCATGGAAATTGATGTGCAGGGTACCCACGGTGATTTTTTCGTCGCGGAAACGGCATAGTGCGCGGTTGCACCAAGGCAGGAACTGCGGGTAATCTTCGCAGCGATCCACCAGCTCAAACATTTTTTGCGCTGAATGGGCGATCAGGACTGATTTTTCGACCAATGCCATATTCCATTAAATCCGTTCCTTGCTAGAATCGGACGATTTTAAAGGAATCCTGATGAATATTGCCAGCAACAAAAAAGCCTTTCACGATTATTTCATCGAAGAAAAATACGAAGCGGGCCTTGCCCTGGAAGGCTGGGAAGTCAAATCCATCCGCGCCGGACGGGCGCAGATCAAGGAAGCCCATGTACTTGTCAAGCGCGGCGAAATCTGGCTTCTGGGGATGCACGTCACCCCGCTGCCCACCGCCTCCACCCATATTCACCCCGATCCGGCGCGCACACGCAAGCTGCTCTTGCACACCCGCCAGATCATGCAGCTGGTAGGCAAGGTGGAACGCGCCGGATATACCCTCGTGCCGCTCGATCTGCATTACACGCGCGGTCGCGTCAAGGTGGAAATCGGCCTCGCCAAAGGCAAGAAACAATACGACAAGCGCGAGGACGAAAAGGAAAAAGATTGGGTGCGTGAAAAACAACGTCTCATGCGCGAGAAGGTCAAGGGGTAGCGGGAGACAGGAAGCAAGAGGCAGAGGACAGGATGAGGGAAATCCCAGGCGCCTTGTCCTTCTGCCGACCAAAGCAACCCTGTGGCAGAATCATAGGCTCAGGGAGGAAAACAAAACCAGCAAGGAACAGCGGCTGCATGAAAGTTGCTTCGGATCGTCCGGGATGCGACGTTTATCTTTTGTCCCCTGATTCCTGCTACTCTTCGCGCTTTCTTTTTGCCTTCTTCTTCCCATGGATTTCCTGTTGTTGTTCAAGGCCCTGATACTTGGCATTGTCGAGGGGCTGACCGAGTTCTTGCCGGTATCTTCCACCGGACACCTGATTATTGCCGGAAGTCTGCTGGACTATACGAGCGCGCAGAGCAAGGTGTTCGAGATTGTCATCCAGTTGGGGGCGATTCTGGCGGTGTGCTGGCATTTCCGCGCGCGCATCGCGCTGGCCTTGCGCGGCTGGCGGCGTGACCCGTCGCAGCGGCGTTTCTGGCTGTTGCTGGGCGTGGCTTTCTTGCCCGCCGCCGTGTTGGGCGTGTTGCTGCATTCTTTCATCAAGGACCATCTCTTCCATCCGCTTTCCGTCGCCTGCGCGCTGGCGGGCGGCGGTGTGCTGATGCTCTACATCGAGCGGCGCGCGGCGCGACATCCGGAAGCGATTCGGATAACCACCACGGACGACATGCACTGGCCGGACGCGATGAAGGTGGGGTTTGCCCAGTGTATCGCCATGTGGCCGGGCGTATCGCGTTCCGGCGCGACCATCATGGGCGGGATGATGTTCGGATTGTCGCGCCAGACGGCGACGGAGTTTTCTTTTTTTCTGGCGATTCCCACCATGTTCGCGGCCACGCTCTATGACGTGGCGAAAAACTGGGAACTGCTGCGCGCGGAGGATTTGCCCGTGTTTACGGTCGGCTTCGCCGCTTCCTTCGTTTTCGGGCTGCTGGCCGTCAAGGGACTGATTTATTTCGTCTCTCGCCACACCTTCAACAGTTTTGCCTGGTATCGCATCGTCTTTGGCGGCGTGGTGCTGCTGACGGCCTGGATGGGCTGGGTACAATGGACGGAACACTGAAGCGCATCCTCTACCTGCACGGCTTCGCTTCCTCGCCGCGCTCCTGGAAGGCGGTCGCCCTGCGAGAAGCGATGGCGGCGCGCGGGTTGGCGGATCGGCTGGATACGCCCGCAATCCCCTGGCCGCCGGACGCGGCAGTGGCGGCGCTGGAGACTTGCGTCGCCGCGCGTCTCGAGGCGGGCGCGACGCTGACCCTGGCCGGTTCGTCGCTGGGCGGTTATTACGCCAGTTGGCTGGCGGAACGCCATGATCTTCGGGCGGCGCTGATCAATCCGGCAGTGGCGGCGCACCTGACGCCGGAGCGTCATCTGGGCGTCTGGCAAAATCAATACACGGACGAAGCCCTGCGCGTAAAAGCCGCGCATATCGATTTTTTGCGCGGCATCGCCGTGGAGACGCCCACGCCCGAACGGTATCTGTTGCTGCTGGAGACTGGCGACGAGGTGCTGGATTGTCGTCTGGCCCAGGCGCATTACGCGGGCGCTTGCCAGCAGGTTTGCGCGGGCGGCAATCACAGTTTTACCCGATTTGCCGAATTCATCCCGCAAATCCTTGAATTCGCCGGTTTATAATGTTCCGATGAACGAAAATGTACTTTTTGAAGAAGGCGGGAACTTTCGGGCGGGCAGCATCCTCGTGGATAACGAAACCAGCCTACAAGTGGAACTTCCGGGCGGAAAACGCAGTAAAATCAAAGCGTCCCAGATCTTGCTGCGCTTTCAAAGTTCCGCGCCGGGGCAGATTCTGAAAGACGCCGAACCGCTGGCCGCCGATATTGATGTCGCATTTCTTTGGGAGATTGCCGGTGAAGGCGAATTTGCTTTTCTTGATCTGGCCGAAGACTACTACGGCCACAAACCCGCCGCGCCTGAAGCGGCATCGCTGCTGCTTGCCCTGCATGCCGCGCCGGTCTACTTCCAGCGCAAGGGCAAGGGTCATTTCCGTAAAGCCCCTGCCGACACTCTCCGCGCCGCTCTGGCCGGTATTGAAAAAAAGCGTCAACAGGCGCTCGCCATTGAGGGTTGGGTACAGAATCTGATCGCCGGAAAACTGCCTGCCGAACTCGTCCCCCACGTTGCCAGCCTGCTCGCCCGGCCTGACCGCAATCGTCCGGAAATCAAGGCGTTCGAAGCCGCCGCCCACGCGCTTTCCTGTTCGCTGCCCGAGTTGCTGCTGAAAACCGGCGCGCTGAAATCGCCGCATGACGTGCATCTGCAATCCTTTCTGGCCGAGCAGTTTCCCAAGGGGACGGGTTTTCCGCCCTTCGACCTGCCTGTTTTGTCCGATGATTTGCCGGATGCCGGGGTGCGCGCCTTTTCCATCGACGACGCCAGCACCACGGAAGTCGATGACGCCTTTTCGCTGGCCGCCTTGCCGGATGGCGGCTGGCGCATCGGCATTCACATCGCCGCGCCGGGTCTGGCGCTGGCGCATGGCGACACGCTCGCCGCCATTGCCCGCGCCCGCCTATCCACCGTCTACATGCCGGGGCAAAAGATCACCATGTTGCCGGAAACGGTGGTGGAAGCCTGCACACTGGCGGCGGGACGCAATTGTCCGGCGGTGTCGCTCTACCTCACTGTCGACGCGGCGCAAAATATCGTGGCGCATGCCTCCTGTGTCGAACGGGTGCATATTGCCGCCAATCTGCGCCACCACGAAATCGAACCCTGGTTCAACGAAACGAGCGTATGCGGCGCGTTGCCGGACAAACCCTTCGCCAACGAACTGCGCTTTCTCTGGCGTTTTGCCTGTGCGGCGGAGGCGCGGCGCGGCAAGCCTTCCGCCACGCAAGACATTCACGACTACAACTTCGAGATTACGGGCGATCTGTCCGATGCGGAAAGCTGCCGCGTCCATATCGCCGCCAGGAAACGCGGCAGTCCGCTGGACAAGCTGGTGGCGGAACTGATGATCATCGCCAATGCCGCCTGGGGCGGCCTGCTTGCCGAGCGCAAAATCGCCTGCCTGTACCGCGCGCAGACCGGCGGCAAGGCGCGCATGACCACCGCGCCGCAGGCGCATGAAGGGCTGGGCGTACCGCAATACGCCTGGATGACCTCGCCCTTGCGCCGCTATTGCGACCTGGTGAATCAATGGCAGTTGATCGCCGCCTTGCGCGGGGTGCCGCCACCCTTTGCGCCACGCTCCGCCGAGCTTTTCGCCGCTCTGCGCGATTTTGAAGTCACCTACGCCGCCTATGCCGAATTCCAGCGGCGCATGGAGCGTTACTGGTGCCTGCGTTACCTGGCGCAGGAATCGCTCACCGAAGCCGTGGTCGTTGTGCGCCGCGACGAACTGGCGCGTTTCGAGACACTGCCCCTGTTCGTGCGTCTGCCCGGCGCGCTCCATTTTCCTTCCGGTCAACGCCTGAAAGTGGCAATCGAGCATCTGGATTTTCTCGCCCTGGAAGCGCATTGTCATTGCGTGGAAGCGATGGACGCGCGCGCATTGACGGAGGAGGAGGAGGAAGAAGATGAGGCATCATTGTCGGAAGCCGTGACGCCAAAAGACGCCGTCGCGCCGCCGCTTTCCGTTGCCGCCGGATCCGCGCCGTTCTGAATCATGTTGCTGGGTGTCCGTCTTTCCCAATTTGTTCAGGCGCATTCCCTGGGTCTGGCGTTTACGCTGTCCTTTTTTGCCCATGCGCTCCCCATTGGGCAGAGTTATTTCTTTCCGCAGGGCGAACCCAAGAAACAGGTGCGGGATCGCGGGCTGGAAGTCATCCTGGTCAACAGCAAGAGCGCCAGCGCGCCCAATGCCAAGGAGGTTCAGGCGCTGGCGCAGACGAATCTGGAGGGCGGCGGCAATACCGACAAAAACCGGCGCGTCGCCACGCCCCTGCCCTCCAACCGGCAGACACAGACCGGCGATCAGCTCGAGCAGATGCGGCGGCGGGTAGACGCGCTGGAAGCGCAAAGGCGCGAACTCACCGCCACGACCAGCAGTCTCAAGACCCGGCGGCGGGAAAAGGATGTGCTGGAGCCGCAGTCCGCCCCGCCTGCCGCTGGTCAGTATCTACTGGAATCCGCCCGCGCCATGGCGCGTCTGGAAGGCGAGATCGCCAGGAATACCGACGCCTACAACAAGCGCCCGCGCAAGGCCTTCATCGGCGCGCGTACGCAGGAATACCGTTTTGCCCAATATATCGAGAACTGGCGGCAGAAAGTGGAACGCTGGGGGGCGCTCAATTACCCGGAAGCGGCGCGCGGCAAACTCTACGGCGCGCTGGTGCTCACCGTCACCCTGGACAAGAACGGCGACATTCTGGAGATCAACATCGACCGCCCCTCGCCCCACAAGATCCTCAATGACGCCGCATACCGCATCGTCAAGGACGCCGGTCCCTACGCCCCTTTTCCGCCCGCCATCGCCCGCGATACCGACCAGGTGGTCATCACCCGCACCTGGACCTTCACCAGAGGCGACAGCATCGAGACCAGATGACAGGACGCCAGAGGACAGCAGTCCGCAATCTGAACGGAGCCGTTCATGCCAATCACGCGACAACTGATCATTGAATGCGGCGCGCAAAGCGCGCATGGCGAGCTTCCGTCTCCTGATCGCTATGCCGTCTTCGGCAACCCCGTCGCCCACTCCAAAAGCCCGCGGATTCACGCGGCGTTTGCGCGCGCCACGGGAGAAAACCTTTGTTATGAATCCCGGTTGGCGCCGCTGGACGGGTTTGTGGAGGCGGTGCGCCAGTTCATCCTGGAAGGCGAAGGATGCGCGAAAGGCGCGAATGTCACCGTGCCTTTCAAGGAAGACGCCTTCCGGCTGGCGGATGAACTCACGCCGCGCGCCCGCGCCGCCGGGGCGGTCAATACCCTCTGTTTTCACGAAGGCCGCATTTGGGGCGACAACACCGACGGCGCGGGGCTGGCGCGCGACATTGCCGGAAACCTGGCCTTTTTCGCCGCCGACAGACGAATATTGTTGCTTGGCGCGGGGGGGGCGGCGCGCGGCGTCGTCGAATCCTTGCTGGCGCTGTCTCCCGCCGCGCTCGTCATTGCCAATCGCGGCACCGACAAGGCAAAGGCTCTGGCGGCGGCCTTTGCCGGAGGCGCGCTTGCGCCTCGCGGCATGGGCCTTGCCGCGCTTGCCGAAGAACCGGCCTTCGATCTGGTCATCAACGCCACTTCCGCCAGTCTTGCGGGCGAGGCGTTGCCGCTGCCCGCCGGGATTTTCGCGGCGGGCAGCCTTGCCTACGACCTGATGTACGACAAAGGTGAGACGCCTTTCCTTGCCCAGGCAAGAGAAGACGGGGCGGCCCGGCTGGCGGACGGTCTGGGGATGCTGGTGGAACAGGCCGCCGAATCTTTTTTCCTCTGGCGCGGCAAGCGCCCTGAAGCCGCCGTGCGCGCGGCGCTCATGCGGCAATTGCGCGCCACGTGAAAAAGAAGATGTCCGCCGCCCCGCGTGGTTTTCCGGCGCGTGTCTTTTCGTGGGCGAAGCGGGGTCTTTGTCTCGCCATCTGCGTCTTTCTGCTCGTCCAGTTCTGGTTTTTCGCCTGGATACTCTGGTGGAAATGGACGCCGCCGACGGAAACCCGTTTCATGCGCTTGCGCCTCGCTGAACTGCGCCAGCAAGACCCGGAGGCAAGTCTGCGCCATCAATGGGTGGATTACGCACGAATTTCCCGGCATCTGAAACGCGCCGTCATTGTCGCCGAGGACGCCCGTTTCGTCGATCACGACGGCTTCGACTGGGCGGGAATCCAGGCCGCCATCGAGAAAAACCGAGAAAAGGGGCGCTTTGTCGCGGGCGGTTCCACGCTTACGCAACAGTTGGCGAAAAATCTTTTTTTGAGTCCACGCCGCTCCCTGCTGCGCAAGGGGCAGGAAGCCCTGATCACCTTGATGCTCGAAGCCCTGTGGGATAAACAGCGCATTTTCGAGGTCTACCTCAACGTTATCGAATGGGGTAACGGCGTGTTTGGCGCGGAAGCCGCCGCCCGCCATTATTACCAGACCGGCGCCGCCAGCCTTTCCTCCTGGCAGGCCGCCCGCCTCGCCGCCATGACGCCGAATCCCCGCTATTACGACGCCCGCCGCAAAACCGCCTACCTCACTTACAGAACTGCCTCCATCCACGCCCAGATGCCCGCCGCGCGCCTGCCGGTCCGGAGGGCAGAGGACTGAGGACGGAAGACCGGGCGGTGCCTTGCGCCTTTGAAACCGGGGATCAAAACGGCGCCGATCATGCCGGATGCGCCGCAACAGACCGCAGGCCGCGCAACGCGCTGTCTTCTGTTCTCGGCTCCCGCAATCAGAATCGGTAATTTGCCCGGATGCTTCCCGTCACCCCTTCGCGTTTGCCTGCGTAGCCCTGGATGCCGGCATCCAGCGTCAGGGCTTTCAAGGCGGTTGGATTCACGGTGAAGCCCGCTTCCACGATACCGGTGTCGCCTTGCAGTTTGGGCGTCGGCAGGCTGTAGCCGTAGACGCTGGCTTTGGCCTTGCCGTCGTATTCGTGTTCCCAGGCGAGGCCGACGTAGGGGTTTATGCGCTCGTTGAGCGTCCAGTCGAGGCGGGCGCCCAGTTGCGTGCGGTGGGAATTGACCGCGTGGAATTTTACCGGCTCACCGGTGGTGAGCGTCACCGTGTCCGAGCCTTGCCGGGTCCACAGGTATTGCGCGTAGAGTTCCAGGGATGAGCGTTCGTCCAGCGTCCTGAGATGTCCCAGGCGGGCGTGCAGGCCGGCGTAGGGCGAACGGCTCCTGTAGGCCGCGCGGCGGCCGTGCTGGTCGACCAGGTCGCGGGCGTTGAAATCCAGTTTTACCCGTCCGGCGCGCAGCGAGGCTTCCGCATGCCAGCGGCCGTTCTCCGTCTCCGGCCATTGCAGGCGCAGGAGCGCGCCGCCGCCTGTGTAATGGGTGTCGCCGCCGCCGTGCACCGTGGCGGCGTTGGCGAAGTTGTTGCGGGTGTTGTAGTCGCCCCTGCCGTGCTCGATGAATCCGCCCAGGTGGAATTCCCCGGCCTGCATCGGGCGCGCGACGGCCATGCCCGCGATCAGGGCATGACCCTTGACGCTCACATGCGAGCCGGTGTTGTGGCGCAGGTTGCCGCCGCTTGCGGCGGCGAAGAGATGTTGTCCGGCGCGGACGGTTTCCGGCCACAGCCGGGCGAGGAAATCCGCGCCCTGATTCATCAGGGCGCTGCCGGCGAGAACCCCCTCGGGGAGGGCTTCGGTCTGCGGGTTGATGGGGCCGCTTTTCAGCTTCGCCCACAAAATGTGGTTTTCGGCGAAGAGATCGAAATCGTAGCGAAAGGCGACGCCCTGGGTCGCGGTGGCGGCGGCGTTGATGCCGTTGGCGGAAAGGCCGCCGCCATAGGTTTCAGCTTCCGTGGCGTCGATGAGCCGGATGCTGTCGCCGGGCTTGAGGTGGGGAAGCGGTGGAACGCCGCCTGTCAACAAAAGCGCGATCTTGCCGTTGTCGACCTTGCTTTCCCCAGACTGCGTACGGATCAGGGTCGCGTCCGGCTGCAGGCTGGCGGGCAGGTGGAAATTGAGATATTCGAAATTGGATACTCCGTTCTCCGCGGTGAGCGTGTCGCGGGTCTTGAGATTCAGGGTGTTGCCGGTAAAGACGTCACCCCCATCGCCCAAGGTGCCAAATACCCCGCCGACGAAAGAAACGCCGCCCAGGGTGACGATGTTGTGCGTGGCGTTGCATGGCCCGTGATTACAGACACTGGCGTCTCCGCCGACGATCCAGCCACTGATCATGCCGTCGCTGGCGCCGCTGATATTCACGATGTTGTGGGAGACATTCCCGCCGCCGCCATAATACTGCCCCGATCCGCCAGTGACCTGCAAGATCTTGCCGCCCCGGATGTCTACGACATTTCCCGTGACGTCGACATCGAACGTGACGCCATTTGCGCCCAAGTATTCTCCGCCAACGATGGACATCGGCATACTGGCGTCATCCATGCCTTCGATGATTACCTCGTTATTCCGGACAGTCGCGCCGGGAAGCGCCTTGTCGAGCAACCCCCCGTAGACCAATGCCGCATTGAGAAACTTGCCTCCCCGGATGGTTACGGTATTTTCCCAGACGCCTTCCGCGGGAAAAGCATTGCCTTCGCCCAGGTATCCGCCGTAAATGTTTGTTTGTCCATACAAGTAATACGCAGGAGGCCCAAACGTGCCGCCCTCGATGAGCACGGAATTTCCGGCAATGACGCCCATGTTCATCCCATCGTAGGAATAGGCGACGGCCCTCCCGCCGACAAGGTAAAAAAAGCCCATGAAAATGCCGTCGTGGATTTCCAGATGGTTGTTCAGCACATCGCGGGTATCCGGAGCGCCACTCTTGCCGTAGAGTTGTCCGCCCACGATATATCGTCCAAGGTAGTCCCCCGAATCGGTGAAATCGCCGCCGCGCACGATCACGGTATTGTCATGAACGTCGACGCTTTCCCCGTGTCCGCCAAAAACACGCATAAGTTGGCCATTCCGTATCTCCACGAGATTGCCATGAACGTCGACGCTGTCGCTCTCTCCGCCCAGAACATACTCCGGATCGGCGGCGCCGGGCGTGCCGGGCGCGTAATCCACCGTCACATGGTTGCCGGAAGCGGACGAGAGGGGCGCCAGTGAATTACTCGCATTCATGACAGGCAAGAAGCGGAGCGGCGGAGTGAATCCGTCATAATGGACATCCTCCGCCCTCGCCTCGAG
Organism: Zoogloeaceae bacterium; assembly: GCA_031259605.1. GTDB lineage: Bacteria > Pseudomonadota > Gammaproteobacteria > Burkholderiales > Rhodocyclaceae > Azovibrio. The sequence goes on from JAIRLE010000167.1 coordinate 12,010, forward strand.
TGAGGAAACAAGCGCCGCCAGCAAGGCGGCCTGGAGGCAAACGGCTATTTTGCGGCGGCGAAAGACGAGAGGTTTCATGACGCAATCCTT
>JAIRLE010000189.1 GCA_031259605.1 Zoogloeaceae bacterium
AGTGGTTGTACTCGAAGTTTTCCACGTGGCGATAGACCGGCACATTGGAAAGCGCGCCAATCTCCGACGGCTGGAACAGGGTGGAGTCCGGGCCAATGCCGAACACGGCTATTGGAGTATCCGTAGGTGTACCGACAGGAAGGCCGATACGCTGCATATTACCTGTCCATTGGTAAACGAGATCACCTGTCTTCAACTTGTAGTGGCCATTAAAACCACAACCGTTTGCATCTACCGGACGGTAGATGTTGCTCGCCACCACGTTGTTTCCCTTGCTCAGAATGAGTTCCTTGATGCCATCAATGGCACTGTTGCTGTTGTCGACGGTATCATTGTTCGCGCAACCGCCAGCAATGGAGCCGCCATTCTCATCCAGAGGTGCAAGACCACCACCTACCAAACGAACCTGGGTAATGCCCACATCATCAAGCGCTTCCACTTGGTTGCTGCTCAGCGCCAAAGTCCAGTCAATGGTACTGTCGTCAAGATCCGCGCTGAGAATCGCAAGCGGCTCAACCGTGTCGGCATCCAACACTGCAGGAAGTGTCGAGCCGCTAGTAGCCGCCAGCAGGGATTCCCAAATGTCGGGATACTTGCCCTGGTGCAGCACGCGGTAGGTCATGATGCCCTTGGAGAGTTCGTCCATCATCGCCACGTGCGCGCCGGCGGCGGCTCTCTTGTCGGTGTCGTGCAGCATGATGGTCGCCGTGCCGGAAATGGCCGCGAGGATCAGCACCACCACCAGGAGTTCCAGGAGGGTGAAGCCGCCCTGTTTCCTGTTGCGGATGGCCTCGAATTTGCGCTTCAGCGAACGGCCGCGCACCGCGGAAACGTCGATGGAAGCCAGCTTCGCCTTCAGTTCGGCGCGGGAAAGCGCCATGAGTTTACTCAACATGATAAAAAGCTCCTTGCTTTTCATTGGGATCTGGGCTTCCTCCCCCGGAGGAACGCCCTCGCCCGACTTCAAAAACCCAGGCCGAAATCGACCGGGATCAAGATTTGCCGCGGCCCCACGCCGCCAGCCGTAAAACCTTCGCAACCTTCACGCCGCCGCTTCCGCCGGCGTCCGCGCGCCGTTCGTCCTGCGCGCCTTGTCCTTGTTCTCCTTGTTCCTGCCGCCGCCCGCTTCCGGCGCGTAATCCACCACGAAACGGTACTGCTTGCCGCAATGCAGAATCACCTCCTTCTGCCCGCGCCGCAAAATGCGCATCTCCACCTGGATTCCCGCAAAGCCGTCATGCGCGAAAGCCTCCAGGTACAGGGCGCGCAACTTTTCCAGCACCGCCGCGTTCGAGGAAACCCCAACGCCCGCATACGCCGCCGCGCCCTCCGGCACAGCCGCCGCCTCACCTCTCAGATGCGCCGCGCTCATGGTAACAAGAATTATTCTCATTTGGTTGCAATGTTGCGAATGATAATGCTTCTTTTTTACGTGTCAACACTTTTTTCAACTTTTTTTGATTTTTTTTTACGCCGCCAGAAAACAGGGCGCGGAGCGGCGCGCCGCCCGGCAGAAAACGCCCGTTTCCACCGGAGCGCGCCATGCGGGAGAGAGGACGGCAGGCGGCGCGTTGTTTGCGCCGTGAAATCTTGCTATATTCCAGGCCATTCCCGGCTTTGCCCGCGCAACGACGCGCAGGCGAGCGCCGGATAACCAACAATGGGAGACCGCATGATGGTCAGTGCATCGTTTCTGCGCCATGGCGCGCTTCTTTTCGCCCTTCTTGCGACGGCGCCGCTTCAGGCGGCGGAAGTGGGCAAGGTGGCGCATCTGGTTCCCGGCGCGACAGTGGCGCGCAACGGGCAGACCCAGAGTTTGCGGCAGGACGCTCCGGTTCTGGATTCCGATGTGATTGCCACCGATGCCACGGGGCGGGTGCGGATTCTGTTCGCCGACAAGACCTCCCTGAGCTTTGGCGGCAATACCCGCGTCAACCTGCGCGATTTCGCCGGCGCTCAAAAAACCGCGTTCAGCGCCCGCCTGCTGCAAAGCGCCGCAAGCTCGGCTTCCAACTCGATTCGCGGGCGGAATCCGGGCGGCTTTGGCGGCGTCCGCCCAAGCTCCACGGCGGGCAAGACGGGGGTGGGCGCGAGCGGAAACCCCATTCTGGTCAATGTGAAGGGAAGCATCGGCGCTGGCCTGGGATACGCGTTTGAATTCCGCATGAACCTGGCGAATGGCGAAATTTTCCAGGGCAGGCTGTCGGATGGCGGCAACGGCGGCGGCAAGGCATACCGTCCCGATTTTTCCGGGGGCGAGGGCAGGATTGACGAGTCCGGCTGGCGCGTGGACTTCGTCGACGGCAGCGTTCAGGCGAGGGACGCCAAAGGCGTGGTGACGACGCACAGGAACTGGAAGATCGCGCTTTCCGGCTCCGATGCCCTGAGCGCGCTGAAGGCCATGTCCGCGAAGGGCGGCAGCGTGCGTGTGACCGGCTTTGCGCTGCATGACGAAAAAGGCGCGGTTCTTCTGGAATACCAGTTGGCGGGCGCCAACGCGTCCGCGACTTCCGGCGGCGCGAACGGGCCGCCGAAGCTCTATTGAGTCTGCAAGGCGGCGTCCCGCGGGTCGGCGTCCGCTTCCGCTTCCGGCGGGCGAAAACGGATGGCCAGCATTTCGGCCTGGGCGCGGATTTCTCCGGCGGCGGCAAGTTCCATCGCCAGCCTGACCTTGCGGCCGGAATGTTCGAGCAGGCGGGCGCGGAGCGTGAGTTCCGCGTGCTGCGGGGTGGGACGCAGAAAGTCGACTTTCAGGGAAGCCGTGACATAGCGAACGAGCCGCTCCAGCGGACGATCTTCGGCGCGGCAGGCGAAGGCGGCGGCGGAAGCCGTGCCGTGACAGTCGAACAGCGCCGCAATCAGGCCGCCATACACATGTTCGGGCACACCGCCGCTGTAGATCGGCGCGGGCGTAAAGCGGGTGAGCGTGCGCTCCGGGTCGGCCGCGTCCCAGAAGGTCTTGAGCCGCAATCCCCGCGGATGAAGCTTGCCGCAACCAAAGCAATGACTGAATCTGTCGGGGTAATCATCCTGAAAAGCCCGCATGACAACGATCTCCCTGCGCTATCGACCGCTTGCGATTCTAGTATTTCATTCCGCGAATAGCAAAACATGCGCCATGCGCCCTTCTTGCGGGCGGGGCTGCAAACCGGAGTTGGTTTTACGACGAACCCAGGGCGCTTTGTTCCAGACGCCCCGATAGCGATACAATCCACGCTTTGCCGCCTTGTCTGGAGTTCATTCTCATGCTCGATATTCAACTGCTCCGCAATCAGCTCGATGACGTTGCCAGGCTTCTGGCGACGCGCGGCAAGGCAATCGACTTTTCAGGATTCTCCGCGCTGGAAATCGAGCGCAAGACCTTGCAGAGGCGCACCCAGGAATTGCAGAACCAGCGCAACGTGCTTTCCAGGGAGATTGGCGTCCAGAAGGGCAGGGGCGAAAACGTCGACGCGCTGTTGGCGCAGGTGGCCGCCAATAAAAGCGAACTGGAAGCGGCGCAGGCGCGGTTGAGCGCGCTCCTGGAAGAACTGAACGCCATCCTGGCGGCGCTGCCCAATCTGCCGCATGAGTCCGTCCCCGTCGGCGCGGACGAAAAGAGCAATGTGGAAATGAAACGCTGGGGCGCGCCGCGCGTCTTTGATTTTCCCGCGCGCGATCACGTCGAACTGGGCGAAGCGGCGGGACAGATGGACTTTGCCGCCGCCGCGAAAATTTCCGGCGCGCGCTTCGTGGTGTTGCGGGGTTTTCTGGCGCGCCTGCAACGGGCGCTGATTCAGTTCATGCTCGATACGCACACGGAAGAACATGGCTACACCGAAGTGTACGTGCCCTATCTGGTGAACCGCGAAAGTCTCTACGGCACCGGGCAGTTGCCCAAGTTCGAGGAAGATCTGTTCAGGACGCCCAGGGGCGAAAACGAAGCGCCGCTCTACCTGATCCCCACCGCGGAAGTGCCGGTAACCAACCTGGTGCGCGGCGAAATCCTCGCCGCCGAATCCCTGCCCCTGAAATTCGTCTGTCACACGCCCTGTTTTCGTTCCGAGGCCGGTTCCGCCGGACGCGACACGCGCGGCATGATTCGCCAGCATCAGTTCGAAAAGGTGGAACTGGTGCAGATTGTGCACCCCGAAAAATCCGGGGAAGCGCACGAGGAATTGACCCGTCATGCCGAAATCATCCTGGAGAAACTGGAATTGCCCTACCGGCGCGTGGTGTTGTCTACGGGCGACATGGGTTTTGCCGCCGCCAAGACCTACGATCTGGAAGTCTGGCTGCCCGCGCAGAACGCCTATCGGGAAATTTCTTCCTGCTCCAATTTTGGCGATTTCCAGGCAAGAAGGATGCAGACGCGTTTTCGCAGCGAAAAAATGAAGCCGGAACCGCCGCATACCCTGAACGGCTCGGCGCTGGCCGTAGGCCGGACGCTGGCGGCGATCTGTGAAAACCATCAGAACGCCGACGGCAGCATCCGCATCCCCGGCGTCCTGAAGCGTTATATTCCAGAAGTCGGGTGACGGGCAACGGAAAGGAAGGCAGGTGCGCATCCATGGGGCGTGACCGAACCTGCCTTCATGAATTCTCGATCCCTGGTTCCTGTTCCCTGAATTCTGGCTGATGCCGCAGCAGGATGTCATAGAAGAGACGCACGTTTTCCACCAGGATCACCGCTTCGCCGCCGCGCGCGCGGCCGGATTTCAGTCTGCTGTAATACTCCGGGCGCGCGAGGAGCGGCAGGATTTTTTTCATCTCGAGCCAGGAATCGCCATCGACGCCCTTGCGTCCGGCCAGCCGACGGGCGGCGTTGAAGTGGCCGGGGCCGATGTTGTAGGCGGCCAGCGCCTGCCAGGTGCGATCCGGTTCCGGCGTGCTTTCCGGGATGTAGCTTTTCAGGATATTCACGTAGCGCGCCCCGGCGAGGATGCTTTCCTTCGGGTCGAGGCGGTTGGAAACGCCCATCCGGTCGGCGGTGTCTTCCGTCAGCATCATGATGCCGCGCACTCCGGTGGGGCTGGTGTTGAGCGGGTTCCAGTGCGACTCCTGGTAAGAGAGCGCCGCCAGCAGCCGCCAATCGATGCCGGTTTCCCGCTGCGCCCGCTGGAACAGTTCGCGGTATCGGGGCAGGAGATTCTGGATGCGTTCGATGAACACCACCACATCCATGGGACGCAGACGCTCCAGATGCCCCAGATAGCGGTCGCGCAGCATCGCCAGCGCGCGGCCGTTGCCGATTCTGGCAATGAAGGCTTGCGCCCGTTCCCGCAGACGGGCGTCGCCATCGGCGGGGAACATCCAGGCTATCGGCTGCGCTTCGCCCACTTCCAGCCCGATCCGCAGCATCGGGTAATAGTTCTGGCCGATGCTGGCGATCGCCTGATCGATCAGCGCGATTTCCACCTTGCGGCTGGCGACATCGGCCAGCAGATCCAGCGGCGTATCGGCGCGTGACTCGCGCACCGTCAGATTGGGTATCCGCGCTTGCAGTTCGCGCAGGACGCGGTACTGGCGGCTGCCCTGGGCAACGACGGTCTGTCCCTGCAACTGCTCCAGATCGCGGAGGGGCAGGGCGTCTTCATGGCGCGCCAGCACATCGGACGTGGAAAGAAAAGGGTCGCTGAACACAAAGGATTTGCTGGGCACGGGCGAAAACCAGCCCGCCGCCATGTGCGCTTCGTGCCGCGCCAGGCGCTCGCGGGTTTCATGCCGGGAAATGAGCACGAAACGCACGGGAACGCCCAGTTCGGCGGCAAACAGCTCCACCAGATCATGCTCGAATCCGACCGGCATCCCGCCTTCCGCGTCATAGGTCAGCGGCCCGGCATGGGTAAGCACGACGAGTTCCTGTCCCGCTTCCGGAAAGGGCAGGGGACGATCCGAACAGGCGGACAAGACAAACAGAAGCGGCAGCAAAAACCAGACGCGCATTCCATGCATGCCCTTCTTCTCTTCTGGTATCATCCGCACCCTCTGGAGAGGTACCGAAGCGGTCATAACGG
>JAIRLE010000098.1 GCA_031259605.1 Zoogloeaceae bacterium
GTGATGTTTTGTGTGATCGCGTTATACATGGAAGACGTCATCAAGGGGAAACTCACAGGGGGCCTTCTGTTTGTCGTCATGAGCGGCATCATGTGGTTCATCTCCCGGCCTCCATATGACCTGCGTCACGCGCCAGACAAGATATACGGCACGAAAGACAGCTTTCTGGTCATGCGGCGCGGCGCGACGGAAAGCATTCCCTATTCCCGCATTGCGCGGCATGGGCATGAGGCTATCGCCAAGGAGGGCATCATCTGGTACGGCTACACTATCGTCCTGTGCTTGACCAGGCTGGGACAATCCGACGACTGCATCCGGTTTTTCATGACCACGCCTACACGGTGGCTGGATACGGGTCAGCGCGTATACTGGACGTCCCTACGCGATGCGCTATTCATCAAGTTCGAGCCAGTGCTCTTTGAAAAAGACCTTGACGAGTGCATCTGGCTGCATAACGTGCGGGCGGCGGTCAAAAAGCCTTGGCCGCCATCGCCTACATTTGTTAGGCGCTCTAGCCTCACACTTTAGCCTCACGCTTACACTTTCTTGCCTGTGACGAAGCGCAGTTGCCCGGGTTCATCGCCATGCAAGATCAGACCCGCATCTTCCATCTTTTTGTTGAGCCGGAACATCAAGCCAGAGGTCTCGCAGGTATGCTGTGGCAGAGAATCACGGAAGCAGGCGACAGGGCGAACAACCGAACGTTATTCATACGATTGACTCAAGCAGCCAGCTGCCATACTGGTTTATTCCGCCTGGGGGTTCCAGTCGTCCGGTCTGGTTATGCGGATCACGGCATTACGTTCCAGCTCATGAGCAGACCACCGCTGCGTGCGCATGATGCCTATAACTCGTCGTTCCGGAGGGGAGGCACCGTGCGCGGCGCGTCCCTGGAATCTCACGTCATTGCGATGGCGTAGGCCGTGGCAATCCGGACGGTCTTTCGGTTTGCCTTGGCGTTTCGGGGTGGTTGTTCGCCGAATGGATTGCCACGGCACCATGCGCCTCGCTTTTGACGAGGCGGGAGGAGCAGGGCAATTGCATCAATGCCATTATCGTATTTTCAGCTATCACTTCGCTCCTTTTGATTTTGGCGAATCTTTTCCGGAGCGCCTGGAGCGCATATCCCATATGATATTTTCGCGTCTTTTTCGTACAGGCCGCCAAACTCTTTTCCCGGGATGGAAACGAGCCGTAACGGCCCGCGATGGACGGTGAATTCCCATTCCGCGCCGATTTCCGGATAGCGGCGTTTCTCCGGTTCGGCGTACAGGGAAAAGGAGAGTTCCGGCGCGCCGATACCACGCCATTCCTGGCATACCTTATCGGCATGGATGACGGAAAACCGTTCCTTTGTGGCCTCTCCCAACCATTCAGGCAAAGAGTAGGTGACGGGCATGAACAGGAAAAAGCTGCCAGCCCCACCGAGCAGCAGGCAAAGCAGGAAGGCAACGCCCTCGTTTCCTTCCTTGCGCAGATAAAAACCGGCCGCGAACGCCAGCAGGATGCCGCCGCCGGGGATCAATACATCGCTTGCCATGAACCCCGATACCTTCAGCAGGATAGGACTTTCTTCCACACTGGCGACAATCATCGCGCCCACCACTATGACGGCCGGAATCGTCAGCGCAACCCACAGGAAGCGCTTCCCCAGGTTGCGCTTTGCCAGCGGAACGCCATCATCCTTTCCAGCCCGGATGACGCGCTGACCGAGCATGAGGGATATCCTGTCAATCTCGTCGGCACGAATTTCCTTGATGGGACAGCCCTGTGCCGCAGACAGGGTATTCATGAGGGAACACGCGTGTCCATCTCCAATGTATGTTTCTCCCACCCAGGTCACGATGGGCAGGATGAACCAGACATCCTGCCCACCCGTAAGACCAGCGCGCGCTCCATTGATCCGGAAGGCCAGGGATTTCGCCGTCAGCGGCATGGAGTCGGGGATCAGGCGGATGACCTCAATGACGGACCAGTCGAACGCTCTGGGCAACGAATGAGTCTGCCATGCCATGCGGTAGACTGCTCTGAAGTGCCAGGAAAAGCGAATCCCCTGTCTATCGATGACGAAAGATTTTCCTTTCATGCAAAAATAATAAGTCCCGCCACACAGGAGACATATCAGGACGAGCGTCAATATTCCGGTGCCGTCGATCAATGACGCTTGAAACTCGCGTGAAAGCGCCACAGCGAACAGCGCCCATATGAATCCCCCGAAGAGCATGACCCACATGGTTTTTTCCCTGAATACGACAGGATCATGAATGAATCGCCAGGATTGCCCCGTTTTGCAGGTAGTATCGCCGTTCATTGCGCCATTTTCCTGTTGCCGAACCACAAGGCGAATATCATAACATGCTGCATATTGCCGGGGGAAATGCCGTAGAATATACGGGTGCAATTAAAAGTGGAGGAAGCCCGCGGCAATCCAGAGGACAGAGGACTAGCTTCGCTCCGGAGAATGACGAAACGGGGGATTTTCGCGCTTGCTTCCTCCACTTTTAATTGCACCCAGAATATGCCCGCGATGTTTCCGGTTCGGGAGAACATCCATGCGGTTGTCTTGTTCCGGCATTATGTGGCGTCATCCGGGCGGGTGGCTTGGTTTTGCCGTTACGAGAAGCGTGGAGCCGCGAACAATGAATGTCGTTGCTGGTCATCGTGGAGAAATTGCAATGAAGAAGGCGTTGTTTTGGGGAGGGCGGTTCTTGCCGCTCATTTATGGCTTGGCGTTTGCCGCGCCGGTTTTCGCGCAGGCGGAGGAACTTGACGAAGCCGGCGCGCGCGCTTGTCTGGAAGTTGTCGAGGCCGCGCGCGCGACGCGAGAGAAAGCGGAGGCGGGCGACGCCCGTGCGCAATACGCGCTGGGTCTCATGTTCCTGGACAAATTGAAATTGACGGAGGAGGATGCCGACGAAGAGGGCATATCCATGTCCGAATCGGGTGAATTTGCCGTATCCGCCTCCGGGCCGGGAGAATTCGCCGATCTGAAACGGATGGCCGCCCTGAGCGCCAGGTCGTATCCCGACGCTGTACAAATTCTGCTGGAGACTGTCATCGAGCCGATGGCGGCGCAATTGGGGGAATCCCCGGAACTGCCGGAACTGGAAATGGGTGGAACGGCGCAATCCGAAGAAGAGACGCTGGCGCGGGCGGAAGCTTTTTTGCGTAAATCCGGCCAGGAATACTGGATCGATTTTTTCCACGCCATAATCGCTCCCTCCGGCGACCGCCCAATCGTCAGCCGGACCTGCCCCTTCCTTCCCCTGCGCTTCGGGCAAAACGATTACGAAGTCCTCTACTGGTTTCGCCGCGCGGCGGAACAAGGGTTGCCGGAGGCGCAATTTGCGTTGGGCAAGAAGGCCATGTCGGAGTGGAATTCGTCCGAGGCGACACACTGGTTCCTGAAGGCGCGCGCGGGCGGTTTTGTCATTGCGCCCGAAAGCGAGGTCGGAGAGCTGCTCGCCGAATATGACGCGATGACGGCCTTCCAAAAAGCGGCGGAGGCGGGCGATGGTGAGGCGGCTTACGCGCTGGCGCGTTTTCATGACCGGGCCGCCGGCGGGACAGGCGTTGCGATGGCGGAAAAACTGCGCCACCGCGAACAGACCGCGAAATGGCTGCGCTTCGCGGCGGATCGGGATGTGCAAAAGGCCAGGCTCTGGCTTGCGCGCGTCTACATGGGTGTTGACGACGTGTCTGGCATTCCGGCGTGGCGCGTCGAGGGGCTGGAGATATTGCGGCGCATGGCGGATGCGGGCGACGCCGAAGCGCAGGAATTATTGAGCAGGTTCGCGGAAACGGCGAACGCGCGTATGCAGTGGCTGCAGCGCGCGGCGGAACAAGGTGATGCCGAAGCGCGAAAAAATCTGGCGCGCGCCTATGAACGGGGAAACGGCGTGCCGCAGGACGAGGGAAAGGCGCTGTTCTGGATGCGCGCCGCCGCGCAGGAAAGCGATCACGCAAAAGGATGGCTAAAGGAATTCGAAAGTCGCGCGGCGCTCGTGCGAGAGGCGCAAGGCAAGGGGTTTGCCGCGCTGAAGGCACAATACAAACTGGCGCACGCCTATCTTCCCTACGAAGGCGCGCCCTTTCGGGGAGAAGCGATTTATCTTTTCCCCGATCCGGACAAGGCCGCCGAAGTCTTCCGACGCTTCCTTGCCGGGCGCGACGGCATCCGGGATCTGGACGAAAAGCAAAAGCGGCAGTTGGAAAACTGGCAAACGCAGGCGCAAGCCTTTGTCGCCGCACATGAACGCGCGACAAAAGACTGGCGGGATCTGGAGCAAAACGCTCGCGCGGGCGACGTGAATGCGCAGGTGGAACTGGGGAAGCGCTACCAGCTCGCTGCCTATTCCAAGAATGAAGCCACGATCTTCGGCAAGATTGCTGAAGATCAGGAAGCGGCCTTCCACTGGTTTTCCGCTGCTGCCCAGGCGGGCGATGCCGAGGCGCAGTATCTGCTGGGGGAATGGTTCATCGAGAATCGGCGTGACCGCGAGACGGCGCGTTCTTGGTTGGAAAAAGCCTCTGCGCAAAAAGAGGAACCGATGAATTCATTTCGTTTCGAAGCGGGAATGTTGCTGCGCAAATTGTCCGCCTTCGGCGCGGCGGAAAAAGGAGACGCGGCGGCGCAGTACGCGCTTGCCGCGTTTTACGGAAAAGGCGATAAATACGTCATCATGGGCGGCGTGGGGGTGGAAAGGGATACGGAGCAAACGTTGATCTGGATGCATCGCGCCGCCGAAAGCGGCTATCCGCCCGCGCAAAATGAACTGGGCACGATCTACGCCTGGCCGGGGTTTGCGAAAATGAACCTGGAAACCTCGGCGCATTGGCTGCGCAAGGCGGCGGAGGCCGGGCATCCGCTGGCGCAATACTTCTACGGCAAGGCGCGGTATCTGGGACGCGGCGCGCCTGCAAACGAAAAGGAAGGGCGGCGATGGCTGGAAGCCGCTGCGCGCGCGGGCGAAATGTACGATGAGGGCGGCAATCTCAAACAGATCTTCGATGAGGAAACCGGGCGACCGCTTCCAGAGTTTGCCTGGCTCAATTTGGGGCAATCGACGAAGGACGATCCAGGATGTTCGGAGTTTGCCTGGCTCAACCCGGGGCAATCGACGGACGATCCAGGATGGCAAGCCCTGTGTTGGCTCGAAGGGATCAATCCTTACGGTGCCGAGATGTCCAGACCGCATGTCGGCGCGCTCATGGCAAACGTCTTCCTGCAAAACATCGCGCTGCGCGCGACGCTGGAAAAGCTGGCGGAAAAAAATGACGCGGAGGCTCAGTTCGCGCTGGGCGTACTCTTTTATTACGAGCAACTCTCGTCCCCCGTACGCGGCGGATTCTTCTGCAAGGGCTGTGAAGCGGATCAGTATCTGCCGGAAGAAATCGCGGCCTTTCGCGCGCGCGGCGTGAAATGGCTGCGGCAGGCGGCAAAGGCCGGACACGTGCGGGCGCGTTTGATGCTGCGGCGGATCGAAATCGACGATCCGCGTGGGAAAGCGGGAGATTTGGCGACGGCGAGGCGTGTGTTGTGTCGGCAGGCGCTGCTGCCGGATGAGAATGCATGCGCGCCAGAGGAAGAGGAGAAGGAAGCGGAAGAATTCCAGGAACTGCGCCAAGCGGCGCGGGCGGGTGACGCCAGTGCGGCTTTCCGGCTGGGCAAGGCGCTACGCGCCAATTATGGCAATGCCTATGACTGGCCGGAAGATACGCCTTTTCAGGATGGCTATCCGGCTCTGGCGAGGACGCGGCTGGAGGAAGCGCGTTCATGGTTCCTTGAGGCGCACAAGGCGGGCGTTCCCGGAGCGGCTTGCCATCTGTCGCGCGGCTACCAGAAAGAAGGCAATACCGTCGAAGCCCTGTTCTGGCTCCTGAAAGCGCAACCGGAGATGCCAGGGCGCTGGCTGGAACGAGAGGATTGCCCTGACTGACCGTGGCGGAGTGAAGAAGATGGCCGTTACCCGCGTCGACCAGCACGAGCTTTTTGCCCATGTTTACCGTCGTGTTTACAAATGCCTGCCGCGCGCGGCTCACCTCGCTTGCAGCGCCGCGACGCCGCGCGTCATCGTGTCCAGGAAACGGTCGAAGAGATAGGCGACATCCTGCGGGCCAGGGCTGGCTTCCGGGTGGCCCTGGAAGGAGAAGGCAGGCACGTCGGTGCGGGCGACGCCTTGCAGGGAACCATCGAAAAGCGAGACGTGCGTGGCGCGCAAATTGGGCGGCAGCGTTTTTTCATCCACCGCGAAGCCGTGATTCTGGCTGGTAATCAGCACCTGCCCGGTATCCAGGTCTTTCACCGGATGGTTCGCGCCATGATGGCCGAATTTCATCTTCAGCGTTTTCGCGCCGGAAGCCAGCGCCAGCAACTGATGCCCCAGGCAAATGCCGAAGATCGGCACCCCCTGCGCCAGGAAGGCGCGGATGGCCTCGATGGCATAGACGCAAGGTTCCGGGTCGCCGGGGCCGTTGGCAAGAAAGATGCCATCCGGCCGCATCGCCAATACCTCGGCGGCGGGCGTTTGCGCGGGTGCCACGGTGAGCCGGCAGCCCTTGGAAGCCAGGATGCGCAGGATGTTGCGCTTCACGCCAAAATCATAGGCGACGACGTGAAAACGCGGCTCCGGCGCGGTGGTAACGCCTTGCTCCAGCGACCAGACGCCTTCGTCCCAAGGATAGCTTTCCCGCGTCGTCACCGCACGGGCAAGATCCATCCCGGCAAGACCGGGAAACGCCTGGGCCATGGCGCGCGCCCTGGCGGCATCCGCCTCACCCGCGACGATGGCACCCGCCTGCGCGCCCTTCTCGCGCAGGATGCGGGTCAGGCGGCGGGTATCGACACCCGCGATGGCGACGATGCCGTGCTTTTTCAGGTAGTCCGGCAAGGATTCAAGCGCGCGCCAACTGGAGCGCTTCGGCGGCAAATCACGGATGACCAGCCCCGCGACATGATTGGCCGCGGATTCGAAATCCTCGGCATTGCACCCTGTATTGCCGATGTGCGGATACGTGAGCGTGACAATCTGACTGGCATAGGAAGGATCGGTAAGTATCTCCTGATAACCGGTCATGGCGGTGTTGAACACCACCTCGCCGCTCGTTGCCCCCAAAGCGCCAATGGCAATGCCGCGAAAAACCGCGCCATCGGCAAGCACAAGCACCGCAGGCGGATGATGGGGAACAAGCGACACGGAAGACTCCTGGATTGTAGATACGCTGAAAGCGCCAGTACCCTGAATTCTCAAGTATCCTGGCGCTTTTATCGGATGCCGGATTCTACCCGAAGTCCTGGCGGACGGCAATTTGCGCCTGCGGCGCGGGAGGAGAATCGCATGGATGTTCGTTTTTTCCCTCGCCGGAGGGGATTGGGGTTGCGCTACCGTTTTTTCAGGACTTGCCGCCCGCCAAGGCCTGCGATGAGGCGGCGGGGCCAGAGGGAATGGTCGGCCCTGAAGTCTCCCAATCCCAGAAAAGTCCTTGCGTCTTCCTGTTTGCCGTACACGCGCGTGGCGCCGGGGGGTTGCGTCTCGATGTCCAGGGTGACCGGATTGCCATGCAGGAAGCGGCGGGTTTCGGCGGCATCCAGGCAGGTCATGGGCAAGCGGGCGAGCAGGCTGTCGACCGCGCCGAGGCAGGCGAGGCGTTCGTTTTCCGACAGGGACGCCAGTGTTTCCAGCGTATATGCGCGCCGGATTTCCAGCGCGCCGACCTGGACGCGGCGCAGTGCCGTCAGATGCGCGCCACAACCGGCGGCACGCCCCAAATCCTCTGCCAGCGTCCGGATATACGCGCCCTTGCTGCATTTCACCCGCAAGGAAAAACGCGGCAGATCCCAGGAGCATGGCTCCAGCGCGTAAAAAACGACGCGGCGCGGCGCGCGTTCCACTTCCATGCCCTGGCGCGCCAGTTCGTATAGTGGGCGGCCGTGATGTTTTATGGCCGAATACATGGGCGGCGTTTGCAGTTGCTCGCCCAGGAAGCACGGCAGCGCGCGCTTGATCCTGTCGGCAAGATCATGCGGCGGCGTTGTCGTTTCCATGACCGCGCCTTCACGGTCGCCGGTATCCGTCGTAACGCCAAAGCAGATTTCCGCCTCATAGGTCTTGTCGGCGTTCAGGAGATCGGCGGAAAACTTGGCGGCCTCGCCAAACAAAAGCGGCAGCAGTCCCGTCGCCAGCGGATCGAGCGTACCGGCGTGTCCGGCCTTCGCGGCCAAAAAAAGCCTGCGCGCCTTCTGGAGAGCGGCATTGGAAGTCATTCCAATGGGTTTGTCCAGCAGCAGCACGCCATCAATCGCCTGCCAGCGTTTGGGCAAAACGGGTTCGTTCATGCAATGTCGACGGGCGTATACACCGGAATCCGCTCGAACAATTGCAGAATGTCGCGGTTACGCATGCGGATGCAGCCGTGTGAATGCGCTTCGCCCAGAATGGCGTGCTCGCTGCATCCGTGGATATAGATGTAGCGGCGCATGGTATCGACCGCGCCCAGGCGATTGACGCCGGGCTCGCAGCCGGAAAGCCAGAGGATGCGGGTGAGTATCCAGTCGCGCCCCGGAAAGGCGGCGTCAAGTTCCGGCGTCCAGCATTCGCCAGTGGGACGACGGGCGGAAAAGACGGTGTAGAGCGGACAGCCCGCGCCGATTTTGGCGCGCACGATATGCCGTCCGCGCGGCGTCTGGCAGCTTCCGGTTTGCTCGCCCGCGCCGCGCGCCGCCGTGGAAACTGGATAGTCGCACAGCAGGCGTCCCGCCGCGTCGCGCAGTTCCAGCGTTTGCCGCGCCAGACGGACATGAATGCGCGGCAAGGGATGTTCAGACATCTTCGCCCGCCTTCTTGTCTTCCTGCGGATCCCCTGTCTTTTCTCCCCCGGCCCTGCGCTCGGCAAAAAAATCGCTCAGCAATCTGCCGCAAGCATCGGCCAGCACGCCCCCGACGACCCTGGTATGGTGATTGAGTTTTTCCTCGGCAAAGAGATCGAGAACACTGCCGTGCGCGCCGCCTTTGGGATCGCGCGCGCCATAGATCACTCGCGCGATGCGCGCATGGAGCAGCGCCCCCGCGCACATGGCGCAGGGTTCCAGCGTGACGAACAGTTCGCACCCCGGCAGACGGTAATTGCCCAGCCGCCGCGCCGCGTCACGCAAGGCGACAATCTCGGCGTGCGCGCTGGGATCCTGATCGCCAATGGGCGAATTGAAGCCGCGTCCGACAATGGCCTTTTCGCAAACCACGATCGCCCCAACCGGCACCTCGCCCAAACAAGCCGCCGCTTGCGCTTGATAAATCGCCTCGCGCATGAAAAATTCGTCTTCCAGCGCGCGGGCGTCCGCGTCGGCGTTCATCCGTGTGTCCTTAGCCTTCAATCCGCAATGCCCGCTTGCGTTCGATTTCCGTCAGATGCCGTTTTCTCAGGCGGATGTTTTTCGGCGTGATTTCCACGAGTTCGTCATCGGCGATGAATTCGATGGCCGCCTCCAGCGTCAGGACGACGGAAGGCACGAGACGCACGGCCTCATCGGTGCCGGAGGCGCGGATGTTGGTGAGTTGCTTGCCCTTTACTGGATTCACCACCAGGTCGTTCTCGCGGCTGTGGATGCCGATGATCATTCCTTCGTAGAGTTTTTCACCGGGATTCACGAACATGCGTCCCCGATCCTGCAATTTCCAGAGCGCGTAGGCCACCGCCTCGCCGTTCTCCTGGGAGACCAGGACGCCGTTCCGGCGCTCGGCAACGCCGCCTTCCCTCACTGGCGCGTATTCGTCGAAGACGTGACTGATGAGACCCGTCCCGCGCGTGAGATTCATGAATTCGCCCTGGAAGCCGATGAGGCCGCGCGCCGGAATCCGGTATTCGATGCGCACTCGCCCGCGCCCATCCGGGGTCATGTCCAGCATGTCGCCCCTGCGTTGTCCCAGCGACTCCATGACGCCGCCCTGGTGTTGTTCTTCCACGTCCACGGTGAGCATTTCGTAAGGCTCGCATTCAACGCCGTCGATGACGCGCTTGACCACGCGCGGACGCCCCACCGCCAGCTCATAGCCTTCCCGGCGCATGTTTTCGAGCAGGATGGAAAGATGCAATTCGCCGCGTCCGCACACGTCGAACACGTCGCCGTTGGGCGTGTCGTCCACGCGCAGCGCCATGTCGGTCAGGAGTTCCCTGTGCAGGCGGTCGCGGATCTGGCGGCTGGTGACGAACTTGCCTTCGGCGCCCGCGAGCGGACTCGTATTCACCATGAACTGCATGGACAGGGTCGGCTCGTCGATCTTCAGGAGCGGCAGCGATTCCGGCTGCTCCGGGTCGGTGAGCGTACACCCCAGGGCCAGGTCGTCAATGCCTGTGACCTGGACGATATCGCCTGCCGCGCCCTCTTCCAGTTCGACCTTGTTCAGGCCGTTGAAGCCAAACACCTGCCCAATTTTCGCCTTGAAGGGCGTGCGTTCGTGCCGTGCCGCTTCTTCTTGCGTGCCGAACATCACCATCACCTGCTGTCCGGTTTTCACCTTGCCGCGGCGGATGCGCCCCACACCGATGCGACCCACGTAGGAACTGTAGTCGAGTGCGGAAATCTGGAATTGCAGGGGAGCATCCACATCGGTTTCAGGCGCGGGCACATGTTTCAAAATGGTCTCGAACAGCGGCCGCATGTTCTCGCGCGGTGCGGCAAGGTTGAGCGCCGCCCAGCCATTCAAGCCGGAAGCATAGACGATGGGAAAATCCAGTTGATGGTTGTTCGCGCCCAGCTTGTCGAACAGATCGAAGGTCAGGTTGATGGCGTTGTCCGGGTTGGCGCCGTCGCGATCGACCTTGTTGACCACCACGATCGGGCATAATCCCAGCCCAAGCGCCTTCTTGGTGACGAAGCGGGTTTGCGGCATCGGCCCTTCCACGGCGTCGACCAGGAGCAGCGCGCCGTCGACCATGCCCAGCACCCGTTCTACCTCGCCGCCGAAATCCGCGTGGCCCGGCGTATCCACGATGTTGATGTGGATGCCTTCGTATTCCACCGAGGTATTCTTGGCAAGGATGGTGATGCCGCGCTCCTTTTCCAGATCGTTGGAATCCATCACCCGCTCGGCCACCTGCTGGTGCGCGGCAAAGACGCCGGATTGACGCAGAAGCTGGTCGACCAGCGTGGTCTTGCCGTGATCGACGTGGGCGATGATGGCGATGTTGCGGATGGGGCGAATCTGGACAATGGACATGGAAGGACGGCACGTAAAAGAAAAGCTTCGAATTCTAGCAAAAAAGAATGTCGCTTTGTTGCGGCGCAAAAAAACGGGGGTAATCAAAAGTGGAGGAACCAAGCGCGAAAATCCCCCGCTTCGTCATTCTCCGGAGCGGAGCGACGCGGCAATGACGGAGGACAGATCAGTTACCGGGCGCATCAAGCCCGCATGAATCGCTGTGGACAAGCAGCAACCACGCGATTTTGCCGCGTCGTCGATTTACGCCTCCCGTCTCTTGACTGCCGCGCCGTCCTGTAGTTTCAGGTGACCGGAGGTGACGATTTCGGCGTTATCTTCCAATCCTTCCAGAATCTCGACCTGCCCGGCGCGATATTGACCGAGGCGCACGGGGGTGGTCTTGACGGTGAGCCGCTCGCCCTGCGTCACGATACGGAAGACAAAGGGATCGCTTCCCGCCACCACGGCTTCTTCCGGAATCATCAGGACATCCATGTTTGCCCCGAAATCCAGGCGCACCCGCACGAACATGCCGGGATGCAGGCGGCCCTCCCCGTTCGGCAGAAGAGCGCGGCAGGAAATCGAGCGTCCGCCCACATCCACCAGCGGGTCAAGCGCGGTCAGGGAGGCGGAAAAACGCTCATCGGGCAGGGCGTCGGACGTCACTTCCAGGGACAAACCCACGCGCAGACGGTTCAGATAGGCTTCCGGCAGACGGAAATCCACTTTCAGGGTGTTGGTGTCTTCCAGATTGATCATGTCTTCGCCTTCCCGGACGTAATCGCCGACGCTCACGTTGCGTATGCCCACCACGCCGTCGAAGGGCGCGCGAATCTGCATCTTGTCCAGTCTCGCCCGCGCCAGCGTCACAGCGGCTTCCTGCACCCGCAACGCGGCGCGGGTATTGTCCAACGCCTGCGGACTGATGAACTTCTTGCGAAACAGGTCTTCGTTGCGCGATTGATTGGCGCGCGCCAGCGCCAGATTGGCCTCGGCCTGCTGCAATTCCGCCGCCTGTATGCCCGCGTCCAGCGCCAGCAACAACGCGCCCTTTTTCACGCGCTCGCCATCCTGGAAGGCAATGCGATTGATGCGTCCGGAAGTCTCTGGCCGCAACACCACGGATTCATTGGATTTGAGCGTTCCGACCGCCGTCGCCTCGTCCGCCAGCCGCGCCCGCGCCGCCCGCGCCGTTTCCACCAGCACCGCGCCGTCACCATCCGCGGAAGATGCCGTCGCCTCCGGCAAGCCCCGGCCATCTACGCGATGCAGCCAGTACCCGCCGCCGCCCAACGCGAGAAGCCCCGCCAACGCGAGAAGAATCACGCCGCTGCGATGCCTCCTGTTCGTTTCCATGTCGTTCATTCCTTCGGTTTGCGGTTTTTTGATCCCCGGGATCGCCGGTTACAGCACTTCCGCCGCGTGGTCCGCCAGACGCGAACGTTCGCCGCGCTGCAAGGTGATGTGCCCGGAATGCGGCCAGCCCTTGAAACGGTCGACCACATAGGTGAGGCCGGATGAACCTTCGGTGAGATAAGGCGTGTCGATTTGCGCGATGTTGCCCAGGCAGACGATTTTCGCGCCGGGACCGGCGCGAGTAATCAGGGTTTTCATCTGCTTGGGCGTGAGATTCTGCGCTTCATCGAGAATGAGAAACTTCTTCAGGAAAGTGCGCCCGCGCATGAAATTCAGCGACTTCACCTTGATGCGCGAGCGAATCAGGTCATGCGTGGCCGCCTTGCTCCATTCGCCGGAAAAATGGTTGTTGGCACCGCCGCCTTCCTCGGAATGGGTGAGCACTTCCAGGTTGTCTTCCAGCGCCCCCATCCAGGGCAGCATTTTTTCCTCTTCGCTGCCGGGCAGGAAGCCGATGTCCTCGCCCACGGGAACAGTGGCGCGAGTCATGATGATTTCCGCGTAACGCTTCGTTTCCAGCGTCTGCGTCAGCGCGGCGGCGAGCGTCAGCAAGGTCTTGCCGGTACCCGCCTGCCCCAGCAGGGTAACGAAATCGATGTCCGGATTCAAGAGGAGATTCAGGGCGAAATTCTGCTCGCGGTTTCTGGCGTTGATGCCCCAGACGGCGTGTTTCGGGTGGGTGTAATCGGTGAGCGTTTCCAGCACCGCCTTCTTTCCGGCGGCTTCCCGGACAATCGCGGAAAACTCCGGTTCGCCTTCCAGATAGACGAATTCGTTCAACAAAAAATCCGGGCACAGGGGACCGTGGATGCGATAACGGTTCTTGCTTTCCTCCTTCCAGGATTCCATGTCCTGCCCATGCGTTTCCCAGAAGTCGGCGGGCAGGCCGCGGCTACCCGTATAGAGCAGGTCGCTGTCTTCCAGAACCTGGTCATTGAAATAATCCTCGACGGGCAGACCCAACGCGCGCGCCTTGATGCGCATGTTGATGTCCTTGGAAACCAGGATCACCTGCCGCCGGGGATAACGGCGTTGCAGGTGAATGACCACGGCAAGAATCTGGTTGTCGTATTTCGAGGTGGGCAGCGCGGGCGGCAGTTCGGCGTGGATGGCCTCGATCTGCAACAGGAGCTTGCCGGTCGCCATGCCGTGACTGTGCGGACTGAGCGCAATGCCCTCGCCGATGTCGTCGGCGGGCGCAAGCATCTCATCTATCGCGCGCGCGACCTGACGGGCATTGCGGGCAATTTCGGACATGCCCCTTTTATGATTGTCGAGTTCTTCCAGCGTCATGATGGGCAGATAGACATCATGCTCCTCGAAACGGAAAAGACTGGTGGGGTCGTGCATCAGCACATTGGTGTCCAGGACAAAGATTTTGCTGGCGGTCTTGCGGGCAGGGTTTGCGGGCATGGCGAAATTCCGGAAGAACTGGACGATGAATGGCGCATTGTTACGGCGAGCGTTTCAGAACGTCAAGGGGATCGAAGGACATGGCCATGGCAGGAGCATCGAACCATGCGTTAATTGAGGCAGGGAGCGGCAAGCGGGCGACATCCTCTCCCGCAAGGCGGGCGAGGGAAAACCCACGCCACCGCCGGATATTCTCTCTCGCTTGGCGAAAGAGGGAAAAAATGGGTATTCATCGTAAAACCAACTCCGGTTTGAAACCCCACCCGTAAGAAAGGCGCGAAGGTTGAGACCCCGGCCGAGGCCGGGGTTTCGACCATAGCCATTCTTGAGGGGAAAGAACCCCCTTCCCAATGGAGTTGGAGCGACAGCCCTGAAGGGCTGTCGCTAATTTTTGCTGCGATTGCCTTGGTTGCGCTTTGCATTTTGCTGCGGCGCAGCATAAAATAGCGAGCTTCGTCGGATTCATCTTCTGGAGTTTCGTTGTGTCGACAAGCATCCTCATCGTCCAGTCCGGTCTGGCAGAACATTCGCGCAAGAACCGCTGGCCCGCGCGGCTGGATTTGTTGCAAAGCGGCACGGGCTTGCTGCTTGCCCTGTTCATGTGGGGACACATGTTCTTTGTCGCTTCCATCCTGTTGGGCGAGACGGCCATGTGGTCGATTACCCGCATGTTCGAGGGCTATTTTTTCTTCGGCGGCGCGCATCCGCGCCTGGTTTCCTGCGTGGTGGCGGGGGTGTTGTTGTTGTTTGTCCTGCACGCGCTGCTGGCGATGCGGAAATTTCCTGCGGATTACCGGCAATACCGCACCCTGCGCGCGCACGTAAAAGCCATGCGGCATGTGGACAGCGCCTTGTGGATCTGGCAGGTCTATACGGGGTTTGCGCTCTTTTTCCTGGCTTCGGCGCATCTCTATCAAATGCTGGTGTGGCCGCAGAACATCGGCCCCTACGCTTCCGCCGACCGCGTGTGGAGCGATGGCCTGTGGCCGTTTTATCTGCTCATGCTGCTGGCGCTGGAAGTGCATGGCGGCATCGGTCTGTACCGGCTGGCGATGAAGTGGAACTGGCCAGGGTTTTCCCGGAATTTCCTGAAGAAGCTGAAGTGGGCGCTGACCGGGTTTTTCCTCATCCTGGGCTTGATGACGCTGGGGGCGTACATGAAAATCGGTTTTGAGCACCAGGCGCGCTACGGCGAACGCTACCGGCCTGCCGACCTGCCCGCGTGGCTGGAACGGTTTGCGCCGGCCGGCGATTTTCCGCGCCGTGACGCGAAGGAGAATGCCCCATGAAGACGCGGATTACGGATGTGCTGGTCATCGGCGGCGGACTGGCGGGTTTGCGCACGGCGATTGGCGCGGCAAAACGCGGACACGAAGTGCTGGCGCTTTCACTCGTGCCGCCCAAGCGCTCGCATTCGGCGGCGGCGCAGGGCGGGATGCAGGCGTCGCTGGCGAACGTGGTCAAAGGCATGGGCGACA
Organism: Zoogloeaceae bacterium; assembly: GCA_031259605.1. Lineage (GTDB taxonomy): Bacteria > Pseudomonadota > Gammaproteobacteria > Burkholderiales > Rhodocyclaceae > Azovibrio. The sequence continues at coordinate 15,503 of JAIRLE010000098.1, forward strand.
CGGAGGACATCCATTTCGAGGATACGGTGCGCGGCTCCGATTGGGGCGCGGATCAGGTGGTGGCGCGCATGTTCGTCAATACCGCGCCCAAGGCCGTGCGCGAGCTGGCCTCCTGGGGGACGCCGTGGAGCCGGGTGAAGAGCGGCAAGCGCGAAGTCGTCATCAACAACGAAAAAGTCACCATCACCGAGCGCGATGCAGCGGAAGGCTTGATCGCGCAGCGCGATTTCGGCGGCACGAAAAAATGGCGCACCTGTTATGTTTCCGACGGCACCGGCCACGCCATGCTCTATACCGTCGGCGATCAGGCCATCGCCCAAGGCATTGCGGTGCAGGAACGCTGCGAGGCGCTTTCGCTGATTCACGACGGTACGCGCTGTTACGGCGCGGTGACGCGCAATCTGGCAACGGGCGAGCTGTTCGCCTGTCTTGCCCGCGCCACGGTTATTGCCACCGGCGGCGCGGGACGCCTCTATCGCGTCACCACCAACGCCGTCATCTGCGAAGGCATGGGACACGCGCTGGCGTTGGAAACCGGCGTGGCGGCGCTGGGCAACATGGAAGCGGTGCAGTTCCACCCGACCGGTATTTTCCCGGCGGGCATCCTGGTGACGGAAGGCTGTCGCGGCGATGGCGGCCTGTTGCGCGACGTGGAAGGGCATCGCTTCATGCCCGACTATGAGCCGGAAAAGAAGGAACTCGCCTCGCGCGATGTCGTCTCCCGCCGCATGGAAGAGCATATCCGCAAGGGAATGGGTGCCGCATCGCGTTTCGGGCCGCATCTGTGGCTGGACATCACGCTCCTGGGGCGCCGCCATATCGAGCACAATCTTCGGGAAGTGAAGGAAATCTGCGCATACTTTCTGGGCATCGATCCGGCGGAAAAATGGATACCCGTGCGTCCGGCGCAGCATTACACCATGGGCGGCGTGCGCACCGATTACACCGGGCAGTCGCCGCACCTCAAGGGACTGTTCGCGGCGGGCGAGGCCGCCTGCTGGGATTTGCACGGCTTTAACCGCCTGGGCGGCAATTCAGTGGCGGAAACGGTGGTTGCGGGCATGATCGTCGGTGAAACCGTGGCGGATTTTTGCGACAACCCGGAAAACGATTTGGCCGCGCCCATCGCGCTGGCGCGGGAATACGTGCGTCGCGAAGAAGAAAAACTCCTCGCCCTGCTGCATTCGAAGGGCGAGGAAAACGCCTTCAAGCTGTGCGTCGAAATGCAGGAAATCATGACCCGTTGCGTCGGCATTTTCCGTGCCGCCGACGGCTTGCAGGATGGCGTTTCCCACCTGCAACGCCTGCTGCAAAGAAGTCGTCATATCGGCGTCCAGAGCAAGACCTGGGGCAGCAACCCGGAACTGGTCGCCGCCTATCGTGTGCGCCGCATGTTGAAACTGGCGCTTGCCATTGCCTACGGCGCGTATCAGCGTACCGAAAGCCGGGGCGCGCATTTCCGCGAGGATTTCCCGGCGCGGAATGACCGCGACTGGCTGAAACGCACCCTGGCCTTCTGGCCCAAAGAGACGGAAGAGGAAGCCACCTTGCCGCATCTGGAATATGAGGCGCTGGATGTCCATGCAATGGAACTGCCGCCCGGCTGGCGCGGCTATGGCGCGAAAAACCACATCGAGCACCCGGATACCGCCGAACGCCAGTTCGCCGTCGAACGCGTCAAGAATCATGTGCAACTGGCGGGCGGCGACCGCTTCGCCCTGCAACAGGAACTCATGCCCTACCTCGACAAACTGCCCGCGCGACTGCAAGGCAGGAACGAACGACTGGATGAGCCGCTGTGACACCGGAGAAACCCATGAGCGCCGAAATGCCAAATCAACACCGCCGCGTCACCTTGAACATCCTGCGCTACAACCCGCAGGACGCCGACAGCGAGCCGCGTCTGCAAAGCTACATGCTGGAGGAAGCCGACGGCATGACGTTGTTCATCGCCCTGAACGAACTGCGCGAACACCAGGATCCGACCCTGCAATTCGATTTTGTCTGTCGCGCCGGCATCTGCGGTTCCTGCGCCATGATGGTCAATGGTCGTCCGCGCCTGGCCTGCCGCACCCTGGTCGCCGATTTGCCGTTGGAAACCACGCTGACGCCTCTGCCGTTCTTCGAGTTGATTGGCGACCTTTCCGTAAATACCGGCAAATGGATGCGCGGCATGAGTGAACGCCTGCAAACCTGGCTGCACGCCAGGGAGACGGAACCCGACCTCCAGCGTATCGAGGAACGCATGGAACCGGAAATCGCCGAAGCCATCTACGAATTGGATCGTTGCATCGAATGCGGCTGCTGCATCGCCGCCTGCGGCAACGCGCGGATGCGCCCGGATTTCGTCGGCGCGGTCGGCCTGGGCAAAATCGCCCGCTTTTACGCCGACCCGCGCGATACGCGCGACGATGACGATTACTTTGAACTCATCGGCGACGACACCGGCGTTTTCGGCTGCATGTCGCTCTTGGCCTGCCACGATGTTTGCCCCAAATCCTTGCCGCTGAAAACGCAAATCGCGTTTCTGAGACGAAAAATGGCGCTGATCGCGTAGCTGTCGGTCCAACTCCATTGGGAAGGGGTTTCTCTCCCCTCGAGAATGGCTACGGTCGAAACCCCGGCCTCGGCCGGGGTCTCGACCTTCGCGCCTTTCTTGCGGGCGGGGTTTCAAACCGGAGTTGGTTTTACGATGAAGCACAACCTTCTTGTCCGCTGACGGGTGTTCAAGGCGCGTTGTTGTCGCTGTACTCTCTTTTCCGCCCGCCAATCGTCCAATGCGCGCTGGCCCAGCGCCAGGCTTCTTCCACGCTGGCCTTTGCGAGTTCAGGCGGCGGGGCTTGTCCGAGAAAGGCCAGCGCGGCGGACAGATTGGCGGCGGCGCAACGCGTCTGCAAGGGTCTGGCGCGCGTCTGCTTGGAGAGTTTTTCGCCCGCCGCGTTGGTGGCGATGGGGAGATGCGCGTATTCCGGCGTCGGCAGGCCGAGCAGATGTTGCAGGTAAATCTGGCGCGGCGTGGAATGCAGCAAATCCGCGCCGCGCACGACCTGGGTAACGCCCTGGAAGGCGTCATCGACCACCACCGCCAATTGATAGGCAAACGGCCCATCCGCGCGCCAGAGCACGAAATCCCCGACATCGCGCGCCAGATTCTGCCGTATGCGCCCTAAAATGCGGTCGTCGAAGGCGATATCCACGTCTTCCACCATGAGACGCCAGGCGCGCGCCCCGCGTCCCGCAGGCAATCCCTGCCGACAATGACCGGAATAGCGCAAGGCACCGTCAATTGCCAGCCCCGTTGCCGCTGCTGCAATCTCCTTGCGTGAACAGGCGCACGGGTAGGCCCGGCGGTTTTCCCGCAAGCTCGCCAGCGCCGCCCGGTAGGCTTCCCGTCGCTGGCTTTGCCACAGCACTTCGCCATCCCAGCAAAAACCATGCGCTTCCAGACAGGCAAGAATGCGCGCGCCCGCGCCCGGCACGTTGCGCGGCGTATCCACGTCTTCCATGCGCACCAGCCAGCATCCGCCGTGCGCGCGCGCTTCCAGACAGGAAGCCAGCGCCGCCAGCAGCGAGCCAAAGTGCAGGTCGCCCGTCGGACTGGGCGCAAAACGCCCGCAACAGGGAGAAACGGCAGACATCAGGGCATGGAGGGCGGAAGCGATTCGGCTTCCATCTCCAGAATGATCTTGCCCTCGGCGTCACCAAGACGCAGGGTCTGCCCTTCAATCGCCCAGCTTCTGACCTGGGGGATGCGCCGGACAAAAGCCTCTTCCCGCTGGCCGGTTTCGCCCACGCAAGCCATCAGGGTAGCCGCCGGGACGGAAAATTCCAGACGCGCGCCATCCCGTTTGTAACTGCCCATGAGCCGGTTGCAGCCGCCAGACCCGGTGAGCCGTCCCGCTTGCAGCGACAGATGCGCCGGAGCATGACTGCGCGGGACGCTTTTCCCCTCCAGGCGCGCCAGCCGCCAGCGGGTTCCTTCCAGTGGCGTTTCAGGATTCTCCCGAACCGGCGCGATGGCGCAGGCAAGCACGAACAGGGACGACAGGACGAACAGGCATCTTGAAAAGGCGGGCATGGCGGTCAGGAGGCAGGAGAAGGGGGCGGAAGACAGCGCACGTACTTTGTAATCCGTATTCAATCGTCAGTATCGCACAGCTTGTCCTTACCGATCACAATCTACTGACAACCAGGGCAAGCAAGAAATTAGCGGCAACCCTTCAGGGCTGCCGGTCAAACTCCATTGGGAAGGGGTTTCTTTCCCCTCGAGAATGGCTGCGGTCGAAACCCCGGCCTTCGCGCCTTTCTTATGGGCGGGGTTTCAAAGCGGAGTTGGTTTTACGATGGAAATGCAATCAGCATTGCGCGTGCGTCACGGCGGGCAATCATGCGGGCGTCACGCGCTTGGCGACTATCCGTCTCCCGCTCTCCCGATCACCAGCACGAACCGGGGTCCTGGGTGAAGTCCACTGCCGTGGCTGGCAGGCCGCTGGCGAATTTCTGGCCGTAGCTGTTTATCGCCAGGACGCCGCATTTGTCGGCCGCCTGACCGCCAAACGGCGTGGCGGTGAGTACCCAAGTGGAAGCTGTAACGCCGCTGATGGTCAAATCGTAGGTTTTCGGGCCTTTTTCCGGACAGGTAGGGCGATCGGCCGCGGTATCGCCGGGAAGGTGATTCTGGTCGTCCGCGGCGGTGACGCCGGGTTTTTTGTAGTCGCTGGCGGCGGAGTGACGGCGCTCAAGGACGCCGGAGGTCGCGACCATCACCGCCTGACAGGCATTGCGTTTGGCGCGCAGGATGTATTCCTGATAGATCGGGATGGCAATGGCGGCGAGGACGGCGAGGACGGCGACGACCACCATCAGTTCGATCAGATTGAAGCCTTTTTGACGCTGTTTCATGGTTGCTCTACTCCTGAAAGTGGTTTCCCTTCCGGCAGGCGGCGCGGGGCTTGTTACTGCAATTGCCGCCAGGACTTGCGTCCCATTTCGGGATGCTTGTTGTTCTTGATGCTGGTCACCTTGCCCTTGATGTTGCTGTGGTACTTGGTGTCGCCGCGCGCGGTGACGCCGCTGCCCATGCCGACCTTGAGGCCGCTGGGGGGGATGCCGTCCGCGCTGAGATCGTTGATGTCGCCGAACTTGCCGTCATGATCCAGATCGAAGACGGCGAATTCCAGCCGGCTGCCGTCGGAAGGGTCGAGTTCGTACATCCAGCCGTCGCCGCCGGGTTCGCATTCATCGTCGTTGGGGATGATGGTGCTGAAGATCAGGCGGTCGCTCCAGAGTAGCGGCGTATGGATGACCCGCTCGCCCATGTCCTTTGACGATCCCTGCGCCTTGAAATCAAGGTAGAAGCCGGATTCGTCGCTCATGCTGTGGTTGCTGACCACGCGTATGGTAGCGTCGTAACCGGTCTCGTAAGCGCGATTCTCATCCGGCCCCATGAATTCCTGCCTGAGCAGGTTGCCGCGCTGCAGGGCACCGCCGCTGGTACATCCGGGAGAGGTCGTATCCATGACGCAGATATCCCGTACGCCGTAGAACGTCTGCACGCTGTTGTCGGCAAGATCGCTCCTGGCGACGTAGCGGCCTGTGCCGAAGTAGACCATGACGTTGCCGGTTTTGTCGCGCCCCACTTCCGGACGCGCGGTGATGGGCTGGCTATTGCCGTCGGCATCCCTGGCCTCGAAGATCTTCGCGGTGTCGACAGCCCCGCCGCCGTTCAGGCGAAAACGCCAGAGGTTGCCGCGCAGGTCGCCCGCGTAGATGACATCGACGATGCCGTCTCCATTCACGTCGGCAAGGACGGGCGTAGACAGGCCGTTGGGATCGGTTGGGCTGCCTTCGCTGTTGCCGGTAGTCGCGGTGGTGTAATTGACCAGGCCGAGATTGTCCCGCATGCCGGTTTCGAGGGCACCGTCCTTCAGATTCACGATGTAGAGCATGGGGCGATCAAGGTAGCTGTTGTAGCCGTTCGGGAAGACGGCAACCCATTTGTGCGTGTCGCCCGTCTTGGTCATGACCGGCATGATGGCGGCCTGGCCCAGGGTGTAGCCGAGATCGACGAAATCGGGCGTATGGGGCGCGGCGGTAATCACCTTGGTTGCCGTGGCTCCGGAATACTGGATTTCCACGGTCGGGCCGCGAATATCCCAGAGCACGCTTCCCGCGCCGAAGTTTTCGGGTTTTTCCACGTCGAGCGCGAAGTAGCCGCTGCCGCCCGCGCCGGTCGATCCGATCAGCACGGTATTCCAGCCGTGGGTGGAGTTGGAATTCGCCAGATAGGCGTCGCCGACGGTGGGCGATCCATCCACGTAGAATTCATGCGTGTATTCCGGGTCGCGCAACGCCTTGAGCTTGTCCCAGACGGCGTAGGGCACGTAGGCGAAGATCTCCTTGCCGCCATTTCCGGCGGAACCCAGAGTACCGCCGTTGGCGCTGCCCGCGTCGGCGTAAAAGGCATGCAGCATGCCGTCGTTGCCGCCGACGTAGAGCACTTCCGCGCGTGGAACCGCCTTGCGCTGACGATAGCCTTGGCGCATGTCGTAGGTAATGCCGCCGAAGCCGGCCCAGCCGTAGTCGTCACGCCCGACGAAGAGGACGCTGGAATTGATCAGGTCGCCCAGCACGCGCGGCGCGCCGTCGGCCGCGGCGGTTTTGTTGCGATCGACGGTTTCATCGGTCTTGAAGGCGTTGATGCGCGAACGCCAGGGACCGCCGTTGCGCGCTTCATGGGTGTCCATGCCTTGCAGGTAGGCAACTTCGTCCGCGCAGGCGGGGGTCTCGCAGAAGGCGGTTTTTTGCGCGGCGGTGAGCGAAGCGGCGGATAAATTCATACCGGCGCTGGCTGCGGGATTCCAGGTGTAGAGGCTACGGCTGCCGATCTGGGTTTGCAGCGCCTTGCCCGCGTCCCAGCTGGCCTTGAACCACAGGGTACCCTCTTCGCGGCAACGGCTGTCGTTTTGCTGGAGGGTCGACTGCCCGTTCGCGGGGTTATACGCATAATCGCGCGCCACGTCGGCGGAAGTGCACAGGCGGTTGCCGATGAGCTTGCCGTTCCAGTCGTCGTTGAAGGAAGCCTGGTAGATCATCGGCACCTGCGAGGAGGTGGTGTTGGTGGCCGCCGAGGACATGGAAATGGCGTTGTCCGTGCGCACGAAACTCAAGCCCTGCTGGATCAGGCCGCTGATTTCGGAAGGAT
>JAIRLE010000040.1 GCA_031259605.1 Zoogloeaceae bacterium
GACCCGCAGTCTCCTGGAAGATACGGCGGGCAGTGAGGGCGGGAGGTGATTTCCGGTCCGCTCAAAAATGCCCCGATGCCTTCGGCGATTCATCGTAAAACCAACTCCGGTTTGAAACCCCGCCCGTAAGAAAGGCGCGAAGGTTGGAACCCCATTCTTACGGCCGGGGTTTCGACCGTAGCCATTCTCGAGGGGGAGAGAAACCCCTTCCCAATGGAGTTGGACCGACAGCCCTGAAGGGCTGTCGCTAATTTTTGCTGCGATTGCCCTGCGTGTTGCGATTCGATTGCTATTTTCCGTCATTGTTTTACACTCCTTGCCGCGTGTCTTTTGTCTTTTTTCATGGAGATTCTGGTCATGGACGTTATTCTTGGCGTGATATTTGGCATTGTGGTGGTCGGTGTGATCTGGGTGATCGTCATTTACAACGGCCTGGTGGCCTTGACGAACCAGATGAAGAACGCCTTTTCCCAGATTGATGTGCAGTTGCAGCGGCGCTACGACCTGATTCCCAATCTGGTCGAAACGGCCAAGAGCTACATGCAGCACGAGCGCGAGACGCTGACGGCGGTGATTGCCGCGCGCAACAGCGCGCAGGCGGCGGCGAAGAAAGTGGCGCAGGACCCCGGCGCAATGGCGGAACTGGCGGCGGCGGAAAGCGGGCTTTCCGGACTTTTGACCAAGTTTTTTGCGCTCTCCGAAGCCTATCCCGACCTCAAGGCCAACGAAAACATGGCGCAGTTGCAGGAAGAACTCGCTTCCACGGAAAACCGTATTTCCTTTTCCCGTCAGGCTTACAACGATGCGGTGATGCGCTACAACATCCAGCGCGAGACTTTTCCGAATGTGCTGTTTGCCGCGTCCTTCGGCTTCAAGGCAGCGACGCAATGGGAAACGGATGCGCCCGCCACTGTGCGTCAGAACGTGCAGGTCAAGTTTTCCTGACCCCTGGTTCTTCAGATCGTCTTCGGCATGGACTTTTTCAACGCGCAAACCAAGGCGCGACGCAACAGCCGTTGGCTGGTGCTGTGGTTCGCGCTGGCGGTGTGCGCCATTATCCTGATCATCTATCTGGGTGCTGTCCTGCTGCTTGGCCCGCAGGCGCATTACGTTGAGGCGGGCGTCACGACCATCATCGACCCGGAGGCGCGCATGTCGGGCATGGGCAACTTTACCTGGGCGCGCTTTCTCAACTGGGAATATCTGGGCTGGACGGTGTTGTCGGTCGGCGGCACGATCGCGGGCGCTTCGTTCTGGAAGATTTTCCAGATTTCCCGCGTGGGCGGCGCGCTCATCGCCAGTGAACTGGGCGGACGCCTGCTGGCGCGTGAAACCACCGTAGCCGAAGAGCGCCGTCTGCTCAATGTGGTCGATGAAATGTCCATCGCCGCCGGGATTCCATCGCCGAAGGTCTTCGTGCTGGACGAGGAAGAGAGCCTGAATGCCTTCGCGGCGGGCATGAGGCCGACGGACAGCGTGATTGCCGTCACGCGCGGACTGCTTGAGCGCTGCGATCGCGATCAGCTCCAGGGCGTCATCAGTCATGAGATCGGTCATATCGTCAGTGGCGATACCCGCCTCAATCTGCGGCTGATCGGCGTGTTGTTCGGCATTCTGTTTCTTACTTCCATCGGTCGCGGCATCCTTCGAGGCTCGCGCCGGGGGAGCAACAGCAATAGCCGGGGCACGGTACTGTTGCTGGGCGTGATATTGGTGGTGGTTGGCTCGATAGGCGTGTTTTTCGGCAAAATCATCAAGGCGGCCATTTCCCGTGAACGGGAATATCTGGCGGACGCTTTTTCCGTGCAATTCACCCGCAACCCGGACGGTCTGGCGGGCGCGCTGCGCATGATGGGCGGATTCGGTACACGCATCGAGCATCCGCGGGCGGAAGAGGCCAGTCACCTGTTTTTTGGCGAGAGCGCGCGCCGCTTTTCGCTGTTTTCCGGCCTGTTCGCCACGCATCCGCCCTTGGCGGCGCGCATTGCCCGCATCGAGAACATCGCGCTTCAGGAAGTGCAAAAGAGCGCGCCGCCCGCCGCTGCCGCGCGCGCGGCAGCGGCGGGCGGCGGCGATCTCGGTTTTCTGAATATCGGGCTGGATGCGCCTGCGCAGTTGGTCTATGCCCAGGCTTTTCTTGCCGATTTGCCGTCGGATGCGGGGAGGGATGTGCATACGCCGGAAGGCGCGCTGGCCGCCATTTACGCGCTGTTGTACGTGCTGACGGATGCGCCGGAAATCCGGCAAAAACAACTGGCAATCATCACTTCGGCATATGATTCGGCGCTCGCCCGGAATGTCTGCGACTGCGCGGTGTGGCTGGCGGCGCACGGCCCGCGCAGCCGTTTGCCGCTGCTGGATTTGGCCTTGCCCGTGCTTGGCGGTTTTGCCGAGCCGGAGAAACAACGCTGCCTGAAGTGCGCCAACGCGCTGGTGCGGGTGGATGGCCGTCTTTCGCCTTCGGAGCTTGCGCTGGCGCATCTCCTGAAAAGCGCCCTGGGATTTCCCCGCGCCCGTCGTGGTTTGCGGCTGGAAAGTCTGGCGGCGGATGTCTCCTGCCTGCTGGCGTTGCTGACGTGTGCGGGCAACCCGGACGACGTGGCGGCACGGGCGGCCTATCGGCACGCGATTACGCAAACGCCGTTTGGCGATACGCCGTTTCCGGGGAAATCCATGCTGCGTCCGGAAGCGATTGATGGCGCGCTGGATCATCTTGCCCAGTCCGCGCCGCGTTTTCGCCAGAAATTTCTTGCCGCCTGCGTTGCCGCCGTGCGGCACGACGGCAAGATTACCGTCGCGGAATCCGAACTCCTGCGCGCCTTCGCCCAAAGCCTGGATTGTCCGGCACCGCCCCTGCTGCCGGACGCGGCCTGAAGCAGGAAAGCGGATGACGCGAACAGCATTGCTGGATTATCGGCGCAAAGACGCTGTAGTGTAGAATCAGGGCGCATTCTGGATTATTCTGTTGCGCTGATTTTTCTTCCTTCTGAATTCAGGAGTTTTTTCATGTTTGCTTCCGCCCGCCTGTTGTTTTTTGCCTTGCCTGTTGTCTTGCTATCGGCTGGTGTGGAAGGGAGGTCGTCGTTGGATCCGTCATCAATGGAATTGCCCGCCCGTGTCTGTCCGTCTGTGCTGGCTCTGGGAACGCAGGAAGATATGGCGCGGACGCTGGAAGATTATCTATCGCGTTCGGGCAAGGCGCTGTCCATGCGTAGCAGCGTCATTGCGCTCTATCAGGAACTCCATGCCAAGAAAGCGCGCAAGGAAGCCTTGAGCGGTCATGATTTTCAGCGCATACGCGACGGCGCGCTGACCCTGATCGAAGAGCGGCAGGCATTGCTCGACACGGCGCTTGCGCATGAATGCTGGATTGCGTCCGCGCCTGCCGCGGGCGTTCCCGGCAAAATCCAGCGTCTGGGGGTGTTGCTTTCCCTGTCTTCGGCCTTGATGCTTTACGATAATTACTTGATGGCCATTTCGCTCTGGCAGGACGACAAGGACTTGCGCCGTCACCTGAACCAGATGGATTTGGGCGAAGGACTGCCTTCCGCCGAGGAATTGCAGCGCGTCAACCAGATGTTTACCTCTGCCGATAATCGCCGCCGGGTGCGCGGCGCCATCAAATGGTACCGGCAATACATTGCCGAAACGGACAAGGGCGACCCCTGCGCGCCGACGGACGCGGAATTTGCCGACTACGCGCCTGCTTGCCGCTATCTGCGCGCCACTGTGGAACAAAGTCCTTCGTTCCATATGGTGGCGAAGCGGCGTCCGCTCAAGGTGATGGGGCAGACGTTCGAGATTTTCGGCGACCTGACGCAGGACGCCCTGTTCCGGCTGCGGCGGGAGAGCGCCCATTTTTCCAGTATGTTGTTTGGCAATACCGTGGGTCTGGTGGAAACCCGGCACGGCAAGCTATATCAGCAATCGGCAATAGAAAAGGATGTCGCCAGTGTTTTGCGGGCAGGTGACATTTTGCTGGAAAAAACGCCGTTTCGTCTGACAGACGCCTTCATTCCCGGTCATTGGGGACATGTCGCCATCTGGATTGGAACGGAAGCCGAATTGAAGGAACTGGGGCTTTGGGAACATCCGCTGGTCGTGCCGCACCAGGCAGCCATCCGCGCCGGGCGTGGTGTGGTGGAAGCCTTGCGCAGCGGCGTAGAAATCAATACTTTGGCGCGATTCCTCAATGTGGACGATCTGGCGGTGGTGCGCATGGTGGATTTGCCGCTGGAAAAAAAGCGGACCGCGCTGCTGGAGACGCTGCGCCATGTCGGCAAGGCGTATGACTTCAACTTCGATGTCGAAAGTACCGATCGCATCTTTTGTTCCAAGCTCATTTATCTTGCCTATGGCGATACTGGCTGGCCTACCAGCCGTTTTCTGAACCGCTTCACCATCAGCCCCGACAACATCGCCCAACGCGCCGCCGAAACGCAAGGGCCGCTTGCTCCTGTCCTGATCTACCACAACGGTCACAAAACTCCGGCCACTCCCGTCGTCATGACGCAGCTTTTGAGTGAATAGGGGAAGCGCGGGCGTGGAGGAAAAGGCGATGCCGGAAGATCGGGCGACGCCATTGATGCGCCAGGGCCGGAGCGTCAAATCATGCGGAACCGGATCAGGGAGCGGTGAGAACCTGTTCGCCAAAAATTAGCGACAGCCCTTCAGGGCTGTCGATCCAACTCCATTGGGAAGGGGTTTCTTTCCCCTCGAGAATGACTGCGGTCGAAACCCCGGACGAGGCCGGGGTCTCAAACCGGAGTTGGTTTTACGATGAAGCATTTTTCATGCGCCAGCCCTGTTTACTGATTCCTGACCGCTGATCGCTGATTCCCGATCCTGCTACACTGCGTACATTGCATAACCTTGTCCCGCATGCCCGAATGTATACCGCCGATGGTCATTTCGACAGGGAGCAACTGGTGCAACAGTATGCTCCGCTGGTCAAACGCATCGCCCATCATCTGATGGCGCGGCTTCCGGCCAATGTGCAACCGGAAGACCTGGTGCAGAACGGCATGATTGGCCTTCTGGACGCCTTTGCGCGCTACGAGGAAGGATTGGGCGCGCAGTTCGAAACCTACGCCAGCCAGCGCATACGCGGCGCGATGCTGGATGGACTGCGGGAAAACGACTGGCTGCCGCGCAGTCTGCGGCGTAAAATGCGCCGCGTGGAAAATGCCCTGCAACAGCTCGAACAGCGGCATGGCCGCCCTCCCAGCGAGAGCGAGCTGGCGGAAAATCTGGGCATGCCGCTGGGCGACTACCAGAAACTGTTGCAGGAAGCAAGGGGACACCAGATTCTCTATCTCGACGATTTCGTTTGCGAGGAAGGCGAGGATTTCCTGGCGCGGCGCCTGGGCAGCAGCGACGACGACCCGGCAGCGTGCCTGGAAGACAAACATCTGCGCAAGCATCTCGTGCGCGCCATCGACGCCCTGCCGGAACGCGAAAAGCTGCTGATGGCGCTGTACTACGAGGAAGAATTGAACCAAAAGGAAATTGGCGAGATCATGGGCGTTTCCGAATCCCGCGTCTGCCAACTGCACAGCCAGGCAGTCAGCCGCATTCGCAGCCGGATCTTTGGAGATGAGGAACGCGCCCAAAAGTCAAAGGAAAGGAAATAAGCCCAAGTGGATAAAATCAGTCTGATTGGCCTCATCATCGGCATCGGCGCCATCCTTGGCGGACAGGTGCTGGAAGGCGGACATGTCGCTTCGCTGCTTCAGCCCACGGCGCTCCTGATCGTCTTCGGCGGCACTCTGGGCGCGGTAATGCTGCAAAGTCCCCTCGCCACCTTCTGGCGCGGACTGAAAATGGCGTTGTGGGTGTTTTTCCCTCCTGTCATCAATCACGAGCAACTGATCGGCAATGTCACGCAATGGAGCCACATGGCGCGCCGCGAGGGCCTGCTGGCGCTGGAAAATTTCGCCAACCAGGTGCGGGACGACTTTGCCCAAAAAGGCTTGCAGCTTCTGATCGATGGTGTGGACGCCGCGCATATCCGCGAAATCATGGAAGTCAAGCTCACCGCTTTCGAAGACGAAATGCGCCTTTCCGCCCGCGTCTGGGAAGCCGCCGGCGGCTATTCGCCCACCATTGGCATTCTGGGCGCGGTGCTGGGGCTGATTCACGTCATGGAAAATCTTTCCGACCCTTCAAAACTGGGCGCAGGCATCGCCGTGGCTTTCGTCGCCACCATCTACGGCGTGGGACTGGCCAATCTGGTGTATCTGCCCATCGCCAACAAACTGAAGGCGTACATTGCCCGCCAGGTCGCCGCCAAGGAAATGCTGCTCGACGGACTGTTGGGCATTGCGGCGGGAGATAACCCGCGCATCATCGAAAGCCGTCTGCAAGGGTATCTCTACAAGGAAACCCGCTACAAGGACGCGCCAACGCGCAACGCGCCCCGGCGTCGTTGAGCGTTGAGGAAAGAACGAAGATGGCGCGCCGTTCCCGCAAGAACCGCACTGAAGAACACGACAACCACGAACGCTGGCTGGTGTCCTACGCTGATTTCATCACCCTGCTGTTCGCCTTTTTCGTGGTCATGTACGCGCTGTCTTCCGTAAACGAAGGCAAATACCGGATTTTGTCCGATTCCCTGAACAATGCGTTTCGCAGCATCAGCAATGCCGACGGCGGCCAGTTGCTGCTCATCACCCCCGGCGCGCCGCCGCTGCCGGTACCGGTCGCCCGTCCCGACAAGGGCGCGGACGAAACCAAGGCACGCCAGCGCAACAAGATGCGCAACATGGCGAAAGACATCATGCAGGCATTGGCGCCGCTGGTGCGCGAAGGCAAGGTGCGAGTGCTGGAAACCAGCCGGGGCGTGACCGTGGAAATCAACGACAGCGTATTGTTCTCACCCGGTCAGGCGCGTCTGGAGCCGCTTTCGGCCTCCGCGCTGGAAGCCGTGGCGCACGTGCTGGCAGACAGCGATTTTCCCATCACCATCGAGGGGCATACCGATAACATCCCCATCAACACCGCGCAATTTCCCTCCAATTGGGAACTTTCCGCCGTGCGCGCCACCACCGTGCTGCGCCTCTTCGCCGACAACGGCGTCCTTTCGGGGCACCTGACCGCCATCGGCTACGGCGAACAACGCCCGGTCGAAAGCAACAACAGTGTGGAAGGCCGTGCCCGCAACCGCCGCGTCACCATTCTGATCGACGCCAAGGAACCCGAACCTCCCGCCGAAGTGCTGACGGAATTGACCACGACGCAATAGGCAGAAGACCGTAAGGGAAAAAACGCTTCCCAATGGTGTTGGAGCAGCGACCGGCAGGAAATTGGCGGCAGCTCCTTCAGGGCTGCCGGTACAACGTCATTGGGAAGGGTTCTCTCCCCTCGAGAATGGCTGCGGTCGAAACCCCGGCCGCGGCCGGGGTCTCGACCTTCGCGCCTTTCTTGCGGGCGGGGTTGCAAACCGGAGTTGGTTTTGCGATCAATCCGCCAGCAGATCGGTGAAACACGCCAGTGAGGCCAGATGCGCATACACCAGCGCCAGCCAGCCCTTGCGGTGCCACTCGATGACAACCGCGTCCGGCAGCCTGGCGAAAGACTCGCCATCGACCACGGAAAACCCGGCCAGCGCCGTCTTGCGGCCCTGCGGCAAGGTGATGTCGGCGGTGCGCTCGACCAGCAGCTTCTCCCGCGCCAGCGATTCGACGAA
>JAIRLE010000076.1 GCA_031259605.1 Zoogloeaceae bacterium
TCGAAAAGGATCATGATGCGATTTTCCGCCACGTCCTCGCGGTACGTGTAACCCTTTCCCATCATTTCAATGCTCTGACGCGCGCGGAGTTTACGCAGTTCCTCGATGCGCTCCTCGATGCGGTGGATATTCGCGTTTCCGTTCTGAAAAGCCCAAGCTGCATGGCCGATTTTTCCGTAGCAGTCAGGCGTAAGGATTCTTTCGGCAATTTTTTCCGCGAAGCCTGCGGCGATCAGCGCGTCCTTCCTGTCTTCTGGTCGAGTGGAGCGGACGATCCTGTTCGCGGATTTCATCATGGCCTGATTTTCGACAGCCGCATCCAGTTCTTTTTGCAATTTTGTGATGGCGTCCGGGTCGTCGCCAGATATGCCGCCCGTGCCGACGCTTGCGGCCTTTCGCGTGAGGTAGTCCGCTTTTTCTTGCAGGGAAAAGGATTTGCCAAACGTGTTATGGATGCGATCCCGAAAACGGCGATCCCGGCCTTCGCTGTGATGGCCGACAAGGATCGGCTGGCCGAACGGGATGCACTCGGCCATTTTCCTGGCGTTCCGATACGCCGCCATGCTTTCCGCTTCCGCCCGTGCAGCAGCGACTTCCAAACGTTCGCGGCGAGCTTCCAGGCGTTGCGCGTAAGCGTTCGCCGTCGTCCGCAAAGGCTGCTCCGTGGACGCTCTGGGGGGTGTGGCCGCCTGATTTCTGGTGTGGTGTTTCTGGTGGAATAGGCTTGCCCATCCGGGTGAACGGTTGGGCGGCTCCGCCGCCCTGGGGCGACAGGAAGGGGAGGGCGCATTGAGGGCGAGGCGTCCGGCTGTTGGCTGGCCATGATGCGGATTTTCGGGGGGATGCTTTGCTCTGGTGTTGTTTCCGCCGCCCGGATGGGCGGAAGGGCAAGGGGGCAGAAGGGCGCGCAGCGTCCCGCGCAAGCGGGATGAGCCGGATGGCGAAACCCTGGCGGCACCCGCTCGCCGCATCGCGGCGATTTCGGGCCGGCGGAGAACGGAAGACAAAGCGCGCCGGGCATGCCCACGGCGGCTGCCCTTGCAAAAATGCACATGGCAAGATACCGTTCCTTCGGATTGCCGACCATTGACCACAAGAGGCGCGCGGTGATCGCCCTGTCCCCTGGATTGCGCAACCCTGCCCCGGAGATCGAATGCGGATTTTCGATCCCTGATCTATAGTTACGCCCTGATCCTTTCATCCATCCACAGGAGCCGTCATGCCAATACCCAAAACGACAAGCCGGAGCAAAAAGCCGCTATCCGCCGCCCCAGTCGCAAAACCGCTCGAATCCCCTGTCCGCCCCCGTCCGGCGCGATTGGGAGATATCGCCGCCTCTTCCACGCAATCCGGCATCGCGGCATTTGAAATCGGTCAGGCAACCACGGCGGCGCGGGAATCCAAGGTCGTCGCCATGACGGATATCTTGCAGACCGCCGCCAAGGACAATCTTCAATCCGTCGCCGACATCCTGAAAACCATACTCGCCGGCGCGTCGCCCGACGACGTGGCGGCATTGCACGACATTTTCCTGAAACGGACCAATGGCTTCGACGGTGCCAGAATGACGCGCCATGACGACATTCTGGCCGACGACTGGCGCGAGGGCGGCTATCCCTACAAGAACCTGATGTCGCGCAAGAACTATGAAAAACAAAAATACCAGTTGCAGGTGGAACTCCTGAAATTGCAGGCCTGGGTCAAGGAAACCGGGCAGCGCGTGGTGATTCTCTTTGAAGGCCGGGACGCGGCAGGCAAGGGCGGCACCATCAAGCGTTTCATGGAACATTTGAATCCACGCGGCGCAAAGGTGGTGGCGCTGGAAAAACCCTCCGAAGTCGAGCGCGGACAGTGGTATTTCCAGCGTTACATCCAGCACCTGCCGACCCAGGGGGAAATCGTGCTCTTCGACCGTTCCTGGTACAACCGCGCCGGCGTGGAACGGGTGATGGGCTTCTGCACGCCGGACGAATACGCGGAATTCATGCGGCAATGCCCGGAATTCGAGCGTAATCTGGTGAGGAGCGGCATCCATCTCGTCAAGTTCTGGTTCTCGGTCTCCCGCGAAGAGCAGCGCCGTCGCTTCAGGGAACGCAAGAATCATCCCCTGAAGCAATGGAAGCTCTCGCCCATCGACATGGCTTCCCTCGATAAATGGGACGAATACACCAAGGCCAAGGAAGCCATGTTCTTCTACACGGACACGGCGGATTCCCCCTGGACGGTGGTAAAATCCGACTGCAAGAAACGCGCGCGGCTGAACGCCATGCGCTACGTGCTGCACAGGTTCCCCTACACCAACAAGGATATCCAGCGCATCGGCCAACTGGACGCCCTGCTCCTGGGACGCGCCAACGTGGTGCGGGAACTGGGCGAACGGCATGAAAGCACGCCGCCGGATCTGTCATCCTGAAATCATTGACGGCAAGACGATATGCTTTCCGGATCGTCATCTCCCGAAAGGAAAGCGAAATTCAGCGGCAGCCCTTCAGGGCTGCCGGTCTGGCTCCATTGGGAAGGGGTTTCTCTCCCTACCCAATGACTGCGGTCGAAACCCCGGCCGAGGCCGGGGTCTCGACCTTCGCGCCTTTCTTACGGGCGGGGTTTCAAACCGGAGTTCGTTTTACGATGAAAGAAAAACACATGAACCCAGCGCGCTTGCGCCACACGTATTCCGCGGCAATTGGTCTCGCGCTCCTCCTCCTCACGTCGTCCGTCCGACCGGACGGACCGGACGAATACGCCGCCTACGCGCCACACGAGGAACAGACCTATCAGGCCAAATCCTGCCTGCATGACGCGCGGGGCGAGGAACGCTGCGCCCAAAGCCGACTGACCGTCACGCGTTTCCCTGACGCGAAATGGCTGGATGCCCTGCTGGCGCAAAAGGCGGTCTGTTGTGTATTTGGCGCGCTGGAAACCTACCGCGCGGCAGGTTTTCAGGCGGTCGTGGACACGCTCGCGCAACTGGACGAAGCCTACAAGGAAGGCGATGAGTACATTTCCGGCGATGAATCATACGGAGAACTGAAATTCGGCGGACGTTACGGCGGCTTCCTGCAGTTCTCCTACCACGTCTGGACTTACAGCGCCGGCGCGGCGCACGGTCAGGGCGGCATCGAGAATTTCCTGTTGAACGTCGACACCCATGCGCCGGTGGCGCTGGAGGAAATCCTCGTCACGCCGGAAAAGCGCGCCGCGCTGGATGAACGCCAGCGAGCCGCCTACCGGGACTGGCTCGTGGAGCACAAGGTGACTTCCAGCGACCGCAAGGAACAGGACGCCTTTCTCGCCGAATGGTTCTCTCCCAACGGCAACTGGAAGATCGTCAAAGACGGACTGGCCTTCAATTACAGCAGTTACGAAGCAGGCCCCTACGCGATCGGCATGCCGGAAGTCCGGGTGCCGAAAGCGGCGCTGGAAGGCATCGTCAAACCGGGAATCCTGAAGCTCATCCCGTGAGCGCGGCCTTCGGCGCGAGGTTCATGTGAAACCGCCCGCCATCCTGCTGATGGGGCCGACCGCCAGCGGCAAGACCAGTCTGGCGCTGGAATTGGCGGAGCGTTTCCCGCTCGGAATCGTCAGCGTCGATTCCGCCCTGGTGTTTTCGGACATGGATATCGGCACGGCCAAGCCGGACAGGGAAACGCTTGCCCGTTTCCCGCATCGCCTCGTCGACCTCATCACGCCGGAAGAACATTATTCCGCCGCCCGTTTCCGTGAGGACGCGCTGGCGGCGATGGCGGAAATCACCGCCCATGGACAGATTCCGCTCCTCGTGGGCGGCACCATGCTCTATTTCAGGGCGCTGCTGGAAGGTCTTGCCGACCTGCCGCGCGCCGACCCCGTCATTCGGGCGGCTCTGGACGCGGAAGCGCGGGAAAAGGGCTGGCCCGCCCTGCATGCGGAACTGGCGATGCGCGACCCGCAAACCGCCGCCCGTCTTTCCCCCGGGGACAGCCAGCGCATCCAACGGGCGCTGGAAATCTGCCGGCTCACCGGCGGCGGCATGACGGAACTCCTGGCAAGAGAGAGGGAAGCGCCGCCGCGCTACCGTTTTCTCAAGCTCGCCCTGTTGCCGTCGGCACGCCCTCCGCTCGCCGAGCGCATTGCCCGGCGTTTTCAGGCGATGCTGGCGGATGGCCTGATCGAAGAGGTGGAATGCCTGCGCCGCCGTTATCGTTTGCATCCCGGCCTGCCTTCCATGCGCTGCGTGGGTTATCGGCAGGTTTGGGCATGGATGGAAGGCGAATTCGACCGCGCCGAACTCGCCGACCGGGGCATTTTCGCCACGCGTCAACTCGCCAAACGGCAAATCACCTGGTTGACCAACACCTTGCCAGGTGAAGTGTTCGATTGCCTGGAGACCGGACTTGGCGAACAGGTGATGGAACGGGTAGCGGAATTCCTGCGTTCCGGAGCAAAAATCAGCGACAGCCCTTCAGGGCTGTCGGTCTGACTCCATTGGGAAGGGGTTTCTCTCCCCTCGATAATGGCTACGGTCGAAACCCCGGTCTCGACCGGGGTCTCGACCTTCGCGCCTTTCTTGCGGGCGGGGTTTCAAACCGGAGTTCGTTTTACGATGACGGCAAGGCGCGTTTTCAATCCTTTTTCTTCCGGTGATCAATCACCCGCACCGCCTTGCCCATCGAACGTTCGACCGAACCGGTGGGATGCACCCTGACCTCGCAGGTAAGGCCGATGAAGTCCTTGATGTCCTTTTGCACCTTGGCGGCGACGTGATCCATGTATTCCTGCCCCTTGGCGTACAACGGCGGGCTGGCCTCGACGTTGATGCGCAATGAATCCATGAAGCCCTCGCGGAAAACCTCGATCTGATAAAACGGCGAAAGCGTTTCCGTCCGCATCAGAATGGCTTCCACTTGCGTGGGAAAGACATTGACGCCGCGAATAATCAGCATGTCGTCCGAACGTCCGGTGATGCGGCGCATCCGCAGATGGGTGCGCCCGCATTTACAGGGCGCGACATCCAGCACGGAAATGTCGCGGGTGCGAAAACGCAGCATGGGGAAGGCTTCGCGGGTCAGCGAGGTAATGACAATCTCGCCCCGCTCGCCCGGCGGCAACGGCTCGCCGGTGTCGATATCCACGCACTCGACCAGGAAGTGATCCTCCCAGACATGCAATCCTTTCTTGCCCTCCAGGCATTCGATGCCGACGCCCGGCCCCATGAGTTCAGTGAGGCCATAGATATCCAGCGCGTCAATGCCCATGCGCGACTCCAGTTCGTAACGCATTTCCTCGCTCCACGGCTCCGCGCCAAAAAGCCCCACGCGCAGCGGCAGCTTGCGAATGTCGATATCCAGCTTTTCCGCCTCTTCCGCAATGTTCAGAGCATAGGAGGGCGTACAGCTCAAGGCGGTGGGCGCAAGGTCGGCGAGCAGCATCACCTGTTTTTGCGTCTGTCCGCCGGACATGGGGATGACCGTGACGCCGAAGGTTTCCGCCGCGCCATGCAGCCCCAGGCCGCCGGTGAACAGGCCATATCCATAAGCGTTGTGCAGCCGGTCGCCGGGCGCCAGACCCGCCGCGCCCAGGCAGCGCGCGCCCAGTTCTCCCCAGTTGGCGACATCGCGCCGCGTGTAGCCGACCACCACGGGTTTGCCCGAGGTGCCGGAAGAGGCATGCACCCGCGCCACCTGGTCGGGCGGCACGGCAAACATGTCGTAGGGATAGTTGTCGCGCAGTTGCTCCTTTTTGGTGAAGGGCAGGAACTTCACGTCGGCGAGCGTCTGGATGTGATGCGGCTTGATTTCCAGTTCATCCATCGCTTCGCGGTAGAACTTCACGGTCTCGTAACAGCGCGCCACGGTCGCCTGCAAGCGGCGCAATTGCAGGATTTCCAGTTCCTCGCGCGGAAGCGTTTCGTTGTCAATGTCGAAAATCATGATCTCTCCGATGTGCTCGCCAGACGGCGATGTTTTCCAGGGAAAAGGGGCATCCCCGGGATGAACGGGATTCTACCCCGATGTCGGCCGACGCATGGCGCGAAAACATGCGCCGTCATCCCCGGAGACGGCGCTGCCCGTTCTCGCCCGCCAGCTCCGCCCGGAGCGCGGCTTCATCCAGAAAGTAATGGCAGATCTCTGTTTTTCCCGACAGCAGCACCGGCACCCGCTCATCGTAACGCGCCAGCGCCGGATCGGCGTCGGCATCCAGCACTTCCAGCATAGCGCCGTATTCCGTCAGCAAGGGTTGCAGCGCCGCCTCCATCTCATGACAGAGGTGGCAATAGGCGCGGCTGATCAGGGTCAGCGTCCGCGTCCGCGTCTCAGTCATTGATGCCCTTGACGGTAATGAACACCTGTTGATCGCCGCGCCGCACCAGCAGGGTAACATTGGCGCTCTTGCCGAAGGGCGCAAGCAGTTTGTTGAATTGCTCGACACCGCGAATTTCGTGGCGCGCGCCCTTGTCGATCAGGGCAAGGATGATGTCGCCCACACGCAAGTCCGCACGGACGGCGTTACTGCGGATTTCCTCGATGACCAGGCCGCCGCTGACATTCAGTTGCCGTTGCCGCTCGGCGGAAAGCTCGCTCACGACCAACCCCAACCGGGTGGCTTCGCGTTCCGCCCTGGGCGCGCGTTTTACGCGCGCGCTCCGTTCGGATTGCTCTTCCTGGATTTCACCCACGGTCATGACCAGTTCGCGCGCCGCGCCCTTGCGCCATACCCGCACCCTGACCTTGCCGCCGGGCTTGCTGGCCGCCACGATGCGCGGCAAGTCGGCGGATACGGCGATTTCCTTGCCGTCAAAGCGCAGAATCACGTCGCCCGCTTCAATCCCCGCCTGCTCGGCGGGGCCGCCTTTTTCCACGGAATTGACAATTGCGCCCATCGCTTTTTCCAGTCCGAAAGACTCGGCCAGTTCGCGCGTCACTTCCTGAATCACCACGCCCATGCGTCCCCGGCTCACCTTGCCCGTGGCGCGCAACTGCGCCTGCACTTCCATCGCCACGTCAATGGGAATGGCGAACGACAACCCCATGTAGCCGCCGCTGCGACTGTAAATCTGCGAGTTGATGCCCACGACTTCGCCCTGCATGTTGAACAGCGGCCCGCCGGAATTGCCGGGATTGACCGCCACGTCCGTCTGGATGAACGGCACGTAATTTTCCTGCGGCAGCGAGCGTCCCTTGGCGGAAACGATACCCGCCGTCACCGAATTCTCGAACCCGAAGGGCGAGCCGATCGCCACCACCCACTCACCCACGCGCAGCTTTTCCGGGCTGCCCAGACGCGCCACCGGCAACCCCGTCGCTTCAATCTTGATCAGCGCCACATCGGTGCGCCGATCCGCGCCGATGATGCGCGCGGAAAATTCGCGCCGGTCATTCAGGCGCACCGTAACCTCATCGGCGGAATCGACCACATGCGCGTTGGTCAGGATGTAGCCGTCCGGCGTGACGATGAAGCCGGACCCCAGCGAATGCCGCTCCGATTCGCGCGGCGTGCTGGGCAGGCCGCGCGGCGTGAACCGCCGGAAAAATTCGAACATGGGGTCATTCTCATCAAATGGAAACCCCGGAAAGCCCTGCGCGCCGGAACGACCGCGCACAATCTGCGTGGTGCTGATATTGACCACCACCTGCCCCTGCCGCTCAGCCAGATCGGCAAAATCAGGGAGAGAACGCGCTGCCGCCGTGTTCGTCTGCGCCCAGACGCCGCCGCTCAGCGGCAAAAGCATGGCCAACGCCAACAGCAAACGCGTGAATCGTCGTTGCATCATGTTTTTTCCTCCTGAAATTCAATATTCGCAATATAGGGTTCATCAGGCAATTTTCCAGAGATCGCACACCGCGCCATCCACCAGGCGAGCGCCAGTCCGAAGACCGCGCCCGCCGCCGCGCCCGCATCGCCCGCCGCCACATCGCCCAGCACCGCGCCGCCAAGCAGCGCCAGCAGCGGCAAGACATACGCTATACGGACATGGCGGCGCAAGACTCCGGCAGGCAGGACAACCGTCACCCGCGCGCCCGCCGGCGCGTCGATCCGGTTTTGCACCCGGCAGCGGCGCGGACGAAAACAGAACATCCGCGTCAAATGCGCGCTGCCGCAGCCGCCCGCCTCATGGCAACGTCCGCAACCGCCGCCGATGACTTCCACCAGCGCATATCCCGCATCGACGCGCAACACCCGCGCCGCCTGCGTAAGCAGCGGCACGGCAACGGCGGCGGCATCAGGAAAAGCGGACATGGCAAGACAGGAAGTATCCACAAGACCGCGTAGTGTAAACCACACGCAGGCAAATCTACATCCCCCGCGAATTTCTTGCTCGTCTCCAGGGGTTTCCCTCGCCCGCTGCTTTATCCTTGATCTGGCGCGTACGGTTTTCCGGCGCGCTTGACCTGCGCCAGGTCGCGCACCGCGCCCTGATCGGCGGAAGTGGCGAAGAGCGCGTAGGCTTGCAGCGATTTTGGAATGACGCGCGCGCGGCTGACGGGCTGCCAAGCCAGATCGCCTTTGGCGTCCATGGCGGCGCGGCGACGGGCGAGTTCGGTTTCGGAAACGGCCAGATGGATGCGGCGCCCTGGAATGTCGATTTCAATCGTGTCGCCTTCCTCGATCAACCCGATTGTCCCGCCGTTGGCGGCTTCCGGAGAAACGTGGCCGATGGAAAGCCCGGAGGTGCCGCCGGAGAAGCGTCCGTCGGTGAGCAACGCGCAGGACTTGCCCAGGTCGCGCGATTTGAGGTAGCTCGTCGGATAGAGCATTTCCTGCATCCCCGGCCCGCCCTGCGGGCCTTCATAGCGAATGACCACCACATCGCCCGCTGTCACCATGCCCGCCAGTATGCCGGTCACCGCGTCCTCCTGGCTTTCGAACACCCGCGCCTTGCCGGTGAATCCAAGGATGGAATCATCCACCCCGGCGGTCTTGACGATGGAACCCCGCTCGGCGATGTTGCCGTAAAGCACGGCAAGGCCCCCGTCCTGGGAATAGGCGTTCGTCTGGTTGCGGATGCAGCCGCAGGCACGATCCATATCCAGCTCCGGCCAGCGACAGTCCTGGGAAAAGGCGTCCCGGCTCGGCGCGTTGCCGGGCGCGGCCCGGTAGAATTCCAGCACACCGCGATTGGCGGTGGTGACGACATCATGCGTCTCGATGGCCTCGCCCAGGGTTCTGGCATATACGGTAGACACCGAACGGTCGATAAGACGGGCGCGTAAAAGTTCCGCCAGGATGCCCATGACGCCGCCCGCTCGGTGCACGTCCTCGACGTGATATTTGTCCGTTGCGGGCGCAACCTTGCACAGGCAGGGCGTCTCGCGGGAAATACGGTCGATGTCCGCCATGGAAAAATCCACGCCCGCCTCATGGGCGACAGCCAAGAGATGCAGGACGGTATTGGTCGATCCGCCCATCGCCACATCAAGACGCATGGCGTTTTCAAAGGCGGCCTTCACGGCGATGGAACGCGGCAGGACGCTTTGGTCGTCCTTTTCGTAATAGCGGCGGCATAGTTCGACAATCAATCGCCCCGCGTGTAAAAACAGCCCTTTGCGATCCGCGTGAGTGGCTACCAGCGTGCCGTTTCCGGGGAGCGACAGTCCCAGGGCTTCGGTCAGGCAATTCATGGAATTGGCGGTAAACATGCCGGAACAGGAGCCGCAGGTTGGGCAGGCGGCGTCTTCGATGACCGCGATCTCGGCATCGGAAACCTTCATATCGGCGGCCTTGACCATGGCGTCGATCAAATCCAGCTTGACGACGCTGTTGTCTTTTCCGATCTTGCCCGCTTCCATCGGCCCGCCGGAGACGAACACGGCGGGAATATTGAGGCGCATGGCCGCCATCAGCATCCCCGGCGTGATCTTGTCGCAATTGGAAATGCACACCAGGGCGTCGGCGGCATGGGCATTTACCATGTATTCCACCGAATCGGCGATCAAATCGCGCGAAGGCAGCGAATAGAGCATCCCGTCGTGTCCCATGGCGATGCCATCGTCAATGGCGATGGTGTTGAATTCCTTGGCGATGCCGCCCGCCGCCTCGATTTCCCGCGCCACCAGTTGCCCGATGTCCTTCAAATGCACATGGCCCGGCACGAACTGGGTAAAGGAATTGACCACGGCGACGATGGGCTTGCCGAAGTCTTCCGTCTTTACGCCGGTTGCCCGCCACAAGGCGCGCGCCCCCGCCATGTTGCGACCATGGGTGGAAACGCGGGAACGATACTGGGGCATGGTGTTTCTCCGTTATTGTTGACGCAAGGGCAGGATTGTAACGCCGGGATTCAGAAGACAGAAGACGGTCAGTATGCGCCGCGGCGCGCTGGGGGTTGGCGAATGCCGAGGTGCGCGAAGGCGTCACCGGCGGCCTGCCGCGGCGCTTCTTCCGGGGCATGACAGAAGTCCGCCCGCTGTCGGCCAGGAGTCAGTCCGCGCTCTTGGCTTTCCTTGCCGTGGGTGGAGGAAGCCTGGATTTCATCGCATTTCGACAAAGAATGCCAGGGCTGAAGCCAAAATCCATCGGTTTCCGGGCGATCACGCGCCATCCGGCATGATTCCGGTCATGGCGGTCTGGCAGTGGGGCAACAGGTCTTCGGGACGGCGGATGGTCATGCCGAGATCGTGCACGAGGCCGTCTTTCAGGCTGTAAATCCAGGCGTGTATGGTGATGGGCTGTCTGCGCCGCCAGGCGCCCCGCACCACGCCGGTCTGGCGCACGTCCTGTACATGCCGGAAGCCAGATATCCACGGCTCGCCGTTCAGCGCCAGGCGCACCCCGCTGTAGCCTCCCGGCAGGGTGCGGATTTCTTCATCGTTTTGCTGGGCGCGGGGAAAATGAGGGGCGGCGCGGAAAATTTGCAATATTGCGCGCTGGTAATTTATTCTGTCGCTTCCTTTCTGTCTTTACTTTCCTTTGATGATGATGGATGAAGCGGTTCATTGCCCCAAGCGGCAACCTACTCTGCGCCTGGCGCCCATGCCCGGTAATGAAAACATGTTCGGCGACATTTTTGGCGGCTGGGTGATGTCGAACGTCGATATCGCGGGCGGCATCGAGGCCATGCGGCACGCGCGCGGACGAGTGGCAACGGTGGCGGTCAACAGTTTCCAGTTCCACCAGCCCATCTCCAGCGGCGATGTGGTGAGTTTCTATACCGAAGTCGTCCACATGGGACGAACCTCGATTACCGTCCAGGTGCAGGTTTTCGCCGAGCGGCGTCCGCAAAAGCCGATTGTCGTCAAGGTGACGGAAGCCATCCTGACCTACGTGGCGCTGGACAAGGAAGGCCAGAAACGCACACTGCCCCCCGCCATATGGCCGGAACTGAACGATGCCGACGCGCCGCCGGAGCCGTGAGGCGCAGCTCGTCACGATAATTTTCATGTGGTTGTACGCCGGGCGGAAAATCCCTTGCCTGCGCCGCTCGCTGGCGGACGCCAGGGATGGGAGATTCTCCCGTGTTACGACCCCGGCGCAAATCATGCTGCGCGAGGCGCGGAAGAAAGCGGGAATGACACGCGGGATTTTGCGCAAGCGATCGCCACGCCGCTTGCCACCCTGCGCGATTGGGAGCAGGGGCGTTTCGAGCCGCCCGGCGGCGTGTTCTGCCTCTTGAAGCTGATTGCCCGTCATCCCGGCCTTGCCGGGGAGCTTGCCGCCTGATCCGCCCGCGTCTCATTGCTGCGCCTCAATGATCCCGGCGCGTACGAGCCTGTCCTCAATGGAATGGAGCGCCTTTTGCTCTTCCCCGACGTTGGCCGCATGCTTTTCCAAGTAGCCAATGAGAAACTTTTTTGGCATGGGCGGAAACCGTATTGATGGTCATCCCGTGCTTTTCCGCCAGGCGCTCAAGGCTTTCGCGCTCCGCCTTGCGAACGAAGCAGCGGATGACATGCTCCCGGCGCATCAGCCCATTGGTTGTACATCCGGCCAGCGCCGCGCCGCGGGCGATGTCCGCGATAACAGTGATGGCGTTCATCCATTCTGTATTGACGCGCTTCCTCCAGTTGAAATCCGCCGCCACCTTGACCTTGACCCTGGCGTCATCCGTCCAGAAGCCCTTCACTTCGCGCATTTCCATCCGCCCGTCGGAGCGCATCACGACGAAATACGGAGAATAAAAGGTGTTGTCCGCCAGGCGCAGCTTGACGCCCGCGAACAGATGCCAGGCGATTTCCCCGGCGCGCTGGCGCGTTTCCATCGCGCCGGAGTATTCCGCTTCGGTCTGGTTCATCCGGCCAGGCTCCAGGCGGCCAAGGGCGTACATGCGGCGGTTCACGAAAATGACCTCGCCGCAGTGGATGTCGAGGCTGATTTTTTCCGGACGGAAGGGATGGCGGCGGGGTCGAATTTTTTCCGAAACGCTTGACCTTTGTAATCGAACGATTACGATACAGGGCATGTACAGCGTTTTCCTGACCCTTGAATTTTCCGCCTGGCTTTCCGGCCTCAAGGATGGCCTGACGCAAAAGCGTCTCGTGCGCCGTCTTGAAAAGGCCGAGGCGGGGAATCTGGGCGACGTGAAGCCGGTGGGCGAAGGCGTCTTCGAGATGCGCGAATTCTTCGGCTCCGGATGGCGCATGTACTACATCCAGCGCGGCGATACCCTGATCGTCATGTTGGGCGGCGGCGACAAATCGACGCAAACGGCGGACATCGCCCGTGCCATACAATTGGCGCGCACCCTGGAGGAATGAATCATGACCGGCAGCAAGAAAATCAAAGTCTCCGAACTGAAACGCTTCGACGCCGCCGAATATCTGACGGATGAAGAGGCGATTGCCGAATATCTGACCGTGGTTCTGGAAGACGGCGACCCCGCCGGTCTTGTCCAGGCGCTGGGCACGATCGCCCGCGCGCGCGGCATGAGCCAGATCGCCAGGGATTCCGGCATTACCCGCGAGGCGCTCTACAAGGCGCTGCGGCGCGACGCCAGCCCGCGTTTCGAGACCATTTCCCGCGTCTGCCAGGCGCTGGGCGTCCGGCTGGCGGCTGTCCCGGTGGAAAACGCCGCTCACGCCTGACCCCTTTCCAGCGCATCGCGGATCTGCTGGAACGTTTCCGCCAGCAGCTCGAGTTCGGATGTCTTCCAGGCGCGCTCGAACGCCTTGACGCCCATGCCGTGAATGCCCGTGCCGCCCCGGTGATGTTCGAGGCAAAGCGGGATTGTCAGCCGCTTGCCCGCTGACGCATGCCCTGACCGAAGCGCGGATGATGCGCTTCCACCGGGCGCTGTCCGCACAGGGCGCAGGGGAGCGAGGCGACACGGGCGAGGTGGCGTTTGGCTGGGGTCATGCGCTCCCCGCCTGCCCGGACAGGTCATTCACGCCGTGTATCTGGGCGAAACGGATCATCCCCTTGGGCGTCAGGCGGCAGTAAGGCTTGGCAACCTCGTTGCCGTCGTCGTCGTGGTAGTGCGCCTCCTGGTACTCCATGCGCCCGGCGTGAATCTGGGCGATCGCCGCGACCCATGATTTGTTCTGCCGGTAAACCCAGCCTTCCTTGTGCAAGCGCCGGGTCAGTTCGTCGCGCTTCACGCCCAGCACCTTGGCTGCTTCCGTGAGGATGATCGATTTCTTGCCCGCCTCGATGCGTTCCAGGACGGCTACCTTCGGCGCTTGTTCCGAAACCTTGGCCTCCAGCGCGACGACCTTCTCGGTATAGGTCAGGAGAGTGCTGCGCAGGAAGGCGGGATCGGACAAAGCCGCGATGGGATCGGGGTTTTGTATTTTCTCCTCAAGTTCCTGCCAACGGTCGACAACCCGCGCCGTGAATTCGGGCGACAACCGCGCCACAACGACAAAACTGTCCCGCTTGCAAAGGTTGTAGACACTGATGGTTTTCGGGCCGAGGCCGTCGTTGGAGACTTCGGCCAATGGCGGAAGTGTGATAACTCCGCGATTCGCAAGGCGTTCTATCGTGCGGCGCACATCCGCATGGTTGGATTCAACGAGCCGCGAAATCTCAAAGCTGGACATGGTGAGTGGATGATCCGCAGCAAGTGGGATGATCTGGTTCATGAGGCGCTCCTTTCGGACGGTTGCGGGCGCGGGGAAGGCGAAAGAATGAGATTCGGCAAAATCCTCCCGGATTTTCCTGATGTATCATCGACAAC
The DNA here is from genome assembly GCA_031259605.1 of Zoogloeaceae bacterium. Lineage (GTDB taxonomy): Bacteria > Pseudomonadota > Gammaproteobacteria > Burkholderiales > Rhodocyclaceae > Azovibrio. Next base: position 14,090 of record JAIRLE010000076.1, read on the forward strand.
TGTTGTTGGACTACGCTTCGCAGCCCAATCTTGTCGCTTCGGGCTACGCTTGCTCTGACCTGTTGCCATTGAACGGAAAAGTCATGGACCACCCAAGTTCGAAACAATTTCCCTCCGCTTTTCAGGTGCTTTTTGGCGTGTTGCTGATGGCCGTCGGTTGGAGCCAAAATGCCTGGGCGTTGGACACTGAACGCGAACGCTGTCCCGATGCCATCGTGAAAAGCGTTGGCGAATTCTTTCGCCTCGATCATTTCGCCTATCCCAAAGACAATTATTCTCCAAGTGTCGAAAACGGCGGACTGATCGTGGCGGGGGTGTGCAAACCGTTGCCCAATGACGCCTCTCGCGTCATTGCCGCGTTTGCCTACGATGCAGGGGTCGAATATGAGAAAAAACTCCTGCTCGTGGT
>JAIRLE010000197.1 GCA_031259605.1 Zoogloeaceae bacterium
CAATTTCATTTTCGAGGTTAGACATGAGCATCGATAACAAGAGTCTTGAGTCACAGGCACTTTCTGCTGTCCATGAGGAAGTACTGAAACTGCTCAAGCAGTCACTCCCCAGTGAAGTCGAACACCGAATTCAATTAATCGAGTCAATTTGTCGTTATCGCCATGATGTTCGGACGGACGCGGAAAGAAATTCCTAACCCGGCAGTCCACGGACGCTGCGCGATAAAGCTGCACAGCGCCCCTGAGCTTCTACGTTAGCCATACGGGGAATTCAAATGGATTTTCGCGAAGCTTCTGAGATCGCAAAGAAGAATCCCGGGGCAGTGATGACCCGGGACAGTACCGGCAGCTTCATTGTTCGGCTTGATGATGGGCGCGTCATTGGCACTGAGAATGACGGTCGCACCGCACACGATGAATCATTTCGAGAAGAACTTACTGGGCTGAGAGATCAACTGATAGAGAAAAACTTGATCATCGAGAAGCTTGAAACCGAGATTAAGGCCTTGCGCGACAATATTGAAGCGGCGATTTCCACTCGGCTGGATTCCGAAAAATCTGAATTGGCAAATATTCGGAAAGAGCTTTCTTTGCAGAGATCGGTCTTCGACAAAAAAACTAATGATGTCCAAGCCCGCTTGCAAAAACTCGATTTGTTGGAAAAAACCTATCGCGAGCGCTTTGGTGAGGTCGAAATCAAAACCGTGAAGGAATCAGTGGAATCAAGGAGCGTCTGCCAGAGATGCGGGGGTGATGGTGGCGTAAGAGGCGGATGCCAGAAATGTGATGGAAGCGGCTGGGTGCTATCGACCGAAACAACATTTCGTGAAGTTGGAGAAATCAAATGAAAAATCGGCTAATTCACGTTAGGTCGCAGCCACCCATGTTCACCACTTTTCGCCGTCTCACCAACGCCAACTTTCGTGCTTCGCGTCAGGCGTTGTTCTCTGGCTTCGGTTTACCGCCTGTGGCAGGTTTCAGTTTCCGCGCTCCAAATGGCGGGGTTTTGTCCGTGCGTGCGCAACCGTCCGCGCTCTTCTCCCGCGCTGTTTTGCTCCAATTCGCGCCTCGCGGACACAATTCTTCTTGCATTTTCGCAGGCCGCCGCCTAACATTGCGTCCCTGAACTCTCACGTTAGGGAGTCACAGTGAAGCAACGGCTCTATTTCGCCATCATTCTCTGCGTTGGGCTCGGTGTTGTCTTCACTTTCGCTGGGCCATATTTCAGTACGTGGATGGCAAACAACGCTCCACATCCCATGCAGCAACAGAGACTACAGTGGTTCTATCAACAAACCATCTTTGTCCCAATGGCCATTCCAGCGCAGCCAGTTCCTGCGCTTGCCGGTCGGATAGTGCCATCTAGCCTTTATGCAGTTTTCAATGGTCTGATCTCGGTGCTGCTTTACGTGCAAATTGCGCTACTTCTTCGCCGCATAGCCATCTGTTTCCGCGCAAGAGCGATCCAAGCACCACTGTCACTTAATCGTGGCTGGAAAATAGTCCTGTGGGTTTCATTCGTCCTTTGGCTAGTTGGCATCTTAGTTGGCATCTTGGTTACCCTGCTTCCAAGATTGGTTAATCCATTTCTCGGTGCTGAACTAAGCAAGGCTATTGGTTTTGCTTCGGGGGTTATTGGCGCATTCATTGTTCCGTTTTTCTGGCTTATCCCAAGCAACCTCTTCGGTCCGTCTTTCTTTGTTATCGAGCTGATGTCGTTCCGAAAAGAAGGACTGTTTCCCCTCCCTAACACTTCATTGCAGGGGACGCCCGCAAGCGGGCGTCCCTGAATTCGGACGTTAGACCATGTCATGTTTATTCGCGCTTCGCATCAAGCGCCAGCGTCGCTGTCCGGTTTTGGCTCACTGTCTGTGCAGACGCAAGCATCTGTGCGACGGAAACGGTTCCGTTGTCGGACTCTCAACTTCTCAAGGAGAACTTCCATGAAACTCTCATTTTTAGTCTGCATTGTTATAACCTGCTTGATTTCGAGAATGTCTTACGGGCAAACTCTTCAGAGGCCTCCGTGTTACATCGAAATCACTGAATACAATTCTGGTGATGTTTATAAATTTAACCAGAACGAAGTGTTCATGATGTCACGAGGAGAAAATCCTTCAATCTATTTGCATTATTTTGAATACACCAATGCTGGTCGAGTCAAGCGAATAATTGAAGTTGCTGAAACTCAAGAAGAACTTCTCAAACGAGCTACTAATTGTAGCAAAGATCCTTAAAAGTACCACCCTCTCGTCACCCCTGACTTTCGCGTTTCGCATCGAGCGTTGTTATCCAGTTTTAGTTTTCCGTCTGAGGCAGGCTTTGGTTCCCGTGCTCCGAATAACGGCATTTACTGTAACTTCGATGATACCTTTACTCACTTTTTGCTCACCCAAAGAGCCTGGAGACAAAAAAATCATGACTGATGAATCAAAACCAATCGCCGACATTCTTTCCCGTTTGCCCATGCTCGATTACGAGACGGCGGAAAAATGGCTTGCCGGAAAAGCGGGTGTGGTTCAGGTGGCGGCGGACGTCGCGCTGGAATCGCAATGTCCACCGCATATGGATGCTCATGATCCCGCAGTCATTCAAGAATTCATAGAGGATATGAAGGAATCAGGGGCGACGGATGATTTTATCGAGGAAGTGGCGTCTGCGATGGCAGTCCCCCACACATGGGACCACACGCCGGACATCCGTTTTTGCGAAGGAGACCTGATCGTGGACGATCTCCCGATTACTTGCGATTGCCTGATCGTCGCGGGCAATCTCAAGGTCAGAGGCTTGATGCAAACGGCTATGGAGGTGGAAGAAGGCGCGTTGATCGTTCTGGGCAACACCGAAGTCGGGCGCTATGTCAGCCACGGCGCACATACCGTCATCTGCGGCAACCTGCGCGCAGGACACGTTTCGACCAATTCCCTGAATGATTTGTCCTTTAACGTCGGCGGGAACGTCGAGGCCGAATCGTTCGCTGAATTCGGCGAATACGTCGAGATTCACGGCAATCTCAAGGTCGGCAAGCTCATCAACTGGATGAACGAGATCAATGTCCACGGAGAGCGCAAGGCGAAGGTGCTCATCGACGGGGATACTCCGCTCGCCGATCTGAAGGCATTGCTACGCGCCGAACTCATCGGTGAAGGCGTCGACACCGACGGTACCGCCTACATCTTCATTCACGACGACGCTTATGAGGCCCACCTGGAAAGAAACGTCAGCCCTTTTTTGTGACTCAGTGCATCTCCATGACTTTCTGCCACATTGCCAACACATCGCAACTGCGCTCTTTCGCATGCCAGCGCCTAACATCTCGTTCCAGAGGGACGCTGCGCATAAAGCCGCGCAGCGTCCCTGAACTCCCACGTTAGGCCATGCCCACAACCGCCCATGCAAATTTTCTTCACTATCTTTTCAATCATCACCCTCTTGCTCGGCATATACGTCGTTGTGTTTAACTGGGGAGCCGTTATTGCCAACTTTCGTCTGCAACGCAAAGGTATCTCTCGCCATATCTCACCGGTATTCTTCGCCGCACAAATTCTCGTCTGTATTGCTGCACTCTTTTCGTCGCGTTCTACAGTTGTTCCAATTCCTCTCTGGGTGTTCTGGTTTGTGGCATTAGCTGACCTCGCACTCTGGAAATTGCTTTATTTTCTCATCTTTCTGTTACTCGACAAATGGAAATCGCACTCCCGTTGATATGATGACGCCTAAAAACCATCCAAGAGGACAGGCCAACAGTTGCGCTTTCGTTTCGCTCCAGTTTGTGCCTTTACACCATCGCGGGTCATCGCCTAACATTGCGCTCCAGTGGGACATGCCAAAAGCTGCGCTTTTGTCCTGTCCCTGAACTCTCACGCCAGGCCATGCCACAATCGCCCATGCTCATCACCTGCTGGCGTTGCGCATTCCCAAAACTACCGAACCCTCCAGACCCACCCGAACCATGACCCCCTGGAAAACAAAAATCACCTGCCGCGAGTTACCGTTCAAAAAACCGGCGCGAACCTCGCGGGGAGAATATCGCTCGCGGATCGTCTGGTATGTCGAAACCACCCAAACAGACGTTCCGCACAGGCATGGCATCGGGGAATGCGCGCCTTTGCCGAATTTGAGTTGCGATGCGGTCCCGGACTACGCATCCAGGCTCCGCGCCGCCTGCGCGCGCTTTGAAGACAGCGGCGAGGTCGACACCGAAAGTCTCCGCACCCAGCCTTCCATCCTGTTCGGGCTGGAGACCGCCGTGCGGCATGCCATGAGCGGTTCCTTCGCCCTGTGGCCGACACCCTTTTCCAGGGGCGAGGCGGGCATTCCCATCAACGGCCTGATATGGATGGCAGATGCGGCGGAGATGGCGCGGCAAATCGAGGACAAGCTGACACAAGGTTTTCGCTGCCTCAAACTGAAAATAGGGGCGATCGACTTCGACGATGAACTGGCGCTGCTGACCGGCATACGCCGACGTTTTTCCCGCGACAGGGTGGTCTTGCGGGTGGATGCCAACGGCGCGTTTTCCGTCGCCGAGGCGATGGAAAAACTCGAGCGGCTGGCCGAACTCGACATTCACTCCATCGAACAGCCCATCCGGGCGGGACAATGGCGCGCCATGGAAAAACTGGCGGCAAACGCTCCCTTGCCCATCGCCCTGGACGAAGAACTGATCGGCGTACATGCCGTCACGCAAAAAGAGGAATTGCTGGATACCGTGCATCCGCGCTTCATCGTCCTGAAGCCCTCGCTGCACGGCGGCATGCGCGGCTGCGCCGAATGGATCGCCCTGGCGGAAGCGCGCGGCATCGGCTGGTGGGTGACGTCCGCGCTGGAATCAAACATCGGCCTGAACGCCATCGCGCAATGGACGGCCAGCCTGAACGTGAATGCGGCTCTGCCGCAGGGGCTTGGTGCCGGCACGCTTTTCACCGGCAACGTCCCCATGCCTTTGTCCGTCGAAAACGGCAGATTGTGGTTCGATCCCGCGAGGCTGCCCGATGCCTGACTTCGCGCGGGGCGGCGAGCGCCTCGTCCTCGACAGCGTTTTTTTCGGCAGGGAAGACCTCTCCGCGCTGGGGAAAGTCCTGCCGGCGGAAACCCTCGCGAGCGTGCGGGATTTTTTGCGGGAATGGTTTTCGGACGCCCCTTCCATGCGCTTGCAAACGTCCGGCTCCACCGGCGCGCCCAAGGAATTTTTCGCCAGCAAGGCGCGCATGCGGCAAAGCGCCCGCCTGACCTGCGGTGCCCTTGGCCTGCAAGCGGGCGATAGCGCGCTCGTCTGTCTGCCGCTCGATTTCATCGCTGGCAAGATGATGCTGGTGCGCGCCCTCGTGGCGAGGCTCGATCTGCGCGTCATCCCCCCGAGCGGCCATCCGCTCGCCGATGTGGATCGCCCCTTCGATTTTTCCGCCATGACGCCGATGCAGGTTGGCAACAGCCTGCGATCCCCGTCGGAAAGCGCGCGTCTGGCGCGCATCGGAACCCTGCTGATCGGCGGTGCCGCCATCCCCGCCGCCATGGAAGCGGCGCTGAAGCGCTTGCCCGGCGCGATCCACGCCACCTACGGCATGACCGAAACCCTTTCCCACATCGCGCTGCGCCGCATCGGCGCTTCCCGCTACATTCCTTTCCCTTCCGTCACCCTCACGCTCGGCGACGACGGCGCCTTGCTCATCGACGCGCCGCTGGTCTGCGCGGAGCGTCTCGTCACGCGGGATGTGGCGCGGCTGCACACCGACGGATCGTTCGAGATATTGGGCCGCCTCGATAACGTCATCAACACGGGCGGCGTCAAGGTGCACATCGAAGAAATGGAAAACCGGCTGTCGGCGCTCATCGCGGTGCCGTTCGCCGTCACCGCGATTCCGCATGAAATCTACGGCGAAGCGATCGTCCTGCTCGTGCAGGGCCGGTGCGAGGCCGAAGCGCTGGAAAAGATGCGCGCGATCCTGCCCGCCGCCATGATGCCGAAAGCCGTCTTCAGCACGGACGCCCTTCCCATGACGCCCACTGGCAAGATCTGCCGGGCCGAATGCCGCAAAATGGCCGAATCGTTATCGCGCGCCGCAATGGAAAAGTCTCTTTGAGAAACTCCGCCGTCACTGAGCAAGAAATCAGCGGCAACCCTTCAGGGCTGCCGCTGATTTCTTGCTGCGCTTTCGTAAAACGCATCTTCCTTACCTCTTCTCGCATGATCGTCCGTTGCATCACAAACCTTCTTCGGGAGACCATGACGACCGGCAACTATCGCGCTACAAAGGCGGACAGATAGAAAATTCGCGACACGCTTTAGGACGCGCCTGACGACATTTGCTGTATATTGTGATATCAACGCATAACAAAATCCGATCCGAAAACCCCGTCCGCAAGAAAGGCGCGAAGGTCGAAACTCCAGACTGAAGGCCGGAGCAATGGGGAAGGGATAAAAACCCCTTGCCAATGGCGTTGGACCGACAGCAGGGCTGTCGCTGGTTTCCTGTTTTTCTGGCACGTCCGCGTGCGGGAGCGGACGTATCGAGACTGAGCGCGTCGCAGCCGTTTTACCGGAGATTGTCATGATGTTATCCACCATCCGCCGTATGCCGTTGACGCGGCAAACCCTGATTGGCGTCATTTCGGTCTGCGTCGTCGCGGCATTGATGTTGTTTGCCATCCTGTCCGTACGTACGCGCGGCATTGCGCATGCCGAAAGCCAGAATACGTTGAAGACGCAGACCGATCTGATTGCCCGCACCCTCGAATATGCCGAGGAGAGCATGAAGCGGGACGCGCTGATGGCGGTGGAACAGTTCGAGCGTGAACTGCCGCCAGCGCGGCTGACCGGCAATACGGCGTCCATCGCGGGCGCAGCGCGGCCCGAACTGATGTTTGGCGACATCCGCGGCATCGGCAACCAGGCTTTCCTCTTGAATTACAAGGCGCGCAATCCTTCACACGACGTCGCTTTCCTGTTGCGGGACGGCAACGACATCTACCGCGCGACGACCCTGCTCAAGGACGCCAATGGGCGCTACCGCGACGGCGAGCGAGTGACCGACGACTATACCCGGACATTGCTGGAAGGCAAGGTGTACACAGGCACCATCCAGCGTTCCGGGAAAATGTACGCCTTGGCGGCCAAGCCCATGAAGGACGCGCAAGGGACGATGATCGGCGCGATCACGACGCGCATCCCCATCGAGGACAATGTCGGCACATTGAAAGAGCGCCTGGGTTCCATCGTCATCGGCAAGACGGGCTATCCTTTCATCATCGGCGAAGCCGTGGGGGATTCCAGGGAAGCCCGTTTCATCATGCACCCGGAATTCCAGGACAGGAATATCAGCGATGTGGATGAAAAATTCCGGGCGGTGTTGACGACCATTCTCGAACAGAAGAACGGTTTTTTGTCCTATGCCTGGCAGGAGGCGGACGGGCGTTCCCGGCAAAAGATCGCGGTGTTCGACCGCATTCCCGCGCTGCACTGGATTGTCGTGGCCGCCGCCCCGGAAGACGAATTCACTGCGTCCTACGACGGCATCCGCAACCTGGTGTTGGCGGGACTGGCGATTACCGTGATCTTGCTGGTGATATGCCTTTCCTGGCTCATCCGCTGGCAATTGCGACCGATCGGTCGTGTCGCGCGAGAACTGGCATACATGGGAAAAGGCGATTTGACGCACACGGTGGAAACCAACCTGGATTCACGCAACGAAATCGACGGACTGACCCTGCGCATCAACGAAACCCGCGACGCCATGAAGAATCTGGTTGGCACCATTCGAGGATCGGCGGAAAAAGTGGCGAGGTTCGCTTCCGATGCCTTTGAATCCCTGCGCCAGCTTTCCGGCAGCATAACCGGGCTGGCGTCTTCCTCGACGCAGATGAACAGCAGCATCGAGGAACTCTCGGCCTCGATCAACCATATCGCCGGATCGGCCAACGCCGCGCATGATCGCGCTTCCGACGCCGTGACCAAGGTCGAGAACGGCAAGCAGGTCGTCGATCGCGTCATTCATTCGATACAGAGCATCGAGACCTTGGTGCAGTCGTCGTTATCCGAGGTCGAAACCCTGACGGCGCATTCGCGCCAGATCGAAAGGGTCGTCGCCACCATCGGCGCCATTGCCGGCCAGACCAATCTCTTGGCCCTGAACGCCGCCATCGAGGCGGCGCGCGCCGGGGAAGTCGGGCGCGGCTTCGCGGTGGTGGCCGACGAGGTCAGGAAACTCGCCGAACAGTCCGCGCATTCGGCCAATGAAATTGGCGACATCCTGAATTGCGTGACGACCGGCGTGACCGCGGTACGCGCCTCCATCAGCGAAGTGGTAAGCGAAACGCAAAACAGCACGAAATTTTCCAGCGCGGCGGGCGTGGCCCTGGAAGCAATCGAAGGCATCACCCACGACATCGCCGGTGCCGTGACCAGCATTGCCGAAGCCACGCGCCAGCAGGTCGCGGCGGCGCAGGTCATCACGCAGCAGATCAACGCCTCGGCGGAAGCCACCGAAGAAACCGAAAACGTGACGCGGGATGTTTCGAAAAACGCCGCCGATTTGAAGGCGGAAGCGGAAAAATTGACCCGGGAAGTCGGGCATTTCGTGGTTTGAGTTGCAGGCATTGGCGCGCCTTCGGCTGGAAGAATTCCGAAATGACCGTCATTTTTGCTTTTCAGGGGGATGACGGCTGGCTTGTCCGGATTTTTCCGGCGCGTTATCGGGGGGCGTGGTTCCTGCGTCGGCGTTTTCCGCCAGCGCTTCGTTGATGATTTTCGCCGCTTCTTCTTCATGCCGCCAGTGGCGTATCGTCTCCCGCAAGGCGTTGCGCAGGGTTTCGCGTTCTTTCGGGGTCAGGCTTTGCCAGTATGCTTCATGCGCTTTCCCGCGCGCCTTGCGCCATTGCGCCTGTTCTTCTTTCCGGAGCGAGCCTTCCCCGCGCAGGTTTTCCCGGAGTTCCTGGCGTTCACGGTAAGTTTGGCGCAACTGCCGACGGCGTTCCGGCGTCATGCGTTCCCAGTTGGCGCGCATTTGTTGGCGCAGCGCGTCGCGCTCTTCGTGGGAAAGTTGCTGCCACAGGTGTTTCAGGCGGTGTTTTTCTTCCGAATGTTTCGCCACGCGCCGCCTGTCTGGCGCCTGCGTGTCCCGTTCCCCGGAGGCGTCCGGATGACACGCCTCTCCGTCCGCCAGCGCCACGAAGGGCAGAATGGACAACAGCAAAAGCGACAACAGGGAGGACGCGCGGGACATAAACACCCGAAATCCGGAAAAACAGAGAGCGCATATTTTCCCGCATCATTGCCTTCGCAATCATGTGGATTTGTAACGATGTCGCCATGTTCCCGTTTCCGGGAAGTTGTCGCGCGCAGGCTGGTCATTGACGCGCGGCAGTCCGAATTGGACGAAGTTTCCCGCGCATTCCGGCAACGATGACATTCAGTTTCATATGGTCTAAAATACATGGCATCGTTATTGTATTGTCTGAACAGGGTGTTCCATCATGAATGTAGAGTACTTGTCCAAACAACGAACCCGCCGCCTGCTCATTGTCGATGATGACACGCGCGTCCGTGATCTGTTGCAGCGCTATCTGCAAGAGCAGGAATTCGAGGTGCGCGCCGCGCCGGACAGCAAGCAGATGGATAAATACCTGCAACGCGAGTATTTCGATCTGCTGATCCTGGATCTGATGCTGCCGAACGAGGATGGACTGAGCATCTGTCGGCGGTTGCGCGCGCACGGCAACAACATTCCCATCATCATGTTGACCGCCAAGGGCAGCGAAATCGATCGCATTCTGGGCCTGGAAATGGGCGCGGACGATTATCTGCCCAAGCCGTTCAATCCGCGCGAACTCTACGCGCGCATCCAGGCGGTGCTGCGCCGTCCATCGCGTCAGTCTGGCGGTCTGCCGGAAGAGCCGGGCAAGATGGTTTTTGGCGGCATGGAAGTCGATTTTTCCGCGCGCACCCTGACCAAGCCCGATGGCAAGGTCTTCAGCCTGACCACCGGCGAATTTGCCGTGCTTTCGGCGCTGTTGCGGAATCCGCGTCAGCCGCTTTCCCGCGACCAATTGATGACGCTGACGCGCGGACGCGAACAGGGGCCGTTCGATCGCGCCATCGACGTGCAAATCTCGCGCCTGCGCAAGCTGGTGGAGCCGAACTCCGCGCAGCCGCGCTATCTGCAAACGGTATGGGGACTGGGTTACATGTTCGTGCCGGACAACGCGGAAGTGACGGAAGTGCCGAAAAACGGGTAAAGTCCGCTGAAAACACGCCCCGGACTTCCCCAATGCTTTTGCCTCGTTCCCTGTTTGCCCGCACTTTCATCTGGGCGGCCTTCCTGGCATTGCTCACCAACGCCGCATGGATGGCGATTTTTCGTCTGGCCGACGCCGATCCGCGCGCTCGCGCGCTGGCGCAGTTTTCGGTAAGCGTCGTCAATCTGGCGCGTCTGGCATTGCTGACTGCCGCGCCGGAACTGCGAACCGCGTTTTTGCAGGAGCTTTCCGATGACGAGGGCATTCGTCTTTTGCCGCGCGACGCTGCCGATCGGGTCGCGCCGCTGCCCAATAACCGCTTCATTCGCGCCGTCGAAGCCAATATTCGTCAAATCCTGAATGAGCGCGCCGTTTTTGCGCTTGAAGTCAATGGCGAACCTGGTGTATGGATCAGTTTTTCCATGGACGCGAGCGAGCCGGACGATTTCTGGCTCATTTTGCCGGTGAGCCGCGTGGAGCGGCATATGCCCTGGTTGTGGCTGGATTGGGGCATCGTGGTCGCGTTTTCTTCGCTGGGCATGGCCTGGGTGATGGCTTCGCGCGTTAGCCGACAATTGTTGCGCATGGCGACGGCTGCCCGGCAGGTTGGGCTGGGGCAAACGCCGCAGCCGTTGCCGGAAGACGGCGTGGAGGAGTTACAGCGTCTGGCGCAGGCGTTCAATCGCATGTCCCGTGATTTGAAGCATCATGAAGAGGAAAAGGCGGAGATACTGGCAGGCATTTCCCATGACCTCAGAACGCCGCTTTCGCGTATTCGCCTGGAAGCTGAACTCAGCCTGAAAGGCGCGGCGCGAACGGGCATGGTGACCGACATTGAGCAAATGGATGCCATTATTGCCCAGTTTCTCGATTATGCGCGCGGCGAAGATGAGGAAATGACGCCGAAAGGCGACCCGAACGCGCTTCTGGAGGCTGTTGTCCGGCACTTTGCCGCTATCCAGCACCCGGTGACGCTGCAAGTCGACAGAAGGCTCCCGTTGCTGCCCATGAAACCTTTTGCGCTTAGCAGGGCGCTGAACAATCTGATCGGCAATGCCTGGAAATACGGCGCGCCGCCGATCATCCTTTCCGGCGTCGCGCGGGAGGATTGGCTGGAGCTTTCCGTCAGCGATTGCGGCCCCGGCATTCCCGCCAGTGAAGTCGAGCGCCTGAAACGTCCCTTTACGCGCCTGGAGAACGCGCGCAGCGAAGCCAGCGGTACCGGCTTGGGGTTTGCCATCGTCGAACGAATAGCGATGACGCATGGCGGCAGCTTTGAACTTGAGCCTGGTCCGGACGGCACGGGATTGCGCGCCACACTGCGCCTGCCGCTTTTCGGCGCGGAATGCCCGGTAAAAGAGCGGACGCCCCATGAATGATGGAGTTTTTCATCGTAAAACCAACTCCGGTTTGAAACCCCGCCCGTAAGAAAGGCGCGAAGGTTGAGACCCCGGCCGCGGTCGGGGTTTCGACCG
>JAIRLE010000005.1 GCA_031259605.1 Zoogloeaceae bacterium
TGTGGTCGCTGCGTTTGGGCACGTCGCTGGAAGACCGTCCGCGCTACACGCCGACCACCTGCTTCGAGACCTTCCCCTTCCCCGAAGGTTTGACCCCGGCGGACACGCGCGACGCCGCGCCGGAAAGCGAAGCGGCAAAGGCCGTCGCCGCCGCCGCCGTAAAACTCGACGCCCTGCGCGAAAACTGGCTGAATCCGCCGGAATGGACGGACTGGACGATTACGCCGGAGGAAGAAAAGGCGGGCTTTCCCAGGCGCCCGGTCGCAAAACCCGGCTTTGAAAGAGACCTCGCCCGCCGCACCCTGACGAAGCTCTACAATGACCGCCCCGCCTGGCTTGCCCTCGCGCACGAAAGGCTGGATGCCGCCGTCGCCGCCGCCTACGGCTGGACGGATTACACGCCGGAGATGCCCGATGAGGAAATCCTGCGGCGTTTGCTGCGCTTGAATCAGGGTACAAAAAACTGAGTTTCTCCCTCTCCTCATCGGGGAGAGGGTGGCCGAAGGCCGGGAGGGCATTGTTCCTTCCGGCGAAGCCGCAAACTTCCCTGTCCTCCGTCAGCCGCGCCGCCAGGTGGTGCCTTGCGGACTGTCTTCCAGCACGACGCCCGCCGCCCTGAGTTCGTCGCGCAGGCGGTCGGCGGCGGTAAAGTCGCGGGCTTTGCGCGCCTTGAGGCGTTCCTCGATACGAGCGGCGATTTCCCTGTCTGTCATCGATTCGGCGTTCGTGCCGACGGGAGAACGCAGATAGGTTTCCGGCGGGCGGGAGAGCAGTCCCAGCACGCCGCCCAGCGCCTTGAGCTGACCGGCGAGCCGGGGATCGCGGTCGCGGCGGATTTCCTGCGCCAGTTCAAAGAGCAGGGCGATGGCGGCGTGCGTGTCGAAATCATCATTCATCGCCGCCTGGAAACGCGCGGCATGAGGGGCGCTCCAGTCGATATCCACCGTGTCCGGCGGCACGTCGCGCAGGGTGAAATACAAGGTGTTCAGGCTTTCGCGCGCGTCCGCCAGATGACTGTCGGCGTAGTTGAGCGGGCTGCGGTAGTGGGTGCGCAGAATAAAGAAACGCACCACTTCCGCGTCAAATTTTTTCAGTACGTCGCGGATGGTGAAAAAATTGCCCAGCGACTTGGACATCTTTTCGTCATCGACGCGAATGAAGCCGTTATGCATCCAGTAATTGACGAATGTTCCGCCGTGCGCGCCCTCGGACTGGGCAATCTCGTTTTCGTGGTGGGGAAACTGCAAATCCTGCCCGCCGCCGTGAATGTCGAAATGCGCTCCCAGAAGACGCGAACTCATGGCCGAACATTCGATGTGCCAGCCAGGGCGGCCTTCGCCCCAGGGCGACGGCCAGGACGGCTCGCCGGGTTTGGCGCGCTTCCAGAGGACGAAATCCAGCGGATCCCGCTTGGCGCTGTCGACTTCCACCCGCTCGCCCGCGTTCAGGTCATCGAGCGACTTGCCGGAAAGCTGGCCGTAACCCGGAAATTTGCGCACCGAATAATTCACGTCGCCATTGACGGCCTGATAGGCAAGACCGTTTTTTTCCAGTCTGGCGATCAACGCCTGCATCTCCCCCACGAATTCGGTCGCGCGCGGCTCGTGGTCGGGCGGCAACACGCCCAGCGCCTCGGCGTCCATGCGCATGGCGGCGATGAAACGCTCCGTCAGGACGGCGATGGATTCCCGGTTTTCGGCGGCGCGGCGGATGATCTTGTCGTCGATGTCGGTGATGTTGCGCACGTAGGTCACGTCAAAACCGCTTGCCTTCAGCCAGCGATACACGGCGTCGAAAACCACCATGACCCGCGCGTGACCAAGGTGGCAGTAGTCGTATACGGTCATGCCGCAGACATACATCCTGATCTTGCCGGGTTCGATGGGAATGAAGGGCTGTTTTCCCCGTTTGAGGGTGTTGAAAATGGTGAGCATGGCAGCGAGAAGCCGTCGGAGAGGCGAGGAATTGTTGTAGAATCTTCAGGTTTGATTTTCCGCGAAGTATAGCATCGAGCATGACTTATTATCTTCCAGGCGGCTTTGCCGCCGCGCGATTTGTCCCGCGTCTCCTCATGGGCATGGCGTTGTGCGCCGCAATTGCGTTGCCCGCCGTTTTTGCGGCGGACAACCTGGCGGCAATCCAGAACCTGATGCGGCAAGGCCAGTATCCGCAGGCGCTCGCCAGCGTGGACGCCTATCTCGCCGATCGTCCAAAAGACGCGCAGGGGCGCTTCATGAAGGGCTTGATTCTCACCGAATTGAAGCGCCCGAATGACGCCGTCGCCGTCTTTACCAAACTCAGCGAGGATTACCCGGAACTGCCGGAACCCTATAACAACCTGGCCGTGCTCTACGCCCAGCAAAAGCAGTATGACCGCGCCCGCAGCGCGCTGGAAATGGCGATTCGCACCCATCCTTCCTACGCCATCGCCTATGAAAATCTTGGCGACGTCTATGCCAAGATGGCAAGCCAGGCTTATGACAAGGCGCTGCAACTGGATACTTCCAACGCCGCCGCGCAAAGCAAGCTCGCCCTGATTCGTGAGCTGGTCAGCGCCCCCGGCGGCAGCCATGCGCCGTCCGTCAAGCCGCCCGCCGCCACGACTTCACCCGTCACGACGGCCGCGGCACCCCCGGCGGCCACTACGACGGCGGTCGCCACGGCTCCCGCGCCTGCGTCCGCCGCCACGCCGCCCGTATCTCCCGGTACGCCGCCCGCGCCCCCCGGAAAAGTGGAAAACGGCGCGGCGGACGCCCATCAGGAGCTTGCGCGCACCCTGGCCGCCTGGGCCGCCGCCTGGTCGCGGCAGGATGTCAAGGCCTATCTGGGACACTACGCCGGCAGCTTCAAACCGCCCGGAGGGATGAGCCGCAAGGCGTGGGAAGCCGAGCGCGCCGAACGTCTCAAGCGTCCAAAATGGATCAGGGTCAGCTACGGCGCGCCGCAGATCCGCATCGATGGCAAGGCGGCGACGGCGCGTTTCCGGCAAAATTACCAGACCCCCAGTCTCCGGAACGCCACGCACAAGACGTTGACTTTCGCGCGTGTCGGCAACGCCTGGCAGATCATCTCCGAACAGACGGACTGATGCGCCCGTATTTTTTGTCATTGTGGCCGCGCGTCATCGGCGTATTGGCGATCCCCGCCATCGCGGGCGTGCTGTGGGCATATCTCCTTTCCGGGCAAGACGCCGCCGCGAATATGGAAATGCCTGTCCGCCTGGATATGGAGGACGCGGCAACCGCGCCTGACGGCGATGTCGCGCCCGAAACGCAGCTCGAGCGCATCTTTGCCGACATCGAGGCCATGCGTCTGGCGGCGGCGCTGGAACGCACGGAAAACCTGATCCAGCGCCACCCCAATTACCGCCTTGCCTATCTGATCCAGGGCGACCTGCTCCTGGCGCGCGCGCATCCGCTGGAAAACTTCGGCGACGCGCACGACGCCCCGCCGGAACAGGTCGCCGACCTGCGCGCCGAGGCCATCGTCCGCCTCAGGGGTTATCGCAACAAGCCGTCCGCCAACGACGTGCCGCGCTATCTGCTGCAAATGAACGACAGCCAGCGACATGCCATCGTTATCGATACGCAAAAATCCCGGCTCTACCTGTACCAGAACGTCCGGGAGCAACCGCCGCGCCTCGTCGCCGATTATTACGTCAGTCAAGGCAAGCTCGGCGCGGACAAGCGGATTCAGGGCGACCGACGTACACCGTTGGGCGTATATCACGTCACTGCGCACATTCCGCGGGAAAAGCTGCCGGATCTGTACGGGCATGGCGCATTTCCCATCAACTATCCCAATGAATGGGATCGACGCCAGGGCAAGAGCGGCTCCGGCATCTGGCTGCACGGAACGCCGTCGGACACCTATTCGCGCCCGCCGCAAGCCTCGGACGGCTGCGTGGTGCTGACCAACCCGGATTTCGACGCGCTGGGGGAAAACGTGCAAATCGGGCTGACGCCGGTAATCATCAGCCACGGCGTCGAATGGCTGTCGCCGGAAGACTGGCGGCGCGAACGCGCGGCGTTGCGGCAAAACATCGAAGCCTGGCGCGCGGATTGGGAAAGCCGCGACAGCGAACGCTACCTCGCCCACTACGCGCGCAGCTTCAAGAACCGGCAGCATGATTTCCAGAGTTTTGCCGCGCAAAAACGCGCGGTGAATCAGGGCAAGGAATGGATCACAATCAAACTGGAAAATCTTTCCATCTTTCGCAATCCCGGCAAGGAAGAACTGGCCGTCGTGACCTTCGACCAGGATTACGCCAGCAACAATCTCACCCACCGCATGAAAAAGCGCCAATACTGGCGGCGAGAAAATGACCAGTGGAAAATCGTCTACGAAGGCGATGCCTGAAAACCAACCCGCAAAGGAGTATCCAGATGCTTCGTTCCCTTTTTTTTGCCGCCCTCCTTGCCGTCGCGTCCGTGAGTTTTTCCGCGCCGCGCGTGGAAATCGACACCAGTCAGGGCAAAATCGTCCTGGAACTGGACGCGCGCAAAGCGCCGAAAACAGTGGAAAATTTCTTGCAGTACGCCAAAAGCGGCTTCTACGACGGCACGATTTTTCATCGCGTCATTCCCGGCTTCATGATCCAGGGCGGCGGTTTCGAGCCTGACATGAAAGAGAAGGAAACGCGCGCGCCCATCGAGAACGAGGCCAGGAACGGCCTCAAGAACGCGCGCGGCAGCATCAGCATGGCGCGCACCGGTAACCCGCATTCCGCCGCCAGCCAGTTTTTCATCAATCTCGTGGAGAACAGGAATCTGGATTATCCCTCCTTCGACGGCTGGGGCTACGCGGTGTTCGGCAAGGTCACCGAAGGCATGGAGGTGGTCGATAAAATCGCCGATGCGCCAACGGAGCGCGTCGGCCCGCACCAGGGCGTTCCGGTCGAGCCTGTCATCATACAATCCGTCACCATCCTTTCCGAAAAGTGAGCCTCTCCCATGATCAAACTCTCCACCAATCACGGCGTCATCCTGCTGCGGCTGGATGCCGAAAAAGCGCCAGTCACCGTCGGGAATTTCGTCCGGTACGTCGAAGACGGGCATTACGACAACACCATTTTCCATCGCGTCATTCCCGGCTTCATGATCCAGGGCGGCGGCTTCGAGCCAGGCATGAAACAGAAGAAGACGCGCGCGGCCATCGAAAACGAAGCCCATAATGGATTGAAAAACAGGCGCGGCAGCGTCAGCATGGCGCGCACCAGCGACCCGCATTCCGCCAGCGCGCAATTCTTCATCAACGTGGCCGATAACGATTTCCTCGATTTCAAGACGCCTTCCGGCAACGGCTGGGGCTACTGCGTCTTTGGCGAAGTGGCCGAAGGACTGGAGATCGTCGACAAAATCGAGGCCGTCAAGACCGCCAGCAAGGGTTTTCATCAGGACGTGCCGGTCGAGGACGTGCGGATCGAAAAAGCCGAAGTCATTCCCGGCTAAGTGTTGTATTTCTTCGTTTCCGATCTCCACCTGTCAGCGCGCGCGCCCGGCGCGGCGGGCATCTTCAGGCGTCTGCTCGCCGACATCGCCTCGGCGGGCAACCGCCTGTACATCCTGGGCGATCTGTTCGAAGCCTGGGTGGGCGATGACGACGACGATCCCTTCAACCAGGAGATTGTCGCCGCGCTGGATGAGGCGCGGCAGCGAGGATTGGCGGTTTTCCTGCTGCACGGCAACCGCGATTTTCTCATCGGCGCGCAATTTGCCGCCCGCGCGGGCGTGACCCTGCTGCCGGACCCTTGCGTGTTGTCCGCGCCCGCGCGGCGGTTCGTCCTTTCGCATGGCGACATGCTGTGCGCCGACGACGCCGAATACCAGGCTTTTCGCGCCCGCACCCGCGCGCCCGGCTGGCAGGCCGATTTCCTGCGAAAGCCCCTTGCCGAACGCCGCATCCTTGCCGGACAACTGCGCGCGCAAAGCGAGGCCGCCAAGAACGCCAAGTCCGCCGCGCTGATGGACGTGAATCCGCGGGTCGTCGCGGACTTCCTGCGCCAGCACGGCCATGCCACGCTGATTCACGGTCACACGCACAAGCCCGCCTGCCATGCGCATGACATCGATGGCGTCCGCGTCGAACGGCACGTGCTCGCCGACTGGTCGGAAACGGAAGGCGAGGCGCTGGCATGGGACGGCAAAACGTTGTATCGCAAACCGCTCTTTCTTCAATCTTCCTGACGCTTGCCCCCCATGACCTCCGGCCTGAAAATTTACCTGCGCCTGCTTGTCCATGTGCGTCCCTATTGGCTCATGTTTGCCGTGAGCATCCTGGGGTTTCTTGCCTTTGCCTCGACGCAGCCCATGCTGGCGGGCATGCTCAAGTATTTCGTCGATGGCCTGACGCATCCTGACGCCACGTTGTTCCCGAATGCGGCGTGGCCATGGTTGCGGGGCTTGCGGTTGATGTACGCCGTGCCTTTTCTCATCGTGCTGATTGCCGTCTGGCAGGGATTGGGCGCGTTTCTTGGCAATTTCTTCCTGGCGAAGGTTTCCCTGGGACTGGTGCATGACCTGCGCGTTGCCCTGTTCGAGAGTCTTCTGGCCTTGCCCAACGCTTATTTCGATCGGCATAATTCCGGCCATCTGATTTCGCGCATCACCTACAACGTCACCATGGTTACGGGCGCGGCGACCGAAGCCATCAAGGTGATCATCCGCGAAGGCATGACGGTGGTTTTCCTGTTCGCCTATCTCCTCTGGATGAACTGGAAACTCACGCTGGTGATGTTCGCCATTTTGCCGCTGATTACCTTGATGGTGACAATCGCCAGCCGCAAATTCAGAAAACAGAGCCACCGGATACAGGCGGCGATGGGCGATCTGACGCATGTCGCTTCCGAGACCATACAGGGGCATCGCGTGGTGCGGAGCTTTGGCGGCGAGCGCTACGAACAGGCGCGTTTCCTCGCCGCCAGCCTGACCAACAGCCAGCGCCAGTTGCGCATGACGCGCACCAGCGCCATTTACACGCCGCTGCTGCAATTCACCATCTACAGCGCCATGTCGGCATTGATGTTCCTGGTGCTCTTCATGCGCGGCGAAGCCTCGGCGGGCGAACTGGTGGCCTATATCACGGCGGTGGGGCTGTTGCCCAAGCCCATACGCCAGCTTTCCGAAGTCAGCGCCACCATCCAGCGCGGCATTGCCGGGGCGGAGAGCATTTTCGAGCAACTCGACACCGCGCCGGAAAACGACCGGGGAACGCAAGAATACGCGCGAATCACCGGACGCCTGGAAGTGCGGGGACTTTCCTTCACCTATCTCGGCCGCGATACGCCCGTGCTGGAAGCGATCAATTTTTCCATCGCGCCGGGGCAACTGGTGGCGCTGGTGGGACGCTCCGGCAGCGGCAAATCGACGCTCGCCAGCCTGATTCCGCGCTTTTATACCCACGACACCGGGGATATCCTGCTCGACGGCGTGGCGGTGGAAGCATATCGCCTGCGCAACCTGCGCCAGCATATCGCGCTGGTTACGCAACAGGTCACGCTGTTCAACGATACGATAAAGAACAACATTGCCTACGGCGATCTGGCGCAAAAACCGGAAGCCGCCATCCGCCAGGCCGCCGCCGACGCCTTTGCGCTGGAATTCATCGAGCGCCTGCCGCAAGGATTCGAGACGACCGTGGGCGAAAACGGCGTCATGCTTTCCGGCGGACAGCGGCAACGCCTGGCGATTGCCCGCGCCCTGCTGAAGGACGCGCCGGTGCTGATTCTCGACGAAGCCACCTCGGCGCTGGACAGTGAATCCGAACGGCACATCCAGGCAGCGCTGGAAAAGGCGATGTCCGGGCGCACCGCGCTGGTGATTGCCCATCGCCTTTCCACCATCGAACGCGCCGATCTGATCCTGGTCATGGATCAAGGCCGTATCGTCGAACGCGGCACACACGCCGAACTGCTGGCGCAAGGCGGACACTACGCCCGATTGTACGAAAAGCAATTCGAGGAAGAAAAAAGTCTGAACGCCGCCGGGATGCCGGAAACGGACGCTTGATGCTTAAAGCATAAAGCGCATTGACAATCGAAGGCGCGGCGTGGAGAATAGGCAAGCTTTCCCCGCAGTTTCATGTTCTTCGCACAGGAGACAATCATGTCCCAAGACGTACAAGATTCCGGCAACGGCGACAACCCTCTGTTTCAGCAGTTTTTCCAGGCAGGCCAGGCCATGGCCCAGGGATTCGCCGCCGTCTTTCAACAACAGCAGGACAGGCAATTCCCGCAGATGCAGATGCCGCAGCTTCCCCAGATACCCGATCTCGCCCAGATCATTCCGCCTTCCATGCGCTATTCCAAGGAAGTCATGGAGGAATTGAAGTCCCTGCACACAGAATTGCTCGCCAAACGGGCCAGGTTGTGGGAATCCATGCTGGCGAAAAGCATGGGCAAGGAGACGGATTTCCAGGTTCTGCCGGAAGCGGGCGACCGGCGTTTTTCTTCGGCGGAATGGTCTTCCAATCTGATGTTCGACTTTATCCGGCAAAACTATCTGCTCAACGCAAAATATGTGATGGATGCCGTGGAAAAGCTGCCGGTGGAAGATGAGCGCGCCAAGGAAAAACTGCGCTTTTCCGCCCGCCAGTATGTCGATGCGTTGTCGCCCGCCAATTTCGCCGCCACCAATCCCGAATTCGTGCGCACGGCGCTGGAAACGCGCGGCAAGAGCATCACCGACGGCATCAACAACATGATTGCCGACCTGACCAAGGGCCGCATCACCATGAGCGATGAATCGGTGTTCGAGGTGGGCGGGAACCTTGCCGTCACCGAAGGCCAGGTCATTTTTGAAAACGAGTTGATACAGTTGATCCAATACGCGCCGCGCACGGAAAAGGTCGCCAAACGCCCGTTGCTGATTGTGCCGCCCTGCATCAACAAGTATTACATCCTGGATTTGCAGCCGGAAAATTCCTGGGTGCGCTACGTGCTGGAACAGGGGCACACGGTGTTTCTCATCTCCTGGAGGAATCCCGGTCAGGAACAAGGGCATCTGGGCTGGAACGATTTTCTCGAACAAGGCCCGCTCACCGCGATTCGCGTGGCGCAGAACGTCACCCGGCAAAAACGCCTGGACATGCTCGGCTTTTGCGTCGGCGGCACCATGCTGGCTTCGGCGCTGGCGGTGCTTGCCGGACGCGGCGAAAAACCGGCGGCCACGTTGACGCTGCTCACCACCATGCTGGATTTTTCCGATACCGGCGACATCAAGCTGTTCATCGACGAACAGTTCCTTGCCGCCAAGGAAACCACCATCGGCAAGGGCGGGTTGTTGGGGGCGATGGAACTGCAAAACACCTTCAACATGCTGCGTCCCAATGACCTGATCTGGAATTATGTCACCAGCAATTACCTGAAAGGGCAGACGCCCGCGCCTTTCGACATCCTTTACTGGAATGCCGATTCCACCAATCTGCCCGGTCCCTTTGCCTGCTGGTACATACGCAACATGTATTTCAACAACTATCTGCGCATTCCCGGCAAACTGGAGATGTGCGGCATCCGCGTCGATCTGGGCAAGCTGGACATGCCCGTCTATCTTCTGGCGTCGCGCGAGGATCACATCGTGCCCTGGCATACCTCCTACCAGAGCACCCGGCTGTTGGGCGGAGAAAAGCGCTTCGTGCTCGGCGCTTCCGGCCATATCGCGGGCGTCATCAATCCCGCCGTCAAGAACAAGCGCAGCTACTGGACGAACACCAATCTCAAGGTGGACGCCAAGGAATGGCTGGATACCGCCGAGGAACACAAGGGAAGCTGGTGGAGCGACTGGGCGGCGTGGATTGCCGCGCATGGCGAGGGCGAGAAAGCCGCGCCCAAAACCTTCGGCAACGCCACCTACAAACCCATCGAACCTGCGCCTGGTCGTTATGTGAAGGAAAGAGTGGTCTGAAGCGAAGCAAAAATCAGCGACAGCCCTCCATTGGGAAGGGGTTTCTCTCCCCTCGAGAATGGCTGCGGTCGAAACCCCGGCCGCGGGGTCTCAACCTTCGCGCCCTTCTTACGGGCGGGGTTTCAAACCGGAGTTGGTTTTACGATGAAAACCACCTGTCCGTTATTTTACGGGCAGGGTTTTCTTGCCAATCCAATCCCAGAAGTCTGCTCGTCATGACCGGAGGGTATCGCCCGCTTTTCTTCTCCCGGCTTTGCATGAGCGCTGCCCCATTTTCCTTCCCTCTCCCGCCTGCTCTTTCCCCCCTTGCCGCTTGCCCGCTTCGCGGACGAGGGGAGAATTTTGCTCAGGGGTTCGCATTCCGTTCCTTCTCGACGATCGCCGCGAAGCCGCCGGATACCTTGCGAAAGATGTCCACCAGCGACGGATCAAAGTGCGTGCCGCCGCCCACGATGATGATGCGCTCCGCTTTGGCGGCGTCAAGCGGCGGCTTGTAGGGGCGGCGGGAGATCAACGCGTCATATACGTCGGCGATGGCCATCAGCCGCCCTTCCAGCGGGATGTCCTCGTCGGAGAGTCCCAGCGGATAGCCGCTTCCGTCCCATTTTTCGTGGTGGGTGGCAATGAACGTCCGCGCATGACGCAAAAAGGCGCGTTCCGTCGTGTTCTCCTCGATCTTCTCAATGACGTGAAG
>JAIRLE010000016.1 GCA_031259605.1 Zoogloeaceae bacterium
TGACGAGTCTGCCCAAAGGATTCCCCTCGCCCCCCGCAGGGGGGAGAGGGCTAGGGAGAGGGGGGGCAACCATGCGGAGCGAAGCGACGCTGATTAAAAAAAGGAGAACGCCTATACTCCCCACCGCAAAGAAATCAGCGTCGATACGCTCCGCATGGAACAGGACCCTCTCCCTGACCCTCCCCCGCTTGGCGGGCGAGAGGGCTTCCAACCAACCGGCGCGCAACGCCGCGGATCAGATCAAGCCTCATCGACAACGGAGTTTTTTCTTTCCATGACGCCCGAAGCCTTCATTACCCGCTGGGAGGATAACCCTTCTACCGAGCGTGCCGGTGCGCAAGCATATTTTGATGATCTTTGCGATTTGCTGAAAGTCGAAAAACCCCGCGACCCGGAAAACTACTGCTTCGAGCGCGGCGCGAAAAAAGCGGGCGGCGGCGACGGTTGGGCGGATGTCTGGAAGCGCGACTGCTTCGGCTGGGAGAACAAGAAACCGGGGCGCGATCTGAAAGCGGCCCTGAAGCAGCTCACCGACTATGCTCTCGATCTCGAAAACCCGCCGTTGCTGGTGGTTTGCGACCGGAAAAACATCGAGATTCACACCTCCTTTACCGGTTATCCCGATGAAGTCACGCGCATCCGGCTGGAAGACCTGACGGACGCGGCGGTGCGCGAAAAACTGCGCTGGGTGTTCGAGGAACCGGAAAGGTTGCGCCCGAAAAAGTCCACTGCCGCAATCACGAATGAAGTCGCCGGGCAATTCGCCCAACTCGCCGAGGCGATGCGCGAACGCGGCGCGGATGAGCAACGGGTCGCGCATTTCCTCGTGCAATGCCTGTTCGCCATGTTCGCCGAGGACGAGACCCTGTTGCCCAGGGGAATATTCAGCACCTTGCTGGACAAGGCCGCGCCCGACCCTGAAAAATCCGCCGACCGCCTGCGAAAACTCTTTGGCGCCATGCGGGACAAAGCCGGCAGTTATGGCGATGACGACATTGCCTGGTTCAATGGCGGGCTTTTCGAGCGTATCGACATTCCGCCGCTCGCCGTCTCTGATCTTGAAGCCCTGCAAGAGGCAGCCCGGAAGGATTGGCGGGCGATCGACCCCAGCATTTTTGGCACGCTTTTCGAGCGCGGGCTGGACCCGGAAAAACGCGCCCAGTTGGGAGCGCACTATACCGATACGGCCACCATTGAAAAGCTCATCCGCCCACTGGTATTCAAGCCGTTGTTGCGCGAATGGGAAGCCGTAAGGGGAAAAATCATGAAAATCGCGCCGAAATTCGGCCATACCCAAAAAGGGCAGCCCAACAGCGCCCTGAAAAAGGGGCGGGATTTGCTGAATGCCTTTTTGCTGCGCCTGGAAAATTTCCGCATTCTCGATCCCGCCTGCGGTTCCGGCAATTTTCTGTATTTGTCGCTCCATGCCCTGCGGGAAGTGGAAAAACGGAGCCGCGTCGAAGCGGAAGAACTGGGGCTGTCCCCAAATCTTGTCATGCACACCGGCCCGCACAATATCCTGGGACTGGAAATCAACGAATTCGCGGCGGAACTGGCGCGGGTGACGGTATGGATCGGCGACATTCAATGGAGCCGCAGGAACGGCTATCCCCATGCCAACAATCCGATTTTGAAACCCTTGAATGGCATCGAACGGCGCGATGCGCTCCTGAACGCGGACGCGAGCGAGGCGGCATGGCCGGAAGCGGACATCATCGTCGGCAATCCGCCGTTTTTGGGCGGCAGCAGGAAAAGAAGCGAATTGGGCGGCGAATATTTCGATGCGCTGAACCGTGTCTTCGAACCGGAGGTGCCCGGCGGCGCGGATTTGGTCTGCTACTGGTTCCATAAAGCGAGAAAACAGATTGTCGAAGGCAAAGCCAAGGCCGCTGGACTGGTCGCCACAAATTCGATACGCGGCGGCGCGAACCGCAAAGTGCTGGAAGCCATCGCGCGCGATGCGCGGATATTCGAGGCATGGAGCGATGAGCCATGGGTGAATGAAGGCGCGGCGGTTCGCGTCTCGCTCGTCGCCTTCGGAGAGTCCGCCCGCGAAACCCGCCTCGATGGCCACGCGGTAACGACGATTCACGCGGATTTGACGGCGGGCGATGGGCTGGATTTGACGCAAGCAAGGCCACTGGTGGAAAACGCGGGATGCGCTTATTTGGGCATGAAAAAAGGCGGTAATTTCGACGTTGATTTGCAAACGGCCCTTGTATGGCTAAAAACGCCCAACCCCAATGCCTGTCCGACAAGTAACGTCTTGAAGCCTTGGGTCAATGGAACGGACATCGTTAGACAGCGACAGGATAAGTGGATCATAGATTTTGGCGTGAGCATGACGGAGGCCGAGGCGGCGCTGTATGAAAAGCCGTTTGAGCACGTGGTGGAAAACGTCAAGCCGGAACGCGAAAGAAATAATCGTGAAATACGGCGGCGTTATTGGTGGCGCTTTTCCGAAACGATGCCAGCATTGCGGGCGGCCATGTCGGGGCTTCCTCGTGTCATCGTTACCCCACGGGTTTCAAAGCACAGAATTTTTGCGTGGCGCCACGCCAGCATAGTTGCCGACGATGGAATTGGCGTCATCGCCCGCGCCGACGACGCGACCTTTGGCATCCTTTCCAGCCGCTTGCATGAGCTGTGGTCGCTGCGTTTGGGTACTTCGCTGGAAGACCGTCCGCGCTACACCCCGACCACCTGTTTCGAGACCTTCCCCTTCCCCGAAGGCATGACGCCGAGGGACACGGCGGGCGGATTGCCATCCGCCCCTACGGTGCCGGCCATCGCCGCCGCCGCCGTAAAACTCGACGCCCTGCGCGAAAACTGGCTGAATCCCCCCGAATGGACGGATTGGGTCATCACTCCGGAAGAGGAAGCGGCGGGCTTTCCCAGGCGTCCCGCCGCCAAACCCGGCTTCGAGGCCGAACTCAGGGAACGCACGCTGACGAAGCTCTACAACCAGCGCCCGGCCTGGCTCGACCTGGCGCACCGCGAGCTGGACGCAGCCGTCGCCGCCGCCTATGGCTGGACGGATTACACGCCGGAGATGCCCGGCGAGGAAATCCTGCGGCGTTTGCTGCGCGTGACTCAGGGTACAAAAAACTGAGTGTCTCCCTCTCCCCATCGGGGAGAGGGCGGCCGAAGGCCGGGAGGGCAGTGGTCCTTCCGGCGAAGCCGCAAACCTCTCTGTCCTCCGTCTCCTGCCTTATAATTTCGGGAAACCGGAAAACATACAACATGAAACGACGCATAAGGGACTGGAAAATCTGGATTCGCCTGACGACCGCCATCTGGCTGGTATTGATCGTGGCGTGGACGGGCATCATCGCCTGGGAAAGCCGCAAGAATCTGGAAACCGCCATTGAACAGGCCAAAAGTTTTTCCCAGAACATCCATGACATGACAATGGCGGGACTGACCGCGATGATGAATGGCGGAACGCCGGAAGAGCGGAAGGATTTTCTGGAACAGATCCGGGAACTTTCCATCATCCATGAGCTGACCGTGGTGCGCAGCGAAGAGGTTGCCAAACTTTACGGGCGCGATCCAAGAGCGACGCAAATGGACGCGGTGGAGCAGGAAGTCATGCGTTCCGGCGAATCCTATGTTTCTGTCATTGATGAAGACGGGCATCCCGCCCTGCGCGTGGTCAATCCCACCAAGGCGGAGAGCAACTATCTCGGCAAGAACTGTCTGACCTGCCACTTCGTGAAGGAAAACACCGTGCTGGGCGTGGTCAGCATGAGAATTTCCCTGGAATCCGTGGCCGCCGCCATTACCACGTTGCGGATTCAGTTGATGGCCGTTGCCTTCATGGTCAGTCTGTTGTTGTTGGGACTGATCTACTGGATCAGCAAGGTCGTGGTCAGCCAACCGATGAACAAGCTGCGTAACGGACTGATCGACATTGCCCGCGGCGAAGGCGACCTGACGCGGCAACTGAACATCGAAAGCCAGGACGAAATCGGCCAGACCGCGCAGGTGTTCAATGAAATGATGGCGAACTTCGCCGCCCTGGTGCGCCGAATCGCCGCCGCCGCGCTACAGGTTTCCGGCAAGGCGCATGCGCTGGCGGAAAGCGCCGGACAGGTCATGCAAAGCTCGCGCGTGCAGGATGAAAAATCCATCGCGGCGGCAGGCGCGGTGGAAGAACTGGTGGCTTCCATCGCCGCTATCGCCCAGTCCGCCGAACAGGTGCGGCAACAATCGGAAGAATCGCGCGAACGCACCCAGGCGGGCAACCAGAGCCTTGAAGCCTTGCTTGCCGAAATGTCCCAAGTCAAGGCGACCTTCAGTGAAATGACGCGCGCCATCGATGAGTTTGTGCGGAGTACCGAGGCCATTGGCGTCATGACGCAGGAAGTCCGGGAGGTCGCCGAGCAGACCAATCTGCTGGCGCTGAACGCTGCCATCGAAGCGGCGCGGGCGGGTGAAATGGGCAGGGGGTTTGCCGTGGTGGCGGACGAAGTGCGCAAGCTCGCGAAAAAATCCGCGCATTCGGTTGGCGCCATTAACCGCGTTACCGCAGACTTGTCCCGTCAGTCCGCCATGGTAAAGGACATCATTGCCCAGAACATCGGCAATCTGTCGCGCAGCGATGCCTTCGCGCGGGAAGTCGCAAACATCCTGCAAGGCGCCAGCGACTCGGTGCAGGCGGTTCGTGAGGGGCTGATCCACATCACCGCGGCTACCGACCGGCAACGTCTGGTTTCTGGCGAGGTCGCGGGCAGCATCGAAACCATTGCCGCCATGTCGAAAGAAAATGGCAACGCAATCGACAACACGGTTTCCGCCATCCAGGATCTGAAGGAACTGTCAGACGAGATGCGGCAAATCGTGAGACGCTTCAAGGCTTGAACACACATCGAGAAAGGAACGCATCATGGCGAGTACCGTTCGCCCGCGGAAAAAAGAGCATGTAATTCCTTTCCGCGACAGGGCGAGGAAGTATCGGGTGTTGTTTGTCTGCATGGGGAATGTTTGCCGTTCACCGACGGCGGCGGGCGTGTTTCGCAAGTTCTTGCAACAGCGCAAGCTGGAAAAGGAATTCGAGGTGGATTCCGCCGGCACGCACGGCTACCACGTCGGCGAAGCGCCGGACTCGCGCACCCAGCGGGCGGCGGCGGCGCGCGGCTACGATCTTTCCGCGATGCGCGCCCGCAAGGTGACGCCGCGGGATTTCCAGCATTTTGATTTGGTGCTGGCAATGGACAAGGTCAACCTGGATAACCTGCGCCAGATGAGTACTCCGGCAGAGTGCGCGAAAATCCGCCTGCTCATGCCCTTTGCCAAAAACTTCGACGACGACGAGGTGCCCGATCCCTACTACGGCTTGGGCTACGGCTTCGATGTGGTCATCGACATGGTGGAAGACGCCGCCGACGGACTGCTGCAATCGCTCCTCGCCGCGGCAAAAATCAGCCGCGGCTGACATGCCCAGGCCAGGAACAGCAACCAGACCTTGAGCGACGAGCAAGCAGTCAGCGCCAGGCCAAACGACCGCCAACCAGGGCAGACAACATCATTTTTTGTGCTAGGCTGCACACAGCCACAGGAGGACAGCATCATGGAACTGGAAATCTATGAGGCATTTCAAGCGGCAGGAATCCCAAACGACAAGGCAAAAAGCGCTGTAGAAGCCACAAGGCCATTGACAACCGTTATGCCATACACGCCAGGAACTGGCAACAGGAGGCGATGTTGAACAAGTAC
>JAIRLE010000062.1 GCA_031259605.1 Zoogloeaceae bacterium
ATGAACAGGCTCTGAGGAATTACGCCCGGAAAATTGTTCAAACTTGACAAGACTTCCTCTCTCAATGTGTAATTGCGCGTTTTTCAGTGCTCGAAGGAGAAGATGATGAAGCGCACCTATCAACCTTCCGTCGTCCGCCGCAAGCGGACGCATGGTTTTCTCGTGCGGATGCGTACCAAGGGCGGGCGCAGGGTGATTGCCAACCGGCGCGCCAAGGGACGGCAGCGGCTGGGTGTCTGACTCGGGGGCTACGCTCCGTATGGGCAAGTCTTCCATGACGCCGCCTTCGCTCGAACTTTCCGGCGCGCGTTCTTTTCCTCGTTGTTATCGGCTGATCCGGGCGGACGCGTATACTTCCGTCTTTGCTTTTCGCCGCGCGTTGCGCGGCGCGCATTTTCTGCTGCATTATGGCGAATGCCGTCCATCCGGCCCAGGTTCGTCCGCGCGTCTGGGTCTGGTCATGGGCAAGAAATTCATGCGCCGCGCGGTGGGGCGCAACTGTCTCAAGCGCCTGGCGCGCGAAGCCTTTCGCCAGAGGCGCGCGCAACTGCCCGCCCGCGATCTGGTGCTGCGTCTCTTTGTCAAGATGCAAAAACCGGACCGCCACATGCGGCGGACGTTGGCGCTGGAAATCCGGCAACTGCTGGCAAAGATCGAAACCCGCTCCGGCGCGGCGCGGGGAGGCGAAAAAACCGCCTGATGCGCTGGCTCGTTCTTTTTCTTCTGCGCGTCTACCAGTACGCGCTCAGTCCCTTTCTGGGGCGGAACTGCCGTTTTTATCCCGGCTGTTCCGAATATGCGCGGCAAGCCGTGCAAAAACATGGCGTTCTGCGGGGCGGCTGGCTGGCCATCAAACGGCTGGGGCGCTGCCATCCCTGGAACCCCGGCGGGTTTGATCCCGTCCCCTGATTTCTTGAAAGTCGTGTTCATGGATATTCGACGTTTGGCGCTGCTGTTCGTTTTCGTGTTCTCCCTGATGATGCTCTGGGATGCCTGGCAGCGCGAGCAGAACCCGCCTGCGGCAACGGCTCCGGCCAGCGCTGCGGACGCTTCCGGCATACCCGCCGCCGCGCCGTCGGCGGCATCATCGATCGACGCGCAGATTCCGCAGCCGAGCAGCGCCCTGCAACAGGCAGCCGCCGCGCAGGCGCGCGAAAACGCCGAACCTGCCGCGCCGCCGGATGCGCTGATTGCCGAAAGCGTCTTCGTCGACACCGACCTTGCCCGTGTGGAAATTTCCACTCTGGGCGGCGATCTGGTGTGGCTGGAATTGCAGCGTTTTCGCGCGCAGGGAGACAAAAGCCAGCGGTTCACCCTCTTCAACGATAACCACCGTTACGCCGCCCAGAGCGGGCTGACGGGCGACGGCCTGCCCAATCACAAGACCCTGTTGACGCCCGTCCCCGGCCCGCGCGCACTGGAAGAAGGCGAAGACACGCTGGAAGTGCGGCTGGCCGCGCCGGAAACGAATGGCGCGCGCGCGGTCAAGGTGTATACGTTCCATCGCAATTCCTACCTGATCGATATCGCCTGGGAAATCGAAAACACCGGCACCGCGCCGATACAGACGGAAGCCTACTTCCAGTTGCAGCGCGACGACATCGCGCCGGAAGGCAACTCCTTCATGCTTTCCACTTTCTATGGCGCGGCAGTGTATACCGAGGCCGAAAAATACCAGAAGGTGCAGTACAAGGAGATTGCCGAAAACAAGGCGAAATTCGCCAAGACCGCGAACAACGGCTGGCTGGCGATGGTGCAGCATTATTTCGTCAGCGCCTGGGCGCCACAGGGCGACACCCTGCGCGAGTTCTACATGCGTCGGCTGGGCGACGCCAACAGCAATCTTTTCGCGGCGGGCGTGATTCTTCCCGCCGTGGTTGTCGCGCCCGGCGAGACGCGCCGCGTCAGTGTGCCGCTGTTTGCCGGGCCGCAGGAACAGGCGGCGCTGAAACAGGTCGCGCCAGGACTGGAACTGGTGGTGGATTACGGCTGGCTGCACATCATCGCCGCGCCGATTTTCTGGGTGCTGGAATTCATCAATACCCTGATCGGCAACTGGGGCTGGTCGATTGTCGCGCTCACCATCCTCATCAAACTGATGTTTTATCCGCTTTCCGCCACTTCCTACAAATCCATGGCGAAAATGCGGACGCTGACGCCCAAGCTGATGCAATTGAAGGAACGCTACGCCAACGACAAGGCGCGGCTGAACCAGGAAATGATGAAGCTCTACCAGACGGAGAAAGTCAATCCGCTGGGCGGCTGCCTGCCCATACTGGTGCAGATCCCCGTCTTCATCGCGCTCTACTGGGTACTCCTGGGCGCGGTGGAAATGCGCGACGCGCCTTGGATTTTCTGGATCAAGGATCTTTCCGCCGCCGATCCCTACTATGTGCTGCCGGTGATCATGATGGCCTCCATGTTCATCCAGACGCGCTTGAATCCCACGCCGCCAGACCCCATCCAGGCGAAGATGATGCTCATCATGCCGTTGGTTTTTGGCGTCATGTTCTTCTTCTTCCCCGCCGGACTGGTGCTCTACTGGGTGGTCAACAACATCCTCTCCATCGCCCAGCAATGGCAAATCAACTGGGCGCTGGAAAAAGGCAACGCCGCCAAGAACAAGGCCGCCAACGACCCGAAAATCAAGGAATAGCCCTTGCGGGCAGCAACTCCCTGCGGGCGGAAGGCCGTTCCGGGGAAAACAAATTACCCTCTTCCACTTGTGGGATGGAGTGGCCGAAGGCTGGGAGAGGGGCGGCGGATAGGAACAGGCGCCTACAGCTTCCCTGCTTCCGCTTGCAGTTTCCGGTCTTTTTCCAGCACTTTTTCCGCCATCGCCGCTTTGTGCGCCTTGAGGGTTTTTGCGAGCGTGGCGTCGGAGAGCGCGAGAATCTGCGCGGCGAGGATGGCGGCGTTTTGCGCGCCGTCGATGGCGACGGTAGCGACGGGAACGCCCGGCGGCATCTGCACGATGGAAAGCAGGCTGTCGAGACCATCGAGGGTGGAAGATTTGATCGGCAGGCCAATGACCGGCAGCGTCGTGTACGCGGCGATGACGCCGCCCAGATGCGCCGCCTTGCCTGCCGCCGCGATGATGACGCCGAAACCGGCGTCCGCCGCACCACGGGCGAAGGCTTCCGCCTGCGTGGGGGTACGGTGCGCCGAGATGACGCGCGCTTCAAAAGGAATGCCGAATTCCTTCAATTGTTTGATCGCGCCGGAAACCACGGACAGATCGCTGTCCGACCCAATGATGACGGCAACCTTGCGTTTCATCGTAAAACTAACTCCGGTTTGAAACCCCGCCCTTCGGGGCGGTGCGAAGGTTGAGACCCCATTCTTGCGGCCGGGGTTTCGACCGTAGCCATTATCGAGGGGAGAAACCCCTTCCCAATGACGTTGGAGCGGCAGCCCTGAAGGGCTGCCGCCAATTTCTTGCTTATCCGGCCTCGCGTTCCGCCGCTTCGATGGTGTTCGCCAGCAGCATGGTGATGGTCATCGGCCCGACGCCGCCAGGCACCGGCGTAATCTGGCTGGCGACTTCCTTCGCCGCGTCAAAATCCACGTCGCCGCAGAGTTTGCCGTCCGGCAGGCGGTTGATGCCCACATCGATGACTACCGCGCCGGGCTTGAGCATGTCGGCGGTCACGAAGCGAGGCTTGCCGACGGCGGCGACGAGAATGTCAGCGCGGCGGGTATGCGCCTTCAGGTCTTCGGTGCGCGAGTTGCATACCGTCACCGTCGCGCCCGCGTTGATGAAGAGCAACGCCATCGGCTTGCCGACAATGTTGGAACGCCCGATCACCACGGCTTCCTTGCCGGAAAGATCAATTCCGCCCTGCTCGAACATTTTCATCACGCCGTATGGTGTGCAGGGAATGAAACACGGATTGCCCTGCGCCAGCGCGCCGACGTTTTCGGCGTGAAAGCCATCCACGTCCTTTTTGGGCGTTATCGCTTCCAGCACGGCGGCTTCAGCGAAATGAGCGGGCAGGGGAAGCTGCACCAGAATGCCGTGCACTTTCGGGTCGGCGTTCAGTTCGGCGATCTTGTCCAGCACCACGGCGGGCGCGACATTCACGGGATAGACCAGTTTTTCGGAATACAACCCCGCATCCTCGCACGCCTTGACCTTGTTATTTACATACACTTTTGAAGCGGGATCCTCGCCCACCAGAATCACCGCCAATCCGGGACGATGCCCCTGGGCGGCCAAGGCGTCAACCCGTTTCCTGAATCCGGCGCGCAAGGTCTGCGCCAGCGTTTTGCCATCGAGAATCTGAGCGGTCATGGTCATGCGGCCCGGATGAAAGTCGGAGATTCTAACAGAACTGCCAGCTCGTTGTCGTTTGTCAAGGCAATCGCATGAATGCCCATTTTCCCCTCGTCCGCTTGCGGGAGAGGGTGGCGCTTTAGCGCCGGGAGAGGGAAAAAAACCGTGCTTCCCACGGCAATCCGGGATCAGCAAAAATTAGCGACAGCCCTTCAGGGCTGTCGGTCCAACTCCATTGGGAAGGGGTTTC
>JAIRLE010000063.1 GCA_031259605.1 Zoogloeaceae bacterium
CTACCGCGAGATGGGCGTGAGCGGCGCGCCCTTCCTCACCCCCGCCACCACGCCGACCCAGTTCGATCCCGAAGCGATGAAAGCCTCGATCCATCGCTTGCTCGCACTTGAGCCGGAGGCGATGTACCTCACGCATTTCAGCCGCGTGGACGATGTGGAACGCCTGAGCGTGGATTTGCTGCGCCGGATCGACGCTTTCGTCTCCCTTGCCGAAGCCGCGCCGGGAGAGGGAAAAGCCCGGAAGGAAGCCATCCACGCCAGCATCGAACGCTACCTGCTCGCCGAAGCGCCCGCCGAGAGCCGCGAATGGCTCAAGCCCGTGCTGGCGGTGGATATGGATCTCGACGCGCAAGGGCTGGCCTTCTGGATCGAACAACGGCGGTGAGCGGTCATGACCAGGGAAAGCCTGCCGTCGGCTGGGCTTGAACGCCAGGCCGCCGCAAAGAAACAAGGGCGGACTCATCGTTCCAGCATACATCGGGATGATCCCGATATTCGTGAAAGGGAAAGACATGGCTTGGATCATTCTTGTTATCGCGGGACTGTTCGAGATCGGCTGGGCGATCGGGTTGAAATACACGCAAGGCTTTACCCGGTTGTGGCCTACGGTCGGTACGGTACTGGCAATCATCATCAGTCTTCGGTTGCTGGCATTGCCATGACATCGCTTCCCGTTGGCGCCGCATACGCTGTCTGGGTTGGAGTTGGAACGGTTGGGACGGTTATACTGGGTATCGTATTGTTTGGCGAGCAGGTAAACACGGCGCGGCTCATAAGCGTCACGCTCATTGTCGCTGGCATTGTTGGGCTAAAGTTCGCCACGCCTGCCTGATCAGAGCATGAGAAAAGGGTTTCTCTCTCCCCTTCACCCGCAGTTGCAGTCGAAACCAAGCTTCGCGCCGTCTTGGAGATTGGGGTTTCAAACCGGAGTGGGTCCGATTCCCGTGGGCGCGCGCCCCTGCCGTCATCTGCGAATGAAGGGAAGAAGGAAAATCAAACATTTCACACAGCAAACCGATGAACGAACATTCCTCTCCCACACCCTTTCATTTTTGCCTTTTCCTGGCAGTGGCGATTCTTTGGGGGCTGAACTGGCAGGTGGTGAAGAGCGCCATGCCCGCGATTCCGCCTTTCTGGCTGCGCGGCGCGTCCACCTTTCTGGGCGGCTTGGGTCTCTTGCTGATGGCGCGCATGAAGGGACGATCCATCCGTCCGGCGCAAGGGGAGATAAAAATCCTCTGCTGGCTTTCCCTTTGGAACATCACCCTTTGGGGCGCTTTTTCCGCTTACGGCGTTCTCCTCCTGCCCTCCGGACGGGCGGCGCTCCTGGCTTTTACCATGCCGGTGTGGAGCGTGTTGCTTTCCGTCTGTTGGCTGCATGAAACCTTGGGCCGCCGCCGCCTCGTGGGGCTGATCCTGGGCAGTCTGGGAGTTTTTGCCCTGATGGCGAGCCGCTTTTCCCTGGATGGCGCTTTGGCGGGATCGGCGTTGATGCTGGGCGCTGCCGTTTCCTGGGCGGTCGGGGTTGTCTCCATCAAGCGTTTTCCCGTGGTCATGCCGCCCTATGTGTTCGTCGGCTGGATGATGACGCTGGGGAGCTTGCCCCTGATGCTCGCCGCGTTTCTTTTCGAGGGCGTCTCCTGGCCGCATCCCGGCGCGAGTCCCATGCTGGGCTTTCTCTACATGACCTTCATCTCCGGAATGCTCTGTTCCTGGGCGTGGAACTACCTCGTGTTGAAACTGCCGGTCGCGGTTTCCTCGCTCTCTTCGCTGCTCACCCCACTGGTCGGCGTCGCCGGCGGCATGTTGATTCTGGGGGAAAAGCCGGGATTCCCCGAATTTCTGGGCGCTGCCTTTATTCTCGGCGCCGTCCTTTTTGTTACCTCCCGCAGCGCCGATTCCTGAAATCCGCCATTTTTCATCGTAAAACCAACTCCGGTTTGAAACCCCGCCCTTCAGGGCTGCCGCTAATTTCTTGCTGGCGCGTTCCGGCGGAAGCGGTGAGATTCGAACTCACGAATGGTTACCCATTGCCGGTTTTCAAGACCGGTGCATTCAACCGCTCTGCCACGCTTCCGGCGCATCTCTTCCGGCGTTGCGGACAAGTCCGCGAGAGGATGGGATTCTATCACAGGCCGAAACGCCGCCGCCGTTGCCGCGCAGGGCAATCGCATGAATGCCCGTTTTCCCCTTCGCCCACTGCGCGGGAAGAGAGAAAGGCGCAAGGTTTTCCCCTCTCCCGCTTTTGCGGGAGAGGGTGGCGCTTTAGCGCCGGGAGAGGGTATTGCGCTTGGGCGCGTTGTTCCAGACGCCTTGATTTTTGCGTCTGCGCGAACCGAAAATACGATGACGACATTCATGCGATTGCCCTGCGTTGCCGCAATTGTTGTCCGCAAGGATGACGCAACTCCTTTATAATGTGCCGCCATTGTTTCGTCTCTTTGCGCCGGGACGGGCGTTTGATTTTTTGTTGGAGTCCTGCCAAGTGTCCGTGGAATTCATCCAGAACAACATTTTTACCATTGTCATTGCGTTGGTCAGCGGCCTGATGCTGTTCTGGCCGGGACTTCTCCAGACGGGAAGACTGTTGAGCGCGCAGCAGACGACGCGGCGCATCAACCATGACAACGCCGAGATCATCGACGTGCGCGAGGCGCATGAGTTTGCGGGCGGGCATTTGCCGGGCGCGCGCAACATTCCCCTGAAGGAGCTTGCCGGGCGCGTTGCCGAGCTGGCGGCGCTGAAGGAAAAGCCGCTGATTCTGGTATGTTCTTCCGGTGTGCGTTCCGGGCGGGCTTCTGCGCTCCTGAAAAAACAGGGATTCACGGATCTGGCTTGCCTGGATGGCGGCGTTCCGGCCTGGGAGCGCGCGGGACTGCCCATGGCGCGGGAACAGAAGGCATGAGTCGCGTCCGCATGTATACCACGGCGGCGGTTTGCCCCTTCTGCATACGCGCCAAGCGCTTGCTGACCCAGCGCGGCGTGCGCGAGATCGAGGAAATTCGCATCGATCTGCGACCGGAGGAAATGGAACGCATGATACGGGAAACCGGACGCCGCACCGTGCCGCAGATTTATATCGACGATACCCATGTCGGCGGTTGCGAGGAACTGTATGCGCTGGATCGCGCAGGCAAGCTCACCCCTTTGCTGGGGCTTTGATTTTTTTAAAAAAGGAAAGGGATTTCATGGAAGAACAAAAACCACAGCCGGCGCAGCCAGACCAGCAGCAGGTTCCGGTATTCGGGATCGAGAAAATCTACGTCAAGGATTTTTCGCTGGAAGTGCCGAACGCGCCCCAGGTTTTCCTGGAACATGGCGCGCCCGACGTGTCCATCCAGGTGAACAACAGCGGCGCGCCGCTGGGCGAAGGCGCGTTCGACGCCACGTTGACCGTGACCGTGACCGCCAAACTGGGCGACAAGACCATGTTCCTGGTGGAAGTCAGCCAGGCGGGCATTTTCCGCATCATGAACGTGCCGGAAAATGAGATCGGGCCGCTATTGGCGGTGGCCTGTCCCAACATCCTGCAATCCTATGCGCGCGAAGTCATTTCCGACGCCACGGTGCGTGCCGGGTTTGCGCCCGTATTGTTGCAGCCGATCAATTTCGAGGCGCTCTACCGACAAGGTCTGCGGGAACGCAAGGCGGCGGCGGAAGACCGTCCTGACGGCGCCGCCTTGCAATAAGTTTCGCGTCTTCCCTTTCAGGAGCATTCATCGTGCCGCGTTTTTTATCTGTCATTACGCTGGTTGCCGCCGCGCTTTGGGGCGGTCTTGCCGGAGCGCAGGAATATCGTTCTGTTTCGGCGGTGGCCGCCATTCTTTATGACGCGCCGTCGGCTCAGGGGAAAAAGCTGTATCTGGTCAAGACCGGAACGCCGCTGGAAGTGCTGATACAGATCGAGGGTTGGACGAAGGTGCGCGACGCGGAAGGCGGCATTGCCTGGATAGCGAATCCGGCGCTGACGGCGCGGCGCATGGTGGTGGTCACGGCGGATCGGGCGGAAGTGCGTCAGGCCGCCAATGAGGACGCGGCGCTGGTGTTCCAGGCGGATAAATGGGTGGCGCTGGAATTGCTGGAAGGTGCCCCCCCCGGCTGGGCAAAGGTGCGGCATCGAGACGGTGCCAGCGGCTTTGTCCGCATGATGCAGGTTTGGGGGCTATAGGGCGTCATGAATATCAGCGTACTGGCTGCCGGAGCATGGGGCACCGCGCTGGCGATGGCTTTTGCGGCGCGGCATCGCGTGACGCTCTGGGCGCGAGAGGCAAAACTGATCGCCGATATGCGCCAATACCGGGAAAATCGCGCTTTCCTGCCCGGCTTTGCCCTGCCGGAAGCCTTGCGCTTTGAAGACGATCTGGCGGCGGCGATTGCGGATGCGGAGATACTCATCGTCGCCACGCCCATTGTCGGTTTGCGTCCTGTCCTGCGGCAACTGGCGGAATTGCGGGTGCGTGTTCCCCTGCTCTGGGTCTGCAAGGGGTTCGAGGCGGGCGCGGGCAAGTTGCCGCATGAAGTCTTTGCCGAAGAATTGCCGCATCTGGCGGGCGGCGCGCTTTCCGGCCCCAGTTTCGCGCAGGAGGTGGCGGCGGGACTGCCCGCCGCGCTGGCGTTGGCTTCCACGGATGGCGCTTTTGCCCGCGACATGGCGATCAAGCTGCATGGCGGACAATTGCGAATTTACGTCAGCGACGACCTGATTGGCGTGGAAGTCGGCGGCGCGCTGAAGAATGTGCTGGCCATCGCCACCGGCGTCTGCGATGGACTGAAACTGGGCTTGAACGCCCGTGCCGCGCTGATGACGCGTGGTCTGGCCGAAATCGCCCGTCTGGGCGTGGCGTTGGGCGCAAAAAGGGATACTTTTTTGGGACTGGCGGGCATGGGCGATTTGATTCTCACCTGTACCGGCGACCTTTCCCGCAATCGGCGCATCGGTCACGATCTTGCCGCCGGATTGCCGCTCAAGCAGGCACTGGCCGATCTCGGTCATGTCGCGGAAGGCGTGCCCGCGGCGCGGGAGGCGCAGCGCCTTGCCGCGCGCCTGGGCATCGAGATGCCCATCACCGCCGTAGTCACCGAGGTGCTGGACGGACGAGTCAGCGTACGCGAAGGCGTAACCCAACTCCTCGCCCGCGATCCGGGATCAGAGGACAGATGACGGCCCGGATGCCCGGACATCCCGTCTTTTCATGGGAAACGCGAAGCGTGATCATGCGGTTTTGTCTCTCCTGTTGCCTGCCGTCTGAATCGTGAATCTCCTGCGCGCCTTGGTCACGGTGAGTGGCATGACGTTGTTGTCGCGTGTGCTGGGGTTCGCGCGGGATTTCGTCATTGCCCGATCCTTTGGCGCGGGGAGTCTGACCGATGCTTTTTTCGTCGCTTTCAAACTTCCCAACCTGTTGCGGCGATTGTTTGCCGAAGGCGCGTTTTCGCAGGCGTTCGTGCCGATTCTGGGCGAATGCAAGAATCTTCAGGGGGTAGCGCGTACACGCGTTCTGCTCGACAATACCGCCACGCTGCTTTCCCTTGTTCTTTTGGGCGTTGCCGTTCTGGGTGTGCTGGCCGCGCCCGCGCTGGTATGGATTTCCGCGCCAGGGTTCGCCGCCGAGGACGGCAAGTTCGCGCTGACCGTCACGCTCACCCGCATTACTTTCCCCTACATTTTCTTCATGTCCCTGACGGCGATGGCGGCGGGCATATTGAATACCTGGAGCCGATTTGCCATTCCCGCCTTTACGCCGGTGCTGCTCAACCTGAGTTTCATCGGCATGGCGCTTTTTGCCGCGCCGTATTTCGATCCGCCGGTACTGGCGCTGGCTTGGGCGGTGTTCATTGGCGGGGCGCTGCAATTGACGTTGCAGATTCTGGCGTTGTTTCGCATCGGCATGTTGCCGCGCCCTTCTTTCAATCTTGTCCGCGCCTGGAAAGACGCGGGGGTGCGGCGTATCGTCAAACTGATGGCTCCGGCGGTGCTGGGGGTTTCCGTTTCCCAGGTCAGTCTGCTGATCAATACCCTGTTTGCTTCTTTTCTGGCGGCAGGCAGTGTTTCCTGGCTGTATTACGCTGATCGCCTGATGGAATTCCCTGCCGGGCTTCTGGGCGTCGCCTTGGGATCCATCTTGCTGCCCTCGCTTGCCCGGTGCCACGCCAACGCGGACAACCGCGAGTATGCCGCCTTGCTGGACTGGGGTCTGCGCCTGACTTTGTTGCTGGCCTTGCCCGCAGCGCTGGGGCTGGCCATGCTTGCCGCGCCGCTTATCGCCACCTTGTTTTTCCATGGCGAATTTTCCGCCAAGGATGTGGATGCCACGCGACAGGCATTGGTGGCCTACAGTTTCGGGTTGACCGGGATCATCCTGATCAAGGTGCTGGCGCCTGGGTTCTATGCGCGACAGAATGTCCGCACTCCGGTCAAAATCGCGCTCATCAGTCTTTCGGTCACGCAACTGATGAATCTGGGTTTTCTGCTGGGATTGGGATGGCTGTCCTTCGATCTGGATTTTTCCCTTGACGCCCTGCGTCACATCGTCCTGCATCGGCGGGAGATTCGCCTGGGACACGCCGGACTGGCTTTGTCCATCGGTCTTGCGGCCTGCCTGAACGCGGGTTTGCTGTATCGCGGCTTGCGCCGCCAGCGGATTTATACGCCGCAACCCGGCTGGGGAAAATTCATGGCAAAACTGGCATGTGCCCTGGCGGTCATGTTCCTGGTATTGTTTTTTGGCATGGGAAAGACGCAAGACTGGCTGCAATACGCGCTTTTTACGCGCCTTTTACATTTGAGTCTGCTGGTGGCGGCGAGCGCGGGCGTTTATTTCGCTACACTATGGGCGCTCGGATTTCGCTTGGCTGATTTCCGCCGTCGGGCAGCCGAGTCCGATTGATTTGAAAGGAGAAGAGCATGCAACTTTCCAGCCAAAGCTTCGCGGAGGGCGAGCGCATTCCCGACGAATTTGCCTTTGCCATTCCGGATGCCGCCAATCACGTGACCTTGAGCCAGAACCGGAATCCGCATCTTTCCTGGAACGGCGTGCCTCTCGCGGCTAAAAGCTTTGCGCTCATCTGCCATGATCCGGACGCGCCCAGCCAAGGCGACGACGTGAATCAGGAAGGCCGCACAGTGGCCGCCGATTTGTCGCGCGTGGAATTCATTCATTGGGTGCTGATCGATCTGCCGTCCGATCTGCGTGAAATCGCGGCGGGCGCGTTTTCTTCCACCGTCACTCCGCGCGGCAAACCAGGGCCGAACGCCGCTTTGGACGCGCGCCAGGGCATCAACGATTACACCGCTTGGTTCAACGATGACCGTGATATGCGCGGCGATTATTATGGCTACGATGGCCCCTGTCCGCCGTGGAATGACGCACGCATTCATCGTTACATTTTTACGCTGTACGCGCTGGATGTGGAACGCCTCTCCGTGCACGAGCGGCTGACTGCTTCCAGCGTACGCCAGGCCATGCGCGGACATGTTCTGGCGGAAGCGAGTCTGACCGGCGTATATACGCTCAATCCATCGCTCGCGCTTCCCTGACCGCAGACGTGCAACAAAACGCAAGCCGCGCCTTCTCCTGTCAGCGCCCCGCGCCCGTGCCGATTGGCTCCGCTGACGACAAGGGACAGCGGGACGCCATGGGTGTCGACGAGCGCGTGTCGCTTGCTTCCATTTTTCCCCCGTTCCGTGGGGTTCGGCCCCACGGATTCTTTCGCCAGCGGCAAGCTGGCCGTCCATCACCATCACATTCCACGACGCGCCCTGGAACATCGAACTCCGGTACAAGCGCTCGAAGCATGGAAAAACAAAACACTCAGTGCTATCCGATTTATTCCGGCAGATGATCAGGCGAGGCTTGACGATTCGCCGGAACCAAAACCGGCGTTACCGGTTTTCTGAAAGGCGGCGAGGACTGCCAGAGCAATCGCATGAATGCCTGTTTTTTCCCTCTCCCGCTTGCGGGAGAGGGTGGCGCTTTAGCGCCGGGAGAGGGGGAGCAACTCCCGGCACCCTGTTCCAGACGCCTTGCTCGTAAAACCAACTCCGGTTTGAAACCCCGCCCGTAAGAAAGGCGCGAAGGTTGAGACCCCATTCTTACGACCGGGGTTTCGACCGTAGCCACTGGGGAGGGGAAAGAACCCCCTTCCCGATGACGTTGGACCGGCAGCCCTGAAGGGCTGCCGCTAATTTCTTGCTGCGGTTGCCGCCGTCCGTCCCATATTTAGAGCCGCCGCGCTCCCAGCCATTCCTGGCGTTTCTCCCGTGCCGATTTGCCGGGAAGGGGGGTCAGGAGGGCGGTGTTGGCGGGTGGGTGCTGGGGCGTCAGTGTGGTGGCGCACAGCAATCCGCGATGGAAATAATGGCATTCGACCGGCGTATCGACGGTAAGACGGGTGAGGCGGGATTCCAGGTTCTGCGCCGTGACTTCGCGCCCCGCCAGCGCGAGCAAGGTATCGCCTGCCGCCAGTCCGGCCCGTTCGGCGGGAGAAGCGGCAAGCACATGGCGGATGCGGATTTTTCCCTCGGCCAGCGTATGCCGCAAACCCAGCCAAGGCGTCTTGCCGTCATTTTCCGCCTGCCAGACGAGCTTGACGCCTGCCCGCGTCAACAGTCTTTCCAGCGGCAGGTCGTGCGTTCCTTCCACGGCAGCCCGCAACGTTCGCGCCAGGGCATCGCCGCCCAGGGCGGCGACAGCGGCGTAAATATCGGCCTCCGTTAATCCCTTGTCCATGCTGCCGTAATCGCGCCACAAGCGGCGCAGCAGATCATCGAGACAGACGCCTTTCTTCCGGCGCAGGCGTAAATCCAGCCACAGCGCGACCCATGCGCCCTTGTGGTAATAGCTGACGCCGGTGTTGGGGCTGTTCTCGTCCGGGCGATAATACTTGATCCAGGCGTCAAACGAGGATTCGGCCAGACTTTGCGCCGCTCGTCCCGGGGTGTTTCGCACCTGGCTCAGGGTTTTGGCGAGCAGGCCCAGATAGCGTTTCTCATCGATGACGCCCGCGCGAACCAGGCAAAGATCGTCGTAATAGGAAGTGACGCCCTCGAAGAACCACAGGAGGCGACTGTAGGTTTCCCGCTGGTCATCGGGGGCGGCAAGCTCGGCGGGGCGGATGCGCTTGACGTTCCAGCGGTGGAAGTATTCGTGACTGCAAAGCCCCAGGAGTTGTACATAGTTTTCCGGCGTTTCCTCATCCGCCAGATGCGGCGCGGGCAGATCGTCGCAGGCGGCGAGCAGGGCGCTGGCGTTGCGGTGTTCGAGTCCGCCGTAGCCGGTATCGGTGACCGCCAGCAGGAAAAGATAGGGATCGGCAAGACGCGGCTGGGCGAACAGCGCCATTTGTCCGGCGCAGACGCGGGCGAGATCGCGGCATAAGCGCTCGCGCCGGAAGGCCGTGTCGCCCGTGACGATCAGATGGTGCGCAGCGCTGCCCACCGTAAATTCCATGTGGGTGAAACGTCCCATTTCCACTGGATGATCGAGCAAATCGGCATAGTTTTTTGCCTGATACATGCCGAAGCCCCACGGCGCGGCTCCGGCGCGCGCCAATGAAGTCGCCGCCCGCCAGTCCGGCGCAAAGTCGGGCGGCAACAATTCGACCTGTTGCGGCGCGTCTTCCTGTCCATGCGCGCGCAGAAAGACGCTGCTGGCGTTGAAAAAAGCGCGCTGACGATCCAGGTACGCGCCGCGCACCGAGACATCATAGGCGTAGACCTGATAGATCAGGGTAAGCGTCCCTTTGCAGGGCGCGGCTTGCCAAGTCGCCTTGTCTTGTTTTGTCAGCGCCACCGGCTTGCTCGCGGCTTCGGCGCGGATGCGAACGATATGACGGGAAAATTCCCGGATCAGATAACTGCCGGGAATCCATGTCGGCAGAGAAAAGCGTTGTCCCGCCGTGTTCGGCGTCGATACCCGGCAGGTAATCTCGAACAGGTGCGCGTCGGGAGAAAGCGGCTTGATGGTGTAATGCATCGCTGTCAAGGGAAGCAAGGTTGGCGCAGGCATCGTCCTTGGCGCAAGAGGATCGGGTTCACAATGCGTTTATGAATGGCGCGTCAGCGCCCTCTTTGACCGCGTTGTACAGCATATCCATGGCTTGCGGACGGGGGTAGGTGGAGCGCCAGGCGAGCATGATGCGGCGGCTGGGCGCGGGCGGGACGAAGGGACGGATGACCAGCAGCGGGTCCTGCGACCAGGCGGCGCTGGCGGAGACGGGAACCACGGCAACGCCCGCGCCGCTGGCGACCATGTAGCGCATGGTTTCCAGCGAACTGCCTTCCACCGTCCGATCGATGTGGCTGGATTCGCTCAACTGCGGGCAGGCGGAAACCACCTGGTCACGGAAGCAATTGCCTTGCCCCAGCAGCAACAATTGCCCGGGATCCAGCGCCGCCTTGTCGATGAATTCTTGCGCGGCCAGAGAATGCCGCACCGGAAGCGCGACACAGAAGGCTTCATCGTAGAGCGGACGCGCGACAATGCCGGGTTCCGTGCAGGGCGTGGCGATGATGATGGCGTCCAGTTCGCCTGTTTTCAGTGATTCCGTCAGCTTGTGGGTGAAATTTTCCTGTAGGAACAAGGGGATGCGTGGCGCGATTGTATGCAGGACGGGAATCAGGCGCGGCAGCAGGTAGGGGGCGATGGTGTAGATGACGCCCAGG
Organism: Zoogloeaceae bacterium; assembly: GCA_031259605.1. GTDB lineage: Bacteria > Pseudomonadota > Gammaproteobacteria > Burkholderiales > Rhodocyclaceae > Azovibrio. The sequence goes on from JAIRLE010000063.1 coordinate 10,664, forward strand.
CGCAGGGGGCCGGCGAGCGGGTCTTTGCCGGTTTGCGCCAGTTCTTCGACGTGCGCGGCCTCGCGCAGCACTTTTTCCGCCTGTTCGCAGATGCGCTCGCCCACCAGGGTCAAGCGGATGTCGCCGGGCATGCGCTCGAAAAGCAGGACGCCAAGCCGGTCTTCGAGTTTCTTGACGGCAACGGACAGGCTGGGCTGGCTGACGTGGCAGCGTTCGGCGGCGCGGCCAAAATGCTTTTCCCGCGCCAGCGCGATGATGTAGCGCAGTTCATTCAAGGTCATGCGGTTCTCCTCCGGTGAAGTTTCAGATCGCTTGCGGCCACATGGGTTTCGGGCGGACGCAGGCCGCCGATCGATGCGGCACAGCTTGTTTTCTTTGCGGACAGACCCGGCGGTTGGCGTTTTGTTTCTTCCCCCGCCGCGCGATATCCATCCATTCTTTCCTCCGCATGGCGGTCATTGTAAGGGCAGAAAGCCGTTTTCAGAACGTCAGGATAGAATGGGACGCAAGTGGAGGACGAGTAGCGGCACTCCGATCCCCTTCGTCATTGCGCCTGTAGAATAACAGCCGAATTCCTTGGAGAACCCACGACATGCCGGAATCGTCCCTTCCTTCCCCTTTCCCGCAAAGCGCGCTGTTTCTTCTTACTGGCGGCATACAGGGCATCTTGCTGGGTATTCTGATCTGTGTGTGCGACGAGCATGTTTCCATTTTCCATACCGCCGCCTTGCTCACCAGCCTGTTTGTGCCCCTGATCCTGTATTGCGTCCAGAGCGCCCCGCCCCGGCGGCAGTGGCGCATCCTCGCGGCGGCAGTGGCGCATCCTCGCGGCGGCGGCGGCAATCATCGCCGCCATCGGCCTCTATCAGGGCTGGCTCATCGAAAACGCCAAGGATCCCGCGCGCCTGATCGTAGACGCGCTGTTGTTCTCGATTGCCATTATCCTTGCCGTTCCCGCCATTGCCGCGGGCGCGGCGTCCCCGGCGTATTCCCGCTGGGTCGAATCCACGCTGGGAGCCTTGGCAAGCCTGATCGTCGCGGGATGCACACTGGCTTTCTTCTGGATATTGTCGGGAATCTGTTTTGCGCTTTTCGATACGATCGGCATCATCGATTTCGACTGGCGCGGGTTTTGGCATTTTGTCCTGATCTGCGCCAGTTGCGTCGTCTTCGCGGGCGGCGTTCTGCTGGCAAGGCGCGAAGCCTCCCGCGTGAGCGTCCTGTTCTCGTTTTTTGCGCGCCTGGGCGGTATGCTCCTTGAAGCTGTTCTCGCGGGCGAAGCCGCGCCTGAGCGCATTCCTGTCGACATCATCGCAGTGGACAAACAGCCCCGCTTCCTGCGGGGCAATGCCCGCTGAACAGAACGCCTGCCGCTACCGCCCTTCGGCCACTCTTTGCAGGGCGCAAGCCCTCTTCCGTAAAACGGGCGAGGAAAAGGCAACGGCGGATGGCGCTTTGCGCTTTTTTCCTCAGAACCTGTTCATGGTCTCGGATTGTCGCGGAAAGCGCCTGGTTTTCCTTCTCCCCCTTTAGGGGGAGAAGGCACCCGGAGGGCGGATGCGGGGACGATTCACCCCGGAAAATACGGTTCAGGGATGAACCGCTGCCCCTCTCCCGCGAGCGGGCGAGGGAAACTCCTGGAGACGAGCAAAAATCAGCGACAGCCCTTCAGGGCTGTCGGTCCAACTCCATTGGGAAGGGGTTTCTCTCCCCTCGAGAATGGCTACGGTCGAAACCCCGGACGCGGCCGGGGTTTCGACCGTAGCGCCTTTCTTACGGGCGGGGTTTCAAACCGGAGTTGGTTTTACGATGAAGCACTTTTCATGCTCCGGCCTGGCGTACCCATCTGTTCCTGTTTCCAATTCGGATATGACGTTGCATAATACGCGCTTTGATATCGAGAGGACGGCATGTCTTCTGTTCGGTTTTTCTGGTGTTTCACCTTGCTCAAAGCGTGGAGAGTCCGCAATTGTCCAATCTTCTGATCCGGTTCTTGTGCCTGCTGCTGGTCGCGGTGTCCGGTTATTTCGGCTGGCAGATCTGGGCGCTGGAATCGCGGCGGATTGCCGTGTCTGCCGTGCCGCATGCAGTGTCTCCGCAAGCGGTCGTGGCGGACGCCGCTCTGGAAGCCGCAGCGCATCCTGCGCCGTCGCTGCCCGGAAAGGCAAAAGCGGAACCATCGCGCGCGACGCCGGAACGCAGGCCGATGGAAACGTCCGCGCCGGAGGACATCGTGTTGCGGGTGCATCATGCCCGTGCGTCGGAGACGCCAACCGCCGTACAGCAGGCGCGGGCAGCCCTGGCGCAGGGAGATTTGGCGCGGGCGGAAGCGCAGTTTTCGGCCCTGCTTGCCGTCGAGCCGCATCATCTGGAAGCCTTGCTGGGACTGGCGGAAATCGCCTTGCGGCAAGACAGGGGCGCGGCGGCGTGGCAGTTTTACCAAGCGGCGTTGAACGCCTATCCGCAGGACATTCGGGCGCGGACGGGCATATTGGCGCTGGCTGCCGCTAGCGGACAGGCGGACGCGTCGGCGGTGGAGGGCCGGTTGAAGAACCTGATGGCCGAAGCGCCGCAGGCGGCGACGCCGCATTTTGCCCTCGGCAATCTCCTTGCCGCGCAAGGCCGCTGGCGGGAAGCGCAGAATGCCTATTTCGAGGCTTGCCGCCGCGATCGGACGAACCCCGACTTTCGTTACAATCTGGCGGTCAGCCTGGATGTCCTGAGCCAGCCGCGTCTGGCGGCGGAGCAATACCGGGAGGCGCTGGCGGCAGCGGCGGCGGGCGCGCCCACGAATTTTGCCGTACCCGCCGTAGAAGCGCGATTGCTTGTCTTGCAGGCATTGCCGGAAGGCGGCGCGCCATGAAAAGCCTTTTCGCCCCGTTGGGCCTGTTGCTGTCCGGCATCGTCCTCAGTCTGCCGTCCCGGGCGGAGCCGCCTCTGGGGCGTTTGTTTTATACGCCCGCGGAGCGTGCCGCGATGGAAGCGCAAAAGGACAACGGCGATGCGCCGGAAGCAGCGGCGTACCAAGGGCTGGTCGTGCGCGGCACGGGCGCAATCACCGTCTGGCGAGAGGGGGAAGACGAGGCGCGCGAACTGCCGCCGCAGGCGGAGGACGCGAATCTCTGGCGCAACGTCGGCGGCGCGCGCGACGAACTGCTGCGCGGCGGAAGCATCGTGGCGCATCCGGGGAAACCTGCGCGTGAACAAAAATAGCGCCCCGCCTTTTGGCTTTCGGCAATCCGGCGCGGCGGCGCTGGCGCTTTTGCTCCTGTTGACCCTGGGCGCGCTGGGCTGGTTCTTGCATTCCTCGTCGGCGCAGGCGCTGAAAACCGCGCGCGACGCGCACAGCGCCGAAGCGCTCTTCCTGGCGAAAGAGGCGCTCTTGGGGTATGCCGTCGCCTACCCGGAAAGCCGTCCCGAACGCCAAGGTTTCGTCCCCGGTCATCTGCCTTGTCCGGACACCGGCAACACGTTGGAAAACGAAGGCGCGGAAAGCGGCACATGCGGCGGCAAAGGCGTCAGCGTCATCGGGCATTTTCCCTGGCGCAGCCTGGGCGTGCCGCCGCCGCGGGATGGCAGCGGTGAATGCCTGTGGTATGCCGTTTCCGGCAATTACAAGGCCAATCCGAAAGCCGACCTGTTGAACCCGGATACGGCGGGATTGATCAAAATCATGGCGGCGGACGGGCATACGCCGCTCGCCGATGAGGTCGTTGCCGTGCTGTTCGCGCCCGGCGCGCCGCTGGAAGGCCAGTCGCGCCAGCACATCAAGGGCGAATGCCGTTGGGATTACGCCGCGCAAGCCTTCCTTGACGCCCTCAAAGGCATTGCCAACGGCGCGCCCAACGGCGCGGCGGAAGGCGAAAGCCGCTTCATCGCCGCCGAAGCGCGGGTGGATTTCAATGACCGTCTTCTCTGGATTACCCGCGACGAGCTTTTTTCACATGTGCGCGCGCGCTTGCCCGCCGACGCCCTGTTCGCGGAAAGCGCCCCGGACACGGAGGATATTCTGGCGTTGACCCAGCGCGTCGCCGCCTGCCTGATGCGCTTTGGCGAAAGCAACGCGCGCAAACGCCTGCCGTGGGCCTCGCCCCTGAGCATGGGCGCTGGCGCGCCGGACACCTTTCATTATGAAAAGTTCCACGACAAGGAAAACCTGCTTGCCGGACGCGCGCCCTATGCCGTGGCGCGTTCGCAAAATGTGCTGAACAGCGCCCTCGGCAACTGGACGGGCTGCGCCGCCAACAGCCAGTCCAGCGTTGCCTGCCGCTTGCTCATTGCCGAAAGATGCGCGGATTTCGCGCCAGTGGCGGGCGGCGATGACAGCCGCAAGAACAGCAAGGACGGCTGGTGGGATAAATGGAAAGACCACCTGTTTTACGTAGTCGCCCCCGGCTTCGCGCCAGCGGATGCTCCCGCCGTCGATTGCGCGGCAACGCCGGACAAGTGTCTGCGCGTGAATGGCGTTCTCTATGCTGCCGCGGTGATTTTCGCGGGCGAAGCGCTTGCCGGACAAATGCGCGATACGCGCGGCGACCGGATGCTGGCGGCGAATTACCTGGAAGGCATGAATGCCCACACGCTGCAAAACGGTGGCCGGACGCTGGAACTTGCGGGCAACGATCGGATCGCCTGCATCGCCGGGCCGGATGCCGCCCATCCCGGTTTTCGCCTCGTCGCCAACTGCGGTCAACAGGATTGCCGACAGCGCGCCGAAAACTTGCGCGCCTGCCTGGAAAACGCCGGGAGCGATTGCGCCGTCTTGCGCTCTACCCTGGAAGGCTGCGCTTGCCAAGGCGCGGCGGATACGCTGTTTGCGGCAGAATGCCGGGAAGATGTTGCCGCTTCCGCCCGTTCCTTTGTTTGCCGTCGCGCCCTTGCGGATCTGCGCGCCTGCGCCGCCTGAAGAAGGAGAAAAACATCCATGCCGCGTTTCCTTGTCCGTCCGCCGCAAGGCTTTACCCTGCTGGAGATGGCGGTGGTGTTATTGATACTGGCGCTCTTGCTGGGCGGTCTCATCCTGCCGCTCGCCGCCCAGCGCGAGGCGCGGCAATGGCGGGCGGCGGCGCAGGAACTGGCGGAAATCCAGGCGGCGCTTCTGGGATACGCCGTACTGCATGGTCATCTGCCTTGTCCGGACGTGAGCGGCGACGGCGTGGCCGCCGATTCCTGCGTTGCGCCATCCGCCCATGAAAACCTGCTGCCCTTCAAGTCGCTGGGGCTGAATGACGGCAATGATCCCTGGGGCGCGCGCTGGCGCTATCGGGCGGATGCCGCCTTTGCCAACGCGCTTTCGCCGATTGCCTTATCCACCGGATTTTCCTCCGCCCGGTTGAAGGTGGTCAATTTGCAGGGGGAAATGCTCAATACGGACAAGGAATGCGCAATTGCCATCATTTATAGCCTCGGTCCCAATGGCAAGGCCGATGGTCGGAACGCGCTGTTCGCGGCCAGCGACGCCCGTTATCAGTCCGGGCCGCCGACGCCGGAATTCGACGATACGCTCGTCTGGCTGGCGCGTCCGGCATTGTTTGCGCGTCTGGCGGCGGCCGGACGCCTGCGGTGAATCAAAAGGAGCGACATCATGCAAACACGTCCCGAACACGGCTTTACCCTGGTGGAAATCGCCATCGTGCTGGTCATTATCGGCCTGTTGCTGGGCGGCGTCCTGAAAGGACAGGAACTCATCGTCCAGGCCAGAATCCGCAATGTCGCAAACGACATGAACGGCGTCACGGCGGCGATTTACGCCTATCAGGATCGCTACCGCGCGTTGCCGGGGGATGAGCGCCACGCCGCCGTTTCCGGCCGCTGGCCGGGTGCTTCCGGCGGCGACGGCAATGGCGTCGTCTGCGGCGCGTACAACGGTGGCACGGTGGGCGGCAACACCTGCGGCGGGGAAATGGAATCGCGCCTGATCTGGCGGCATCTGCGGCTGTCGGGATTGATTACCGGCGCTGGAGACGACATTCCCATCAACGCGGCGGGCGGACTGATCGGCGTCCAGGCGGGGGCATTCGGCCTGTCTGGGCATGTGCTGTGCGCGAGCAATCTGCCCGCCAAAATCGCGGCGGCCATCGACGCGCAACAAGACGACGGCAATCCACGCACCGGCAGCCTGCGCGGGGCGCGGCAGGACGCGCCCAACGCCGCCGTCGCTCCGAACCCCGCCGCCGAATCCGCCTATCAGGACGACGGCAGCCTGATCTATCTGATCTGCAAATCCATCTGATGAAGGTCTTCAAAGCCGCTCGTCATTTCCGGAACCTGCTTGCCGTAGCGCGCAGCGCCGGGAGAGCGACCGTGTTCGCCGTCAATCGCTTTCCTCTCCTTTTTCTCCGGTTGTTTTCCCCAAAAGCAAACATGCCTGACCACCGACTCCGTGACGAGACCGCGCGTGAAATGGACAAATCCGCCTGCCAGCGAGGGACGCCGATTGCGCGACAAGCCCCATCTTGCATGCGATTTTGTCTTCGACATCGAAAGGAATCTCCATGAAGAAACGCTTTTTCGCGAAAAACATTCCTGCCATGCTCGCCCTTGCCCTGACGCCGCCGCTCATGGCGGAAACGCCGCATGGGGCGCAGGAATGGATGCATGTCCGGTTCAACAGCAAGGAACAAGGCGGGGTCACTGTTGCCTTTTCCGGTCACATCCTGACGGAAAGCGAGGAGGAATCGCTGCGAAGCGCGAGCCTCGGCGATCGTATTCGCTTCCGGCTGCATGAATTGTCGAGCGGATTTGAACAGGATATCGAGGGCTATCTGAAGCCCGATGGCGAGTTTCTCATCCTGAGCGAGGCCGGGGCATTCGATGCCGATGGGATTGCACGGGTAGAGACGCGCGAAGGGCGCGGCTTCATGGACGCCCGGGGAAATTTCCTGGGGCAGCCGCGTTTTGGGAGAGTGGGCTATTTCCAGCATGGCCTTGCGCCGGTCACGATCGGGTTGGAATGGGGCTATATCGACAAGACCGGCGCCCTGGTCATTCCCGCGAATCTCGATGAAGCGGGCGACTTTGCCGCCAATGGCCTGGCTGCGGCGCGTTCGCGTATCGGGAAAGGGGGAAGCTATGGATGGGGTTATATCGACCGCCAGGGCGCGTGGGTGATTCCCCCCGCCTTCAAGGAAGCCGGTCGTTTCGCGGAAAACGGCGTCGCCTCGGTTCTTCGCAAGAGAGAGAGCGGCCTCGAGCAACAGTGGCAGGTCATCGACGCGACGGGGAAACCCCTCATGAGGCCGCTGTACGTGAAACCGGAACCGCTCTTTTACAACCGATTCCTGCTGCTCGACGACCGGGGACGGCAGGCATGGATGAGCCAGGCGCTCATCGACATCAAGGGGGGCGAAAACACCCCGCTCTCTCCTTACCGGCTTCGCGACACGACGCCACGGGCGGGGAATCTGTTATGGCTGGAAGACGAGGATGAGCAGCCGCGCCGCTTCCTGAATCCCGCTGGCAAAATCGCCGTTCCGCCCGACGGAGATCTCATCAAGGTCATCGGTCCTCCGAGCAAAAGCGCTGTCCGGGAAAACAGAACGGGAACCTTTTTCCTGTATGGAAAGAAAGGCGAGGCCATCCGGACGATCCTGGACAAGGACGGAAATTTCGTCGCCCGCTTCCAGGCGACACGCTATTTGCGCTCCCTTGGGGAAGGCTGGCTCAGCTATGAACAAGGAAACAAACAGGGTCTCATTCATGCCGACGGCACGATCCGGCAACCCGAGTTCGACCATATCGGGGATTTCAAGAACGGATTTGCCGAAGCAAGGCGGGACGGCAAGATCTGCTTCCTGAACCCAAAGGGACAGATTGCCTTCCAGGCGCCTATGTCGCATGGCTTCGATGATTTCATGAAAGCAGGACTGGTGAGATTCTGGTTGAAGGAAAATTACAGGAAGAGCGGCCTCATGAACACGAAGGGCGAGATTGTCGTCGCGCCGCGCTTTGATAGTGTGCTGCCGGGCATGGGGGAAATGGTCATCGTGGCGCTTGATGGCAAGCAAGGGCTGGTCGACCGGAATGGCCGGGAGGTGATCCCGCCGCGCTTCGATTGGATCGAACCCTTCAACGCCCATTTCGCGAAATTCGGGGAGAACGGCAAGACGGGCGTGATCGACCGCGCGGGGAACATCCTCGCCGGAGCGAGGGACGTGGATTTCGTCTACAGGGACTCCACGCTTGACAGGGATGCGGATCATGTCGTGATCGAGACGGACAAAGGCCATGACATCCTGGATAAGAATGCCCGGGCGCTCGCGCGTGATTTGCCCTCCGGGACATTCCTTGTGCCCGACGCGTCGGGCATGATCCGTTTCCGCCCTGACCAGAGGGGGAAATACGGCATACTCGACCGGAAGGGGGAGGTACTCATCGCGCCGCGCTTTGCCGATATCGGTCCTTTCACGGCCAATGGACTGGCGCGCGCGCGCGAGGACGATCAAAACGCCCCGTGGGGATACATCGGCGTCAACGGCGAATGGGTCATCCCGCCTCGTTTCCATGAAGCGGAGGATTTTTCGCGGGAGGGGCTGGCCTGGGTGAAGGAAGGCGGCTGGAAATACCGGATCGACGCGAAAGGGAACCTGGTGTTCCCGAAAGCCCGGCCTGTCGTGGGAAAAACCTCTTCCCGCTATGGTTTCATGGACGCTCGGGGGGAAATCGTGCTGCCCGCGCAGTTCAACGCGATATTGAATTTTTCCGACGGTCAGTTCCATCTGGGCTTCGCGCGACGGGAATATCTGGGAACCTGGGCCATGCTCGATGAAAGCGGCAGGCTCCGTTCGGATTTCATCTACAAAGATCCGAAACAGGTTTCCTTGGGCGGCAAGGACTACGTTCTTGTCGAACGGACGCATGAGGCGTTCGAAGGAGGAAGATGGCTCGTCAATGACGAGGGCGCGCTCGTTGCCCTGCCCTATGCGCGCGTCGGCGACAAGCCGATCGGGCCTTACCTGGAAGTGGGAAACGCCAGTGGACAATGGGGGCTTGCGGATCGCGCCGGAAAACCGGTCTTGCCGATAGTCTATGAAGATATCTTTTTCATCTGGAAAGGACTGATCCTGGTCAAATCCGGCGGACGCCACGGCTATGTCGATCTGGCGGGCAAATGGGTCATTCCGCCGGATTTCGAGGATTTGCGTCATTTTGCCGATAACGATCTCGCCGCCGCGAAAAACCCCGCTTCCGGTCTGTGGGGCTATATCGACACGCGGGGAAAATGGGCGATCGCGCCCACTTTCTTGGAGGTGGAACCTTTCACGTCCAGCGGTTTTGCCGTCGTCCGGGACAAGGAGAGGGGATACCGCCTGATCGACGCGCGCGGCAACACCCTGTCGCCGGAGCACGGCGGCAAGCATCGCATCCTCATCGAGAAGATGGGCGATTTCTTCATCGTCGAAAACGGTTCCCCCGGCTCCCCGAATCCCGTGATCTTCAACCGGGAAGGCAAGGAAGTCGCCCGCTATCCCGATTACAGCGCCCTGGAGACGCTGGAAAACGGCCTCGTGCGCTTCTGGTTCTGGGAAAAGCGCCGCTACGGACTGATCGGTGCGGACGGAAAAATCCTCTTCACCCCGCGCTTCGACCGGGTAAAGGCGCACGAGAACGGCCTGACCGAAGTCTGGGAAAAAGGAAGCATCCGCTTCATCGACAAGACGGGGAAGACTGCGCGCGAAGTGAAGGGACTGCGCTACCGGATTCAGGGAGCAAGAAATTAGTGGCAGCCCTCGGGGCTGCCGGTCTAACACGTCATTGGGAAGGGGTTTCAAACCGGAGTTGGTTTTACGATGAACATGCCCTTACTTCCCTTGCCCTTTTCTGCAAGAATTGGCGCATTCTCATTCCAATCGCCGGGACAGCCGCGATTGCGGGACAGGACGACATGAACAAGAACATCGGGCGTTTCGATATTCTGCACGAGCTGGGGCGCGGCGCGCAGAGTGTGGTGTATTTGGCCTTTGACCCGCACCTTGCCCGCGAAGTCGCCATCAAGACCCTGCATTTTGCGCATCCGTATCCGCAGCAGAACGCGGATCTTCTGAAGGAAGCGCGCGCGGTCAGCAAGCTGGCGCATCCCAATATCGTCACCATTTTCGAAGCGGGAGAAGAAGAAGGCGATGTTTTTCTGGTGTTCGAGCATGTGGCGGGCGAAAACCTGGCCATGTTGCTGCGCCGCCACGGCGCGCTGCCGTCCGTCAAGGCCGCCAGCCTGATGTCGGAAGTGCTGGACGCCGTCGGACACGCCCATGAACACGGCATCATCCACCGCGATCTGAAGCCCAGTAATATCCTGATCGACAAGAATGGCCGCCCCAAGGTCATGGATTTCGGCATTGCCGCGCGCATCAACCGGGACGGGGGCGATTCGGCGGCATTTACCGGCACGCCCGCGTATATGCCTCCAGAATATATTGCCCACCATGTCGTCAGCGAACAACAGGATGTCTTTGCCGCCGGCCTGATTCTTTTTGAAATCGTTACCGGACAGCGCGCCATTCCCGGCAAGGACAGCGTGCGCATCATGCAGCGGATTGCCGATGAAGGCTTCGTGTTGCCGGTTACGGAGATTCGTCTGGACGACCGGTTGGCGGGCATCATCATGCGGGCGACGGAGCGGCAGCCGCAGGATCGCTACAAAAGCGCGCGGGAATTTTATCAGGCGCTGGAAGGCTATCTGTTTCCGGAAAGCGGCATGGATGCGCGCGCGCTGGAGCGCGCGGGCGGCGACGGCGAGATGCCCGCGGCGGTTGATTTCCTGCTGCGCCGTTTGCTGTACAAGGGCGATTTCCCGGTGCTTTCGGAATCCGTGCGAACGATCAACGCCATCGCCTCCAGCGATACGGACAACGTTTCCCGTCTTTCCGCCGTCATCCTCAAGGATTTCGCGCTCACCAACAAACTGTTGCGGACGGTGAATTCCGCCTATTACCGTCCGTCCAGCGAAAAAATCAGCACGGTGTCGCGCGCCATCATCCTGTTGGGCATCAATGCCGTGCGCAACATCGCCGTTGCCGGGCTGCTCTTTGAGCACATGCAGAACAAGGAAAGCGCCTGGCATCTGAAAGAGGAATTCCTGCACGCCAATATCGCCGGTATCCTGGCGCGCAACCTGGCGCGCACGCTGAAATTCCCCGACGAGGAACAGCATTTCATCTGCGCCGTTTTCCATAATCTGGGCCGCTTTCTGTCGCAATACTATTTTCCCGAAGAAAGCGAGGTGGTGCGCAAGTTCATGGCGCAGAAAAAGCAGACGGAACAGAGCGCCGCAAGAGAGGTGCTGGGCGTCAGCTTTGAAGCGCTGGGCATCGCCATCGCAGCCCACTGGGGCTTTCCGGCGCTAATTACCGACAGCATGCGCCACGGTGAACCGCCAAAAGAAGATACGCCCGAAGCAAGGTTGCAGGCGCTCGCCATGTTCAGCAACGCGCTTTGCGAGGGCCGGGAAGACGCCGACATCGGGCGGACGCTCCAGCGTTTCGCCCAGGCGCTGCCGCTCTCCGAAGAAGCCCTGCGCGCAGCCCTGCTCGCCACTGCCGGAGAAGCGGACGAACTTGCCCGCTCCATCCACATCAATCTGCAACACAGCGCCCTGGGACGCTTCATCCACGAAGTCTGGCAGACGGCAAAAGCGGATGGCGGCGACGAAGACGATATTGCGGATCGCACCCTGCTGGCGGAAGCCCTCCCGCCCACCGTCGTGCACCTGCCGGACACCACGGAGATTGCCGCCAGTCCGGAAAAACGCGCAGGCGATCGGCAGGCGGTGCTGCTGGCAGGCATCCAGGACATCAGCAACGCCCTGCTCGCGGGGAAAAGCCAGGCCAACGACATCTTGCGGATCACGCTGGAGAGTATGTATCGCGCCCTCGATTTTTCCCACGTCATTTTGTGCATGTGCGATCTCAAGCACAACATGCTGCGGGGAAGTTTCGGTTTTGGCGCACAGGCCGAGACCCTTGCCAAGCGACTGAGCTTCAAGCTGAACGCCACGCCGAATGTCTTTCAGGTCGCCATCGAGAAGGGCGTTGATATCCTGATCCACGATGTCGACGCGCCTCCTTTTGCCTCGCGCATTCCCCTTTGGCATCGCAAGCACCTGCCGGCCAAGAGTTTTCTCCTGCTGCCCTTGCGTGTCCGTCATCACACCCTGGGGCTGATCTACGCCGACAGCGACCAGGTCAATGGCATTCAGTTTGCCGACAAGGAACTCACCCTCCTGCGCACGCTTCGCAACCAGAGCGTGTTGGCGCTCATGCAGTGAGCGGGGGATAGGATCAGGGCAGTCGTATGAATGCCCATTTTTCCCCTCGCCCGCTTGGCGGGAGAGGGGAGTAACCCTGAGCACCTTGTTCCAGACACCTTGATTTTTGCGGCTGCGCCGTGGGTACGACACCCTCTTTCGCCCCTGCCGGAGCACTCTCTCTCGCCAGGCGGAAGAGTGGAAGGCAGGGCGGCGCGAACTGAAAATACGATAGTGGCATTCGTTGCCCCAGGGATAAGACCCAGGCGCCTCTTTCACGGCGCGGCTGCGGCCTTCGCCTTTGTTACTTCCGCGATGATGCTGCGCAGGGCCTCGGCAATGGCGGCATCCCGCGTCTTTTCCAGAAAGGCTTTGCAGCGTTCGAGCATCTGCGGGTTCAGATAGGCGGCATCGCTCAACATCCAGTGCGCCGCGCGACCGATCTGCTGCGGCGCGAAAATCGTACCCAAAGGCTGGTTGCCGTACTCGGCGCTATCGGGATATTTCTCCCAGGGCAGCGCCTGCAAGGTGCGCTCCAGGGCAGCCACTTCACCCGTCGCGTAGAACTTTCCCCACAGGGCACGTACGACCCATTCGCCCTGATTGATGGGAATGTCCTCCAGCGAACGGGCGTTCTCGTGATAATCCCGGATCGTGCCAGCCAGGAATTTCAGATCGTCGTTCTTTTCTTCCAGCGCGCGCGCCATTTGCCGCAATTCGGGATGCTCGGCATACCAGAGGGCGAAAAAAATCATGTTGGCGCGTCCTCGCGCCGCCCGGTCGTCATCGTCATCCGCTTCGCTGTTCGCGGTGGCGGCATCGAGGCGCAGCCATTCGGCTTGCCAGGCCGGAACCTTTTCCGGATTGTCCCGGAAGACGCCCGCGATGAATCCGGTAAAGAGCATACCGAAAGCAGGCTCCTGCAACAACCCGTTTGCCGCCGCGTAACGAAACGCCTCGGAGACCCGTGCCGGTTCAGGATGCCGGTAATAGCCGGTCAACCATTGCGCGAAATCCTCTTCCGAAGCGAATTCCGCCGCGACGGCGGAAGATGGGGCGAGGATCGGAAGGGAAAGGCACAGGAAGAACATGAGCAAGCGCTTCATTGCGCACCTCCAGCGTGAAACCCCGGTTTGACAGACAGGCCGAAAAACCAGGCGTTTGCAAAATGCCCGAACAGGCGCCGGGAAAACAGGAATTGCTTCATCGTAAAACCAACTCTGGTTTGAAACCCCGCCTGTAAGAAAGGCGCGAAGGTTGAGACCCCGGCCGCGGCCGGGGTTTCGACCGTAGCCATTCTTGAGGGGGAGAGAAACCCCTTAAGAATGGA
>JAIRLE010000075.1 GCA_031259605.1 Zoogloeaceae bacterium
AAAACGGGGCAACGCCGCCGGAGAAAGCGGTGATTTGTCAAAGAAATTGCGCCGGGTTCGCTCTCAAACATCATTGCGTAGCAGAATTTGTTGAAAATATCAGGTTATTCGAGGTGCTCTGACGTGTCTTCCGGGCCTGGCGCTTGGCCTGGTCACAAGACTACCCGCGGTTTCGACGTATCCTTTTTGCTTGCCGTGTGAAAAGCGCCAACTCGATCAATCGCGCAACTCCCGTCCGGTCAGGCGGATGAAGACATCTTCCAGATTGGCGGCGCGATGCGCGTAACGCAGCATCGGCCATTGCGCCAGCAACTGCAGCAAGCGGCGGGCGGCGGCAGCATGAACGTAAAAAAACAGCGTCTCGCCGCTTTTTTCCATGCGCGCGCCTTCCATGCCGCTCTGGGCGCGCGCCGCGCACGCAAAGGATTCCAGCGCTCCCGGCGTTCCGCTTGCATCATACACTTCGATGACCTGCGCCTCGATGTGGCGGGCAATCAGTTCCCGTGGGCTGCCTTCCGCGATTTTACGCCCGCCGTCGATAATCATGATCCAGTCACACAACCGTTCGGCCTCATCCATGAAATGCGTGGTCAGGAGCAGGGTTTTGCCAAGGTTTTGCAAGGTTTTCAGGCGTTCCCAAATCAGATGGCGTGCCTGTGGATCGAGACCTGTGGTCGGCTCGTCGAGAAACAGGATGTTCGGGTCATTGACCAGCGCCCGCGCCAGCGTCAGCCGCCGTCTCATGCCGCCGGAAAGGGCGTTGATGCGGGTGTCGCGTTTGCCTTCCAGACTGGAAAATCGCAGCAGGTCGTCCATGCGCGCCGTCATTTCCTTTTTCGACAAACCAAAGTAACGCCCGAAAACGCGCAGATTTTCGCTGACCGTGAAATCCGGGTCGAGATTGTCGAATTGCGGCACTACGCCCACCGAAGCGCGGGCGGTCTGCGCCGCTTCCGGAACGCGGTGACCGGCCAGCGTGATCTCACCCGCGTCCGGCACGGCCAGGCCGAGACAGAGTTTCAGGGTCGTGGTCTTGCCCGCGCCATTGGGTCCCAACAGGCCAAAACAGCCGCCTTTTTCCAGCGTGAAAGAGAGATCATCCACCACGGGAGCGCACGCGTAGCTTTTCTTCAGCGCCCGTGCGAACAAGGGTGGCGTCTTCATCGGGCATCCCGCGCGCGGCCATGCCAGGCGCGAACGATGATGTCGCGAATGAGGGTGAGCCGCCGATGAAAAAAATGATCCGCGCCAGGGATTACCACCACTGGCAGATTCTGCGGCTCGGCCCAGGTGAGGACATTGGCAAGCGGCACAAGGGTATCGGCAGCGCCGTGGATGATGAGCGTATCGGCGGGCACGGCCTCGGCATCGTAGGCGCGCGCGCCTTCGATGAATCCGGCGGCGACGCCGACCAGCGCCAGCCATTCCGCCGCTCGTCCCGCGTCGCGCAAGCGGCGGGCGAGGCGAGTCTGGCAATACGCGCCGAAGGAAAACCCGGCCAGCGTCACGGGCAAACGGCGCTCCGGATCATCGAGCCGCCAGTGGGCGTCTTCCAGCACCGCCATGAGATCGTCCGTTTCGCCCGCGCCATCGTCATGTTCGCCTTCCGTCATGCCGACGCCGCGAAAATTGGGACGAAAGGCGGCGTAACCCAGGGACAGGAAGGTCTTGGCGAGCATGTGCGCAACCTTGTTGGTGTTGGCACCGCCGCCGATGGGGTGCGGATGCGCCACCAGCGCAATGCCGCGCAAGGACATATCCGCCGGGATCTCCATGATCGCCTCGATGTTGCCCGCCGGTCCGTCAAGATGGATGCGGTTTTCGTGCATCACTATTCATGCGCTCCAAGCAGACAGCGAACGACCAGCTCGCAGGCATACGGAAAAAACACGCGAAAAAACGCCGCCAATGTCCTCAGATGTGCTCGAAATCCAGCAAATCGGCTTCTTCGTCATATGTAGAAATGCCAAAGGAAAGCACACCCTTGCCGCGCAGGGCGACGCTATCCTTCCGCAAGAACACTTCCTGCTCGCTCGAAAAAGCGACAAAGGTGCCATTCGTGCTCAGATCGGTCAGCCAATAATAGCCGCCCTGTCGTTCCAGACGCGCGTGTTGCCGGGAGACGCGGCTATCGTTAATGATGATGTCGTTGTGGTGTTCGCGCCCGATGCACAGGCCGGGGCTGTTTTCGTCCAGCGTCAGGACACTGTCGCCATGACGCACCAGGAGACGGATGGGACGGGTGGGCGGCGACGGCGGGATTGTCGTGGAACCATCGATCATGGCGGCCTGCGCCAGAAGACTGGTGGAAGTCAGCGTGGCGGGAAGATCGTCGTCGCTCACGCGCGTCTCGTCGTTCAAGCCGTCGCCATCTTCATTCCACAGCAATTGCAGAACGCGGATGGTCTCGCCGCTTTCGGCAAGTTTCAGTTTCTGCTTTCGATCCGCTGCTTTCAGGCCGACGCTGATGGCTACTTCCGTCAGTACCTGCCGGTTGCAAAGGATCTGGCGGGGAAGCGCCATTTCCAGCAGTTTGCCTACCTGTTGGTTGGCCTTTTCCTCGGTATCCGCCGACAGTACCGCCAAGCGCAAACCGAGACGGATGCCGGAGGTCGGCATCAATTCGGTAATCCGGCGCTGCATTTCGATGGCGGCAAGACAGGCTTCCGCGGGGGAATCGAACACGAAGGAAATCTGTCCGTTTTTGGCAGTTCCCAACAACCGTCCCCGAAACCCTTCGCCTGTATTCTTGACTCGGTTGAGACAACGCTCGAGCGCGTGTCCGGCTTCCTTCAGCCCCACACGCGCCACCAAGGGTGGACTATCTTCAATTTCGCCGCAAACGATGGTAATCACACAAATCCTTCAAGAAAAAAGGAGCGCCTAAACCAAGTTCTGTCGCATCATAACAAATTTTGTCAATATGTCGAAAGTCCAAGCGTTCAAGGCAGGGCAATCGCAAGAATGCCAACTTCGTATTTCCAGTCCGCGCCGCCGTCTGTCGTCTTCTCTCCCGCATGGCAGGAGAGCGTGCCCCGAAGGGGCGAGAGAGGGTGTCCTCCCATACGGCGAAGCCGCAAAATGTTCATCCCGGAGACATCGCAGACAGTTGTTCGGAGACATGGCGGACGGGAAACCAGGCATATGGAATTGTTCCGTAAAAGGAGAGTCGTATGCCGTGGAAAGAGAGGTCAGCGATGCCATTGAAGAAGGAATTTGTCTGTTTCGCCACTCCGGAAGGGGCGAACATTCGGGCGTTGTGCCGACGTTTTGGCATTTGTCCGGAGACATGCCGCAAATGGTTGCGGCGTTACCGAAGCGAAGGGGAAGCGGCCTGATGGAGCGGAATCAGTTGATCCGGGTCTTCGAGACCTATGGCCTGCCCGAGCGGATGAGCATGGACAATGGTCAGCCTTGGGGAGATACGACAGGTCGTTTCACGGCGCTGGAACGGTGGTTGATGCGCCAGGGAATCCAGGCCGGCCATTCCCACCCGCATCATCCGCAGACACAGGGCAAACTGGAACGCCTGCACGAGACGCTCAAGGCGGAGTTGTCGCAAGGACGCCATTTCAGGCAAATGCGAGAAGCGCAGCAGGCCTTTGACGCCTGGCGCAACGACTACAACCTGGAGCGACCGCATGAAGCCCTGGGACAACGAAGTCCCGCCAGCCGCTGCCAGCCTTCGCCCAGGCGTCATGTCCCGGCGCCTGCGCCGCCGCAGTACGGAACACACATGCAGGTACGCAAGGTCGATGCCAATGGACGGCTCGGTTTCAGGAACCATGTCCTGAAAATCGGACGCATCGACCTGAAACAATGCGCCGCATTCGTCGGAAAGCCTGTCTAAAATGTGTCTGCCATGTCTCCGAACAGCCGTCTGCGATGTCTCCGGGCTGAACCCCCGCTTTGCGGGAGAGGGAAAAACGGGCATTCATGCGATTGCCCTGCGGAAAAAAGCGGAGGGATGCCGAATCCCGTCCGCGCATGTTACATTGGAGCAGGCTTCCCTTCTCCAGTGGCCGCAATGACACAGGGAGGATTGGGTGGAAGTTCAAATTTGGGTTGGTTTCAGCAAGAAATTAGCGGCAGCCCTTCAGGGCTGCCGCTCCAACGTCATTGGAAAGGGGGTTCTCTCTCATCGAGAATGGCTACGGTCGAAACCCCGACCGTAAGAATGGGGTCCCGACCTTCGCGCCTTTCTTACGGGCGGGGCTTCAAACCGGAGTTGGTTTTACGATGAAAAAAGTTCTGGTTCTTTTCCTGTTCATGTTGGGCGCGCCGGTGTGGGCGCAGACGCCCATACCATCCATGCCGCGCGCGGAATTGTCGATTGGCCTGTTTCGCGTCCTGGCCGAGGTGGCGGCAACGCCGGAGCAACGCGGCGCGGGATTGATGTGGCGGAGCGGCATGGCGGCGCACGAAGGCATGTTGTTCGTCTTCCCCCGCGCCGATCGGCACTGCATGTGGATGAAAAATACCCTCATCCCGCTATCCGTGGCGTTTCTGGATGAAAAAGGGCGAATCATCAACATCCGTAACATGCGGCCACAGAGCGAAAACAACCACTGCGCCGACGCGCCCGCCCGCTTCGCGCTGGAAATGAACCGGGGCTGGTTTGCCGAAAAAGGCATCGCGCCGGGCGCGCAGGTGTCGGGACTGAATGTGCTGGAGGCAAACCGCGCCCGCTAAGCGCCTGCTCATGATTTTCGGAACTGCTTCATCGTGACGCGACAAGTGTCGCCTGCCGCGTTACATTTTCATGAATTTTCGTTCCCATGCCGTTGTTAGCACTCTCATGGAACGAGTGCTAAAATGAGTGAAATCCTGAGCGGGACGGCGCGTGTGCCGCACCTGACTTTTCATGTAAGGAGAAGACTTATGAACCATGCCTTGGCGTTACCCGTGCCTTCGGCGGCGGGCAGTATCGATGCGTATATTCAGGCGGCGCAGCGCGCCCCTTTGTTGTCGGAAGAAGAAGAGTTCCGTCTGGCGCGCCAGTTTCACGAGACCGGCGATCTGGACGCGGCGCGGCGGCTGGTGTTGTCGCATCTGCGTCTGGTCATTTCGGTGGCGCGCGGTTATCTGGGTTATGGCCTGCCCCATGCCGACCTGATTCAGGAAGGCAATGTCGGTCTGATGAAGGCGGTCAAGCGGTTTGATCCGGCGCGCGGCATACGCCTGGTATCGTTCGCCCTGCACTGGATCAAGGCGGAAATCCACGAATACATCCTGAAAAACTGGCGTCTGGTCAAGGTAGCGACGACCAAGGCGCAGCGCAAGCTGTTTTTCAATCTGCGCAGCCTGAAAAACAGCCTGACGCACACGGCCAGTCTGTCTTCGGCGCAGACGGCGCTGATTGCCGAAAAGCTGGGCGTCAAGCCGGAAGAAGTGCGGGAAATGGAAGGCCGCATGGGCGTGCGCGATCTGGCGCTGGAAGGCCAGGCGGACGATGGCGAGGAAAGTTTCGCGCCCATCGATTACCTGACGGATTCGCATTACGAGCCGACCTGCGTGATTGAAAGCCGCGATTATGCCCGCTTGCAGGACGAGGGTCTGCACAACGCCCTGAAGAATCTGGACGCGCGCAGCCGCCGCATCATCGAAGCCCGCTGGCTCCCCGCCAATGATGGCGAGACCGCCACCCTGCACGAACTGGCGGCGGAATTCCAAGTGTCCGCCGAGCGCATTCGCCAGATTGAGGTCAAGGCCCTGCAGAAAATGCGTCAGTCCATCGGCGAAAAGTAAGAAGCTGTTCACGATTCCTGTAGGAGCGCCTCCGCGACCGCCCCTGGAAAATGTTGCGGCAGGAGCAACCCTTGCGGTTGCCCTCCTCGCGGCAAGGGCGGGCGGCCATAATGGCCGCCCCTACCGTCATCTGCGGATGAGTGGGGGAGAAGGAAATCAAACGTTCCACGCAGCAATCCGAGATTATGAACAGGCTTCAAGAGGCTATTCAAAGTCTTTTGGAGGCTGTTTGAAAACAAGAATTCTATGCCCCTCCCCTTTGCCCGATGTTCATCAGACCGGAGAGAGAAAAGCAAGCAACGGCGTGGGTTTTACCCTCGCCTGCTTGTGGGAAAGGGTGGCGCGAAGCGCCGGGAGAGGGGCGTCGGGCGGCTCGGCGACTGAGTGCGAGCAACGGAACGGCGCGCTCTCGCCCCTGCCGGGGTGCACTCTCCGGAAAGCGGGAAAGCGTGGCGGAGAGCGGCGCGGGTTTTGCCCCTGAATTTTCAAAATGGCTTCCAAGGGGGGCTTTGGCCCCGCGTCCGCTCACACCCTTACGGCGACCGCCTTGACCGTGCCGTGGGTAGTGGTAAAACTTCGGAGGACGCTGCCGCCGATTTCAAAGAGCAGGGTGACCAGATTGCGTTCGGAATACAGGCAGACGGGGTCCTGGATGTTGTAGTTCCTGGCGAGTGTTGGCGTCAGTTTGCAGAAACGTTGTTCGATGGGCATGTTGACGCCCGCGTAGTTTTCGCCCAGCGTCGAATGCAGGCCGTAAGCGGAAATGAACAGTTTGCCGCCGATGCGCAGGGATTTGAGTGCGGCGTGCAGGGTTTGACGCGCGGCGGCATAGGGCAGGCAGGAAATGCCATGATGGCAGAACGCAAGATCGAAGGGGCCTTGCGGCAGATCTTCGGGGAGTTTTTTTATCGGCGCGAACCGGATGCTGCCGCCCACGCCCGCCGCCAGCGCCCGGTTCTTCACCGGGCCGGAGAGTTCCGGCGCGTCGGCGGCCAGCACCCGCGCACCCAGTTCCGCCATGCTCACTGAATGGCGTCCTTCGCCGCAGCGCAAATCCAGTACGCAGGTCGGCATATTGCTGCGCGCGCGCAGGGCAATTTCCCGCAAGACCAGTTGTTCCAGTTCGTCCGCAACCTGTGGCACTGAATTGTTGTGCACGTTCATCATTCTCTTCCGCTTGACATGTCGATGGCAATGGCGATGATAACAGAAATGCAATTCTCGCGTTATGACAAGCCTGTCTTCAAGATACACTTGCTTTTTTCCTTGTCCGCGAAAGATAAAACGCCATGCTTGTCACGTTCACTTCCAGCGAATCCGGTACGATGTTGATGTTTGCCGAGGTTGCCCGTCCCTTCCTCAAGGCGATGGGCAAGGATTGCGGCGCCAAGGGGGTCATTACCCAGGCGGAAATGCCCGCCGCCATTGCGGCGATTGAGCGCTATCTCAAAACACTGCCCGCGCCAAAGACCAACGCGGACACGGAAGAAGAAAATCCGGACAGGCCGCGCATAAGCCCCGCGCAACGCGCCTGGCCTTTGCTGGATATGCTCATGCGCACACTCAAAAGCAAGAAGGAAAGCCATATCGTCTGGGAGGCGTCCGCCGATTTTTCCGGAGAGGATGATGCGCCTCGCGCCGCATGAGCAGCCGCTGCCCGGCAGCGTCGCTCTGGTGGGCGCGGGTCCGGGCGATCCGGAGCTTTTGACCCTGAAGGCGCTGCGTTGTATCCAGGCCGCCGACGTGCTGCTCCATGATCATCTGGTCGGCCCGCAGGTGCTCGCTCTGGTTCCGGATGCCGCGAAACGGATTGACGTTGGCAAGAGCAGCGCGCGTCACACCATGCCGCAGGAGGAGATTTGCCGTCTGCTTTGCCATTACGCGCGGGCGGGCAAGCGCGTGGTGCGGCTGAAAGGCGGCGATCCGCTGATGTTCGGGCGCGGCGGCGAGGAGATGGAGGCGCTGCGCAGGGCGGGCATTTCCTTTATCGTGGTTCCCGGCATTACCGCCGCGCTGGGCGCAAGCGCGGCCTTTCATCTACCGCTGACGCACCGCGAATACGCGCCGCGCTGCGTGTTTTTGAGTGGTCATAAAAAGGCGCGGGACGCCGCTCTAGATGCCGGTTCGGAAGAAGACTGGGAAAGTCTGGCGCGCCCCGGTCAGACCCTGGTGTTTTACATGGGCATTGCCCGGCTGGAACACATCCGCGCTGCGCTCATCCTGCACGGTATGCCCGCGGAGACGCCAGCCGCGCTGATTTACAAGGCGACCCTGCCGGATGGCCGCCTGTGGCGCTGCACGCTGGCTACCCTATCGGAATGCGCGCGCGCCAAAGACATCCAGCCGCCCGCGCTGGTCATCATCGGCCAGAGCGCGGCGCATATTCCCGGCTGATTTATACTGTCGCCTTTGCCGGAGATACCCATGTCCGCCCCGCTCGATGACTCTCTTCTTTTTACCGCGCGGAAAATCGCCGTCTTGCTGGATCGCGCAAAACGTGTGCTGTTCATCACCGGCGCGGGCATTTCCGCGGATTCCGGTTTGCCGACCTACCGGGGGTTGGGCGGTCTTTACGAAAACGATTTGACGGCGGAAGGCATCCCCATCGAGGAAGCCCTGTCCGGCGAAATGCTGCGGCGGCGTCCGGAAATCACCTGGAAATACATGGCGCAGATTGAGGAAAACTGCCGCCATGCCGGCCCGAACGCCGCGCATGAATTAATGGCGCAATGGGAGCGCGAGCTTCCTTACGTGATGGTGCTGACCCAAAACATCGATGGCCTGCATCGCGCGGCGGGCAGCGAAAATGTGGTGGAAATCCACGGCGACCTGCACCGTCTGCGCTGTATGCATTGCGGCTTGCGCGAAGCGGCGCAAAATCTCGCCGGTCGCGCCTTGCCGCCCGCCTGCCCGCAGTGCGGCAAGGCGATGCGGCCGGAAGTCGTGCTGTTTGGCGAAATGTTGCCGGAAGCGGAACTGGGACGCCTGCGGACGGCGCTGGAAACCGGCTTTGACCTGGTGTTCTCCATCGGCACCACCAGTGTTTTTCCTTATATCGCGCAGCCCGTGTCGCAGGCGGTGCGGGCGGGTGTTCCCACGGTGGAAATCAATCCCGGCCACACCTGCCTGAGCGCCCATGTTGCCTATCGACTGCCGATGGGCGCGGCGGCGGCGCTTACGGCGATTGAAGCACAGAGGATGAGCGGCGGGCGCGCTTGGAGGTCTTAAAAACAGGGACGGAGAGAATATCTTCCAGACGCAGCGCAAACGCTTGCCGTTCCCTCCCGCAAAGCGGGAAGAGGAGCAGGTTTTTTTACCCTCGCCCCCTTTGGGGGAGAGGGTGGCCGAAGGCCGGGAGAGGGAGAAGCAAAAGCGCCGCGCTTGATTTTTCAAGACGGCTTCTTGCTGACGGTTGCGGCGCGTCCGCGCGGCGGCTTTGCGCTCAGCCGCTCTCCAACAACAGTTGCCGAACGTCGTCGGCCACCTCGTCCGGCGTGGCGGTGTGGGGGATTTCCAGGCGCAGATGCCCTGCCGGGTCGTAGGCGTAGGTGCTGACGCTGTGGTCGACACTGTAGCGATCCGGCGTCTGTCCCGGCGTGACCTGATAGAACACATGGAAGGCGCGCGCCATTTCCGGCGTTCTTTCCGGACTGACATACAGGCCGAGAAAGGCTGGGTTGAACGCGGGCGCATAGTTGCCCAGTATTTCCGGGGTATCGCGCGCCGGATCCAGGGTGATGAACAACACCTGCACCTGCTCGGCCTCTCTCCCCAAAAGTTCCATGACTTGCGAGAAACGGTACAAGGCGCTGGGGCAGGCGTCCGGGCAATGGGTGTAGCCAAAGAAGACCAGCACGACCTTGCCGCGCCAGTCCGCCAGGGTGCGCCTCTGCCCCAGATGATCCGTCATCGCGAAGCCCTCGCCATAGTGCGCCTGCACTTCCTTGGCGTGAAAGGACGGCGCGGCGGCGGCCGTTGTCGCGTCTTCCGGCGCGCCACAGGCGGCGAGGAACGCCAAGAGAGCGAGAAGAAGGAAGTTTTTCATCGTAGAATTAACTCCGGTTTGAAACCCCGCCCGTAAGAAAGGCGCGAAGGTTGAGACCCCGGCCGCGGCCGGGGTTTCGACCGTAGCCATTGGGGAGGGGAGAGAAACCCCCCTTCCCAATGGAGTCAGACCGACAGCCCTGAAGGGCTGTCGCTAATTTCTTGCTTGTGCCTTTGCCCCCGATCAATGCGGCGCGTTCAGGGGGCGGATTTCCGCATTCACCGCGATTTCCTGGCGCTGTCGCGCCGCGTCTTCCAGCACCAGCGTCAGCGTCGTCCGTTCTCCCGCTTTTGCTTCCGCCCGAAGTCCCAGCAACATGATGTGCAGGCCACCGGGTTCAAGTCGCGTCGTTTTTCCGGCGGGCAAATCGAGCTGGGAAATGGCGCGCATGCGCATGACGTCCTTTTCATCCACCTGCATTTCGTGGATTTCCGCCGCCGCCGCCAACGGCGAGCGCACCTCGACCAGCTTGAGCGGCGCGGCGCTTTGCAAGGTCATGAAAGCGCCCGTTGCCTGTTGTCCGGGCACGGTCGCCCGCACCCAAGCGTCCGTCACCTGTACCTGCGGTACCTCTGCCCCAACCGGCGGTACGCACAGAAGCGTCAGAAAAAGGAAAAAGATACGCATGCAAAAATTCCAAAAATGTCAAGATTATACAGGAGGCAGGAAAAGACGCGCCAAGTTGCAGGTCAATCGCATGAATGCCCGTTTTTTCCCTTCACCCACTGTGCGAAAGAGAGAAAGGCGCAAAATTTTCCCCTCTCCCGCTTTGCATAGACCGGAGACATGGTAACAGGTGTGCCGGGACATGGGCGACAGATTACAGGGCATCGTATTCTCTCAGAAGCTGTTTTAAAAATACCTTGAGAGGCGTTCAAGCGTCGTATCCATTCTTCCGCCTCGTCATTGCGAGAGCCGAAGGCTCTCGCAATGACGAGGACGCTTATCCGCTACTTTCAATTTTTAAAACAGCTTCTCAAGTTGAGGATAAAGAAAAATTGCTGGCAGAAATGGATTTTGAACGTCCCCTCTGCATCGCGGCAAAGGCGCAGGACGATGGGTTGTCCGGCCAAGGCTTTGGAGAGACGGATTTCACGCCCCTGGAAGCTGATCCAGCCGCCCTGTTGTACCTTGCGCACGTAGATTCGATGGACGGCAACGCGCGGGGCAGGCTCCGAAGCGCCGACCGTCGCTCAAGGTGCTCGACCGCGCCGTCTGCCTTGGGCAAGCGTCTGGTGTTATCCTTGGAATGAGCCGGAACTGAAAGGAAAAACACATGCACCCCACAGGATGGACAATTGCATTGTCCTTGCTTACGCTGTGCGCGAGCCTCGCGGCGACGGGGGAGGAACAGCAGGGCATTTCGTTTTTGCATGAGGATTGGGAAATCGTCTGCGACAATACGCGCACCTGCCGGATGGCGGGATACAGTTCCGAAGGCACCGACGACGGCGAACGCGGTTCCGTGCTGATTACCCGCACAGCCGGCCCCAATACGCCGCTTGAAGGAGAGGTAACACTGGGAAGTTATGGCATTGATGTCGTTGCCCCAAGTATCCTGACACTCTGGATAAACGGCAAGTCGAGGGGAAAACTGAAAGACACTGGAAATTATTCGCTGACGCCGACGCAAATCCAGGCATTGCTTGCTGCCGCGAGAAGCGACAGGACGATCGAATTCAAAGGAGATTCCAAATCCTTCACGCTTTCCGGCAAGGGCGTCTCTGCCGTCATGTTGAAGATGGACGAATTCCAAGGGCGTATCGGTACGCCAGGCGCGTTGATCCGCAAAGGGGAAAAGCCGGAAGAAAGCGTCCTTCCTCCCCTTCCCGTGCCGGTCATCCGGGCGGCAAAGGTCAGCAAAGCGCCATCCCGCGCCCTGACTTGGCCAGAAGTGAAGGCGCTCAAACCTCTGCTGTGGGAGAGTGAAGAGGAGGAATTTCAAACTTGCAACCTCCATGACTCGAAATCAAGAGGGATTGAGGAATTCACTGAATTTACCCTGACGCCGCTGGATGAGCGACACGTATTGATTTCCACGCCGTGCTGGCTTGCAGCCTATAACTGGATCAGTATGTATTGGGTGATGGACAGCGCGCTCAAAGGTGTTCCGAAAGCCGTGGCTGTGGACGGTGAGTATCATGAAGGAGAAATGAGGAGTGCGTTCAAAGGGCGTGGTCTGGGTGACTGCTGGAACGGGGCGGATTGGATCTGGGACGGAAGCGGATTTCGACAAAGCGCCGAATGGCATAGCGGCATGTGTCGTCTCATTCATCCGGGCGGCACCTGGCGCCTGCCCACGCTCGTCACCAAAATCATCAACAAAGACGAAACCCCCTATTAAATACAAACCCGAAAGGAACACAACATGAACATCCCCTCTTGGGAAGTCGTCATCGGCTTGGAAACGCACGCGCAGCTATCCACCGCCTCCAAGATTTTTTCCGGCGCGGCCACCGCCTTTGGCGCGGCACCCAATACCCAGGCGTCTTTGGTCGATCTGGCGTTGCCCGGCGTATTGCCGGTGTTGAACCGGCAGGCGGTGGAATGCGCGATTCGCTTCGGGCTTGCCGTCGGCGCGAAAGTCGCGGGAAAATCGGTGTTCGCGCGCAAGAATTACTTTTATCCCGATCTGCCCAAGGGCTATCAGATCAGCCAGTTCGAGCGTCCCGTGGTCGAGGGCGGAGAAGTGGCGATCGCCTTGGGGCAGGACGCCCAGGAAAAGCGGATTCGCCTGACCCGCGCCCATCTGGAAGAAGACGCGGGCAAATCCCTGCATGAGGATTTCCACGGCAAGACTGGCATCGACCTGAATCGCGCCGGAACGCCGCTTTTGGAAATCGTCACCGAGCCGGACATGCGCTCTTCCGAGGAAGCCGTGGCCTACGCCAAGTCGCTGCATACGCTCGTCACCTGGATCGGCATCTGCGACGGCAACATGCAGGAGGGGTCGTTTCGCTGCGACGCCAACGTCTCCGTGCGCCGCCCCGGAGCGCCTCTGGGTACCCGCCGGGAAATCAAGAATCTGAATTCCTTTCGCTTTTTGAAGGAAGCCATCGAGGCGGAGATCCGCTGGCAGATCGAGACGTTGGAAGACGGCGGAAAAATCGAGCAGGCCACCGTGCTTTTCGATGTGGAAACCGGGGAAACCCGCGCCATGCGCACCAAGGAGGACGCGCACGATTACCGCTATTTCCCCGACCCCGACCTGTTGCCGCTCGTCATCCCCGAAGCATGGATTCTGCGCGTAAAGGCCGCGCTCCCGGAATTGCCCGGAGAAAAGCGCGCGCGCTTCGTTGCCGATTACGGCCTTTCCGCCTATGACGCCGCCACGCTCACCGCGTCCTTGGCGACGGCGGATTACTTCGAGGCCGCAACCCGAACGGCGGGGCAGGCCAACGCCAAGCCCTGCGCCAACTGGGTGATGGGAGAGTTGGCGGCGCGCCTGAACCGCGAGAATCTGGACATCGCCCAATCGCCCGTTTCCGCTGGACAACTGGGCGGCCTCGTCGCCCGCATTGCCGACAACACCATCTCCAACGCCATCGCCAGAAAGGTGTTCGAGTCCCTGTGGTCGCAAGAAGGACAAAGCGCCGACGCGCTCATCGAAAAAGAAGGCTTGAAGCAGATCACCGACACCGGCGCCATCGAAAAACTGGTAGACGAAGTCCTCTCCGCTCACCCGGCAAGCGTCGCCGAATTCCGCTCCGGCAAGGAAAAAGCCTTTAATTCTTTGGTGGGACAGGTGATGAAGGCGGCGAAGGGGAAGGCGAATCCGCAACAAGTGAACACGCTTTTGCGGCAGAAGCTGGCGAAATAGCTTTCATGGCGAAATCATCCCGGATTGCCGTTGCTTGATTTTCCTTCTCCGCCCTGCATGGGCGTACCCACACATCCGGGACTTGGAGATGAATCTCCAACCGCGCAAGCCGTCTGCCTTCCCTTTGTTCCCCCCGATGTGTAGATGCCTATGCCAAACGGGAAGAGAAACGATGGACGGCAGAGAGCACGAACAGCTTCTAAGAACCTGTTCATCGTCTCCAGAGGTTTCCCTCGCCCGCTCGCTCGCGGGAGAGGGGCGGCGGTTCATCCCTGAACCGTATTTTCCGAGGTGAATCGCCCCCTCATCCGCCCTCCGGGCACCTTCTGTCTCTTCAGGGGCAGAAGGAAACCAAGCGCTTCCCACGACAATCCGAGAGCATGAACAGGTTCTGAGAAGCTGTTTTAAAAAGCAAAAATTAGCGACAGCCCTTCAGGCCGGGGTCTCAACCTTCGCGCCTTTCTTACAGGCGGGGTTTCAAACCGGAGTTCGTTTTACCCGGATGCACTAGGCTATGGTGACGTATTCGAGGCTATTGTCCGGCAGTGGCGGCCTGAACTGTCTGATCTGTGAAAATTGCGATTGCACGCGTCTACCTGCGCGTCAGCACAGACGCGCAAGACCTGGAACGCCAAGAGAAAATCATCGCCGAGGCGAAGGCGACCGGGTACTACATCGCGGGCGTCTACCGCGAAAAAGCGTCCGGCGCGCGCGCCGACCGGCCTGAACTGCTGCGCATGGTGGCCGACCTGCAACCCGGCGAAGTGGTGATTGCCGAGAAGATCAACCGCATCAGCCGCCTGCCGTTGGCCGAAGCCGAGCGGCTTGTGGCGTCGATCCGGGGAAAAGGAGCAAAGTTGGCCATCCCCGGCGTGGTGGATCTATCCGATCTGGCGGCCGCGGCCGAGGGTGTGAGCAAGATCGTCCTGGAGGACGTGCAGGCCATGCTGCTGCGCCTGGCGCTGCAAATCGCCCGCGACGATTACGAAGATCGCCGACGGCGGCAGCGCCAGCACCGTCAAGATGGTGTGCCGCAAGGCGCAAACACGCGGCCAGTAGCCTTTCATGCTACAATTAATGGCGAGGAGATAGATGTTATGGACACCCCCGAAGACACCCCCGGTTCCGACGCCATGTGGCGTTTTGAATGCAGGAACGCGCTTGCCAACGTCAAGATCGAGGGCTTCGAGCCGGATGAAGCCTTCATGCAGCTTTGGCAGCAGGTTGTCGATCATGAAATCACAGATGATGAATTCCTACGGATTGTGATCGAGCGCGCACAAGCAAAAGATCGCGCCACTATCGCCGCTGCTTCTCGCGCCGTTGCCTGATGCCCCCGCTAGACAAAGACCCGTATATAGACCCTGAGAGTGGCGTACTGAGAAACAAATTAGGGTTGAAAGACATCAGCGCATTGCGTGATGCGGAATATGCCGCTTCATGGATACGGATAAAACAGCTAATCAAGAATCCGATTCCCGGAAATTTCAACATGGCGCATCTGTGCGCCATCCACAAACATATCTTCCAGGACGTCTACGATTGGGCGGGCAAGCTGCGGACGGTGAATATCTCGAAAGAAAATTCGCTGTTCTGCCTGTGCGAATACATGCCGTCATGGATGGATGACATCCACGGACGCCTGAAAAGAGATGACTACCTGCGCGGCCTGGACAAACCCGCCTTCGTCGACAAGATCACCCGTTTTCACGGCGACGTAGACGGCCTGCATCCCTTCCGCGAAGGTAACGGACGCGCCACGCGCGTCTTCATCGACCAGTTGGCCAGACAGGCCGGATATGTGCTCGACCAGGAAAAAATCGAGCAAAACAAGCAATCGTGGAACCGGGCAGCCGCCCTCGCCTTGTACGGACAGGAAGACATGAAGAAGGCGTTCTTCAACGACGCCATCCGGCCTGGCCGCGCCGTCGCCTTCGCGCTACAGCCCCAGACGGAAGCCTTAAAAGCCTACCCTGAACTGGCCGAAGCCTTCAAGGTCATGCGCCAGGCAGAGCAGTATTTTTCGACAAAACTGCCCGCGGCCAGTCAGAAGGCGGCGCTGGTGCAAGTGCGTACCCATATCCAGAACCAACTGGAAGCCGGGAAAACCGGTGATTTTCAGGAAGTCTGGAAAAAACCAGAAAAACCCAAACCCTCCAGAACCCTCAAGCCCGAAAAGACCGAGCCGGACATCGAGCGTTGAGTTTTTCAACTCAACCATGTATGTGCGCGTTTATCACAGACAGATAACCAGCACC
>JAIRLE010000080.1 GCA_031259605.1 Zoogloeaceae bacterium
AAGGTCGCCGCCACCCGTTCCTCCACCGGCCTGCCGGTGATTTCCCCCAGCATGCGCTTGCGGCAAAAGCCCGCCAGGAGCGGCAAGCCTTCCCGGAAAAGTTCGGGGAGACGGGCGAAAAGCGTGAGGTTGTGTTCCAGGTTCTTGCCGAAGCCGAAACCGGGATCGAGCGCCAGACGCGCGTCCGCAATCCCCGCCGCCCGACAGGCGCGAACGCGCTCATCCAGAAACGCGCCGACCTCGCCCACCACGTCGTCATAACGTGGATTTTCCTGCATGTGGCGCGGCTCGCCCTGCATGTGCATGAGGCAGACGCCGCAATCGCTCTTCGCCACGATTTCCAGCGCGCCGGGGCTTTGCAGGGCGTTGATGTCGTTGATCATGTCCGCGCCCGCTTCCAGTGCCGCCTGCATCACTTCCGGCTTGTAGGTGTCGATGGAAATGGGCACGTCCCAATCGCGCATGCATTCGAGCACGGGAATCAGGCGGGCGAGTTCCTCTTTCGCCGAAGCGGGTTTTGCGCCGGGCCGGGTGGATTCCGCGCCCAAGTCAAGAATATCCGCCCCAGCCTCCCACTGCGCGCGCGCGCGCTCGATTGCCGCTTCAGCCGGGGCGCGCCGATTTGGGTTTTCCAAAAAAACATCGCCGTCTGCCAGGACATCGCTGCCCGCCAGGACGCCGTCGCCGGAAAAGGAGTCGGGAGTGATGTTGACGATGCCCATGATGAGCGGGCGGTCGAGCGGCAGATCGAACCGCCCGCAGCGCAGCGTCAGGGGCATGAGATTCCGTTCTGTTTTTGGGGTTCCGAAATCCAGCGCACGTCTTCTTTTTGGGCGGCGCGGTTCAGGAAGCGGGCGAGGATGAACAGGAGGTCGGAAAGGCGGTTGATGTAATGGCGCGTGGGTTCGGAAAGCGTGGCGGTCTGCGCGAGCGTGACGAGGCTGCGCTCGGCGCGGCGGCAAATGGCGCGGGCAAGGTGGGCGAGCGCGGCGGCGCGGCAGCCGCCGGGGAGGATGAAATCCTTCAATGGCGGCAGATCCGCGTCAAGACGCGCCGCGCCGTCTTCCAACGCCTTGACGTGCGCGGCGTGGATCAGGCGACGGTCGGCGGGCGGATTGGGAAAGGAGAGTTCGCCGCCCAGATTGAAAAGCTGGTGCTGGATGCCGATGAGTATCGCGCGCGCGTCGGCGGGCAAATCGGGTTCGGCCAGCAGCAGGCCGAGCGCGGAATTGAGTTCGTCGACATCGCCAATGGCGCGGATACGCGGGTCGTCCTTGGCGACGCGTTCACCGTCGCCCAGGCCGGTCTGTCCCCTGTCGCCGGTACGGGTAATGATTCTTGCAAGTCGGTGCGCCATGCGTGATTTTTCCGAAAGTGGAAGATTACGGTACAGGAACGGTATACTGACACAGTTTGCGGAGCGTGTTCGCAGCAAGAAATTAGCGGCAGCCCTTCAGGGCTGCCGGTCTAACGTCATTGGAAGGGATTTCTCTCCCCTCGAGAATGGCTACGGTCGAAACCCCGGCCTTCATGCCGGGGTCTCAACCTTCGCACCTTTCTTACGGGCGGGGGTTCAAACTGGAGTTGGTTTTACGATGAATAACTGCCGGGAGAATTGATGACTCTGAAACTCGATGCCTGTGTCGCACAACACCAAGGGGATCGCAAGGAACAACAGGACAGGCTGACGCTGATAGCGCACAAACACATTCCCGGCGTGGTGCTGGCGGCTGTGGCGGACGGTATGGGCGGGCATACGGGCGGCGCGCTGGCGGCGGAGCAGGTGATTCACACGCTGAGCGCCAATTTCCAACGCTGGAGCGAAGAAGAAGACCCGCGCCATTTCGTGACGGAAAGCCTGAATGAAGTGCATACCATGATCAAGGCTTCACGTTTCATCAACGAAAAGGATCCGCACAGCACAGCGGTGCTCCTGATGCTGTATCCGCACAACATGATGTTGTGGGCGCATTGCGGCGACAGCCGTCTGTATGTTTTTCGCGGCCTGCATCTGCATACGCGGACAACGGATCATTCCTACGTGGAGCATCTGATCCAGTCAGGGAAGATTACGCAGGAAGAAGCCGAGACGCATCCCAACCGCAATATCCTGCTGACTTCCCTGGGCGGACAAGAAGCGCCAAGAGTGGATTTTGGCGCGTTGGACGACGTGCAGGCGGGCGACAGTTTCCTGCTTTGTTCCGATGGTCTGTGGGGCTATTTCGACGATTATGAACTGGGCGCGATCATGGTGACGGGCAGCGCCCGTGAAGTCGCCGCCCAGCTCATCCGTCTGGCGCGCGTACGCGGCGAGGGCAAGGGCGACAATATTTCCGTGGCGATCCTGAAATTCTCATGAGTCTTGCGCCTGCTTTCGCGTCCGCTGCGCAGGCGGAAGCGCGCTGTTATCACTGCGGCCTCGACATCCCCGATGACGCGGATTTTTCCGTCGTCATCAACGGCGAACCGCGCGCCCTGTGCTGCGCCGGTTGCCAGGCGGTGGCCGAGGCCATCGTCGCCAACGGGCTTGCCGGTTATTACGTCACGCGCGACGCCCTGCCGGAATCGCCGCGCGAAGCCGTACCCGCCGCGCTCGAACAACTGGCGCTGTTCGATCATGCCGAATTCCAGAAAAGTTTCGTGCGCGATCTGGGCGAACACGAGCGCGAAGCCTCGCTGATGCTTGAAGGCATCACCTGCGCCGCCTGCGTCTGGCTGAACGAGCGGCACGTGGGGCAGCTTCCCGGCGTCACCGGCATCGATGTCAATTACGCCACGCGCCGCGCCCGTGTCCGCTGGGATACGATGCGGATAAAACTTTCCGACATTCTCGCCGCCATCGCCGCCATCGGTTATCGCGCCCATCCTTATGACGCTTCGCGTTACGAGGAACTGGCGCGCCGCGAGCGCCGCGAGGCGCTGTGGCGAGTGTGGGTGGCGGGCTTCGGCATGATGCAGGTGATGATGTACGCCATCCCGGTCTATCTGGCGAACGCGGGCGAAATGACGAAAGACATCGAAACCCTGATTCGCTGGGCCAGTCTGCTTCTCACCCTGCCGGTGGTGTTCTATTCCGCCGCGCCTTTTTTCCGGGGCGCGTGGCGGGACGTGAAATTCCGGCGCGTGGGCATGGACGTGCCAGTGGCGTTAGGCATCGGCGCGGCCTTTCTGGCCTCGGTCTGGGCGACCGTAACCCGCACGGGCGAAGTCTATTTCGATTCCGTCGCCATGTTCGTGTTCTTTTTGCTGGGCGGTCGCTATCTGGAAATGACGGCGCGGCAAAAGGCGATCAGCGTCGGCGAGGCGTTGGCGAAACTCATGCCCGCCTTCTGCCAGCGTCTGCCGCGCAAGGCGGAAGCGGGCGGGGAGGCCGAACAGATCATGGTCTCCGAACTGGAAGCCGGAGATCGTGTGCTGGTGCGTCCCGGCGACGTCATTCCCTGCGACGGCGCGGTGGAGGAAGGCGTCAGCAACGCCGACGAGTCGCTCCTGACCGGTGAGAGCCAGCCGGTAAGGAAACAGGTGGGCGACACGGTGACGGGCGGCTCGCTCAACATGGAAAGCCCGCTGGTGGTGCGGGTAAGCGCCGTGGGCGAGCAGACGCGGCTTTCCGCCATCATTCGCCTGATGGAGCGCGCCGCTGCCGAAAAACCCGGTATCGTCGTCCTTGCCGACAAGGTGGCGCAGCGGTTCGTGCTGGTATTGCTCGCCGTCGCCTTCTTTACCGCCATTGCCTGGTACGGCGTCGATGGCGGGCGCGCCCTGTGGATTACCGTCTCCGTGCTGGTGGTCTCCTGCCCCTGTGCCTTGGCGCTGGCGACGCCGATTGCCCTGACCGTCGCTTCCGGCGCGCTGGCAAAGGAAGGGTTGCTGGTGACGCGCGGTCACGCGCTGGAAACCCTCGCGCGCGCCACTCATTTCGTCTTTGACAAGACCGGTACCCTGACTACCGGCAAACTGCGTCTACTGGACATCGCGCCGTTATCGGCGGCAGACGCTGAAACCGCCCTGGCGCTGGCCGCCAGCCTGGAGGTCTGGTCCGAACACCCGCTGGCGCGCGCCTTACGCCAGGCCGCCGAAGAACGCCTTGCCGACGCGCCGCCGCCAGCGGAGCGCGTCATCGCCGAAACCGGGCAGGGCTTGCGCGGCAAGGTTGCGGGACGGGAACTGTATATTGGCCGTCCCGACTACGTGTTCGACCACACCATCGCGGCGCGCTGGCCGGAAGGCTGGCGGACGGCGGGTGATACCGTGCTCGCCTTGGGCGAAAGCGTTCAGGCGGGCGACGGGCGTGTGCTGGCTTTCTTTCGCCTGGGCGATGCCCTGCGTCCCGATGCCGCCGCCCTCATCCGCGATCTCAAGGCAGCCGGACGCCAGACCCTGCTGATGTCCGGCGACGCCGCGCCCGTCGTGACGCGCGTTGCGGCGGAACTGGGCGTGGATGCGGCTGAAGGCGAAATGTCGCCGCAGAACAAGCGCGACGCCGTAAGCCGCTTGCAGGCAATGGGCGCGGTGGTGGCGATGGTGGGCGACGGCGTAAATGACGCGCCGGTGTTGGCGCAGGCGCAGGTCTCCATCGCGATGGGTTCCGGCGCGCAATTGGCGCGTACCCAGGCGGATCTGGTGCTGCTTTCCGAAAACCTGGGACGTCTGGCAAGCGGTATTCGCAAGAGCCGTTTCACCCTTGTCATCATCCGCCAGAATCTCGTCTGGGCCTTCATTTACAACCTCCTCGCCTTGCCGCTGGCGATTGCCGGGCACGTCACTCCCTGGGCGGCGGGCATCGGCATGTCGGCAAGCTCGCTATTGGTCGTCCTCAACGCCTTGCGCATCCAGAAAAAGGAATCCTGATGGAAAGCCTCTATCTGCTCATCCCCTTTTCCGTCGCGCTCGTTTTCGTCATCGCCCTGATTTTCTGGCGTTCGCTCAAGGGCGGACAGTTCGACGATCTGGAAGGGCCGGGATTTCGCATCTTGATGGACGATGATTTGCCGCATCCCCAAAAGCCGAAAGCGGAATCGCCGGAGAACAACGAGCGCCCCGATGTCTGAGCCTCGGAAATTCACTGGAATTGCGCCAGCAAAAATTAGCGACAGCCCTTCAGGGCTGTCGGTCCAACTCCATCGGGAAGGGGGGGTTCTCTCCCCTCGAGAATGGCTATGGTCGAAACCCCGGCCGCGGCCGGGGTCTCAACCTTCGCGCCTTTCTTACGGGCGGGTTTCAAACCGGAGTTAGTTTTACGATGAAAAAATTCATTTTGCTCGCGTTGCTGCTTTTGCAAAGCGCCTGCTCCCAAGAAAACGCGAGCGTCCAGACAAATGACAGTAAGCCGACAAAGACCGCTGCCGCCTCCGAACCTTGCGAGAACCCCTTGCCGGATGGTGATGCGGAAATTCCCAAAGAAAATGCAAAACGCCTGGTCAACGCTTGTGTTGACAGCCTGTTTCAACGTGTGGCACAAGCGTGCGCGGCACAGGACGGAGCAATGCTGCTGGCGCAAATCACCCCGAAATATCAAGCGCTCATACTGTCGAGAAAGCCTGAATCGATTTCTGTTTTTGCGCATGTCGCTTATATTTGCGGTGATATGGCGCGGATAAGAAAGGAGATGCTGTCGATCTCCGCTGAGCCCGCTTATGGCATATTCAGATCTAGGCAATCCGCGCGCCTGTGTGTTTACAAGCAGAATCAGAGCCGTTGCGAAGGTAAATTGAAAGTTGCATTTGCGGACGGAAAGCTCAAGTTGAACACGCATTGACCCAACACAATATTGTCGACCTGACTT
Source organism: Zoogloeaceae bacterium (assembly GCA_031259605.1). Lineage (GTDB taxonomy): Bacteria > Pseudomonadota > Gammaproteobacteria > Burkholderiales > Rhodocyclaceae > Azovibrio. Next base: position 5,786 of record JAIRLE010000080.1, read on the forward strand.
TTCCTGGAAATCCTTGCCATGTTACCTCCTGAAATATTCAAGGCATATGACATTCGCGGCATCGTGGGTCAAACCCTGACTGCCAACAACGTGCGTCAGATTGGACAGGCGCTGGGCGCGCTGGCGCTGGAAAAGGAGCAACGCGCCATCGCCGTGGGCCGTGACGGACGGCTTTCCGGTCCGGAATTGGCGGAGGCGCTGATGACGGGCATTTGCGCGGCAGGTGTCGACGCCATCGACATCGGCTGTGTGCCGACGCCCGTTACTTACTTTGCCGCACACGAACTCGGCTGCCAGTCTTGCGTTTCCGTTACCGGAAGCCACAATCCGCCTGACTACAACGGCCTGAAAATGGTCATTGGCGGCGAAACGCTGGCATTGGAAGCCATCCAGGATTTGAGGCGGCGCACGCTATCCGCCTTGCCAGTCGCTCGTGTTCCGGGCAAGAGAACAATGGCCGACGTGCGCGCCGCCTATCTGGAACGTATCCTGGGCGACGTCAAACTTGTCCGTTCGCTGAAAATCGTCATGGATTGCGGCAACGGCGTTGCCGGGGGCATCGCGCCGGAACTTTTCCGCCGTCTGGGATGTGCCGTCGATCCGCTGTTTTGCGAAGTCGATGGCCATTTTCCCAATCATCATCCCGATCCGTCCAGGCCGGAAAATCTCGCCGATCTGGTGTTGCGCCTCAAAACGACGGACGCCGAAATCGGCATTGCCTTCGATGGCGACGGCGACCGCCTGGGCGTGGTGACGAAGGGCGGCGAAATCATCTATCCCGACCGCCAGTTGATGCTCTTTGCCGCCGACGTGCTCACGCGCGTGCCGGGCGGCGAAATCATCTACGACGTGAAATGCTCGCGCCTGCTGGCCGCGTGGATACGCGCGCACGGCGGCAGACCGCTGATGTGGAACACCGGACACGCCCTGATCAAGGCCAAGCTGAAGGAGACGAACGCGCCACTGGCTGGCGAAATGAGCGGTCACCTCTTCTTTGGCGAACGCTGGTATGGCTTCGATGACGGTCTTTACGCGGGAGCGCGCCTGCTGGAGATATTGAGTCGCGCGCCTGATGCTAATCCCGTTCTCGAAGCCCTGCCCAAAGCCGTCTCCACGCCGGAGATCAACATCAGGATGGCGGAAGGCGAACCCTTCGCGCTGGTGGAAAAATTGAAGGCCGCGGCAACCTTTACCGGCGAGCGCGAACGCATCACGCTGGACGGCATCCGCGTCGAATATGCCAACGGGTTCGGCCTTGCCCGCCCTTCCAATACAACCCCGGTCGCCGTCCTGCGCTTCGAGGCCGACACGCCCCATGCCCTGAACCGCATCCAGGAGGATTTTCGCCGCGCCCTGACAGGAGTCTGGCCGGGACTGGATTTGCCATTTTAGGGCCTGTGCGTCATCACGGCTTGCGCCTTTTTCTCTCCCGCGCGGCAGGCGAGGGAAAAAACGAGCATTCATGCGATTACTCTGGAACAGGTTCTTGGGCGCTTCATCGCGGCAATAATATATGCGAGAATCCGGCAAGCCTTCCATTCGGTCGTGAGCGCGAGATCGCGAATGCGACCGGCGTATTGAGGCGGCTTTTTTCTTTTTTGACTGGAGATGGAAATGTCAGGAACTTCGGAACCAATGCCCCTGGATGATGGTGCGTGCCGCAACGCTTCCCTTGTTGCGAAAATCGCTTTCCCGCTTTTGCTGCTTGCCGCCATCCTGATCTGCCGGCCCGCATTTGCCGACCAGGCAATGTGTCTGGACGAGGATACGGCCGAGAGTGCCGCCACCCTCCTGAGAGCGCATGGCAGCTATCTGGATTATTGCGAGCCTTGCGGTGCGAAACCAGAAGTCATTCCTGTCCAGGACGTGATCGTGGGGCAAGACTGTGACTACGAAGTTTACGTAAATGGGGAAAGCATCGATCTGGCGTATGTCTTCGTCAAGGAAGACGGAATTTGGGTAAATGTCGCCAAGGAATTGGGTCTTGAAGTGGAAGGCGTCTCCGAATTCTTGATTTCGGGTTCCAAGGGTATTCCATGATCCATCGTTGCGCGGCATAAAGTGGCGAAGGACTGGCGGCGGCGCAGATTTTCTCCTTGCCTGCCTTGCGGGAGATCTGTGGGAGGAGCGGGTGGTGAATACCCTTTTGCAGGGCGCGCAAACTTGTCTTCCGTCAGACGTGTGCCATGCGCCGCCAAATAAGTGGCGGATGCTCGCGCCCTGTAAAGGGCTTGAATCGCCTGTTCCGGCTGCCCTTTCTCCGCATCAGCGGAATTCAAACAATTCGCGGTGGTAGCGGCGCACATCCAGTCCGGCGGACTTCAGGGTTTTGCCCAACGCCTTGCCCCAACCGACCGGGCCGCAGAACCAGACGCTGGTGTTATCGCGCAGACGTTCGATGATAGCGCTCAAAGGTTGCTGGCCTTCGCTTTGCGTATGGCGGCAATGGAGCCGTACACCCGCCGTTTGGCAAAGCCCCGTGAGTTGCGCCGGACAGTGGCTGTCATCCGGGATACTGTAGAAAAAGTCGATGTCCTTGCCGCCCCTCGTTTCTGCCAGCGCCTCCAGGCGCGCGAGGAAAGGCGTGACGCCAATGCCGCCCGCGACCCAGATTTGCGGCGCGTTTTCCGCTTTGTCCGCGTCGAAGGTAAACGCGCCGTAAGGCCCTTCGAGCCAGACGTTCTGGCCTGCCGTCAACGCGGCGGGCAAGGCGCGGGTGTAGTCGCCCAGCGGTTTCACCGCCAGCGTCAGGCTTTGTTGAGACGCTTCGTTCCAGTCGGTAGCGATGGTGAAGGGGTGCGCGCCTTCCTGTTCGTCAAAAGTCGCCAGCAAGAATTGGCCGGCCTGGTGGCCAGGCCAGACCGTCGCCGCATGGCATTCGATTTCCAGCGCGCCGTTTTCCGTTTGCCGCCAGCGCTCGACCTTCGCCAGATAGCGTTGTTGCCGCCCGATGCGTCCGGAAATCGCATGAAGCGCTGCCGCGCCGCCGATCAGGGCGAACAGGGCGACCATTCCGCCGATGGGCCGCGCCCACAATTCACGCGGCAGCAACATCAGGCCGTGATAGACGCCGACCAGGAAAATGAAGCTCATGAGCTTGTGCGTGTAGCGAAAGCGTCCGTAGGCAAAACGTTTGATCAAGGCGAGAACGACCAGCGCCAGCATGAGATAGGCGATCCATTCGCCCGCGCCCTGCGCGAGTTCCATCCAGACGCCTTTATCGCCGCCGCCATGCCGCGCGGGCGGCGTCAGCCAGCCGGAACGCGCCATGCCTTTCGGCAGCAGTTCCGCCATCCAGTGTGTGAACACCAGGAGTCCCGCGCCAATACCCAGCCATTTGTGCAGGCGATAGAGCTTGTCCAGTCCGCCCAGACGGGATTCCAGCCAGGGAAGACGCAGGGAAAGCAGCATGGCACCGCTCATCCAGGCGAAGGCGAAAATGCCGCTCAACACCACCAGCATCCGCCGCCACTCCCAGAAGCCAGGCGTTTTATCGGCCAGCAGTTCCGGCAGGACGGAACATCCCCAGAGCGTCAACAACAACAGATTGAGTACGACAAGCCAGAATTTGAGACGCCGCAACATGATGTCCGAACCTCGCGGAAAATAGAGGAAGCGCAGTTTATGGGACAGGACTTGTCGCGGTTGTAGATAAATGTTTCAACGCGTTACGGGCGTGCGCCGACCCGGATGGATGGCCACGGATACAAGCGGAAGGAGGAGGAACGGCAAGCGGCGCCTGTTGGCGTCACGCCGCGCAGGCTCAGAATCATGAACCGGTTCCTGGCCCGGATATTCACCAATGCTATTTGAACCCGTGGATCGCGCAAGCCCAGGGCAATCGCATGAATGCCAGCATTGTATTTCCCGCCCGCGTAGCCGCAAAAAAAAAGAAATCAGCGGTAGCCCTTCAGGGATGCCGGTCAAGCTCCATTGGGAAAGGGTTTCTCTCCCTTCGAGAATGACTACGACCGAAACCCCAGCCTTCAGGCCGGGGTTTCAAACCGGAGTTAGTTTTACGATGAACAGGTTCCAGTCCCAGCAGTCCTTGCCACAAGCGACGCCAGCGCATGAAAGCCCCATAAATATCCTCAGGCACAACAGGCCAAATAGTATTGGCAAATTCCGGGACTAGACGATTCAGACTTTGACGGCTTTTTCCAGCAGGCGGGTAACACGCCAGGTCTTGCTGCGGGAGAATGGGCGGGTTTCCTCGATTTCCACTTTGTCGCCTTCGCTCATTTCGTTGTTTTCGTCGTGGGCATGGTATTTTTTGGAGCGGGTGATGATCTTGCCGTAGACCGGGTGCTTGACCCGACGTTCGACCAGCACGGTCACGGTCTTGTCCATCTTGTCGCTGACGACGCGACCGATCAGGGTACGCTTGCCGCTATTTGTAGGTTCCATGTTCTCGCTCATTGTTGCGTCGCCTTTTCACGAATGAGGGTACGTACCCGCGCAATGTCGCGACGCACCTTGCCGATCTGGCTGGTATTGGAAAGCTGCTGCGTGGCGTGTTGCATCCGCAGGCCAAACTGCGCCTTCAGAAGCGCCAGAAGCTCGCCCTGCAATTCATCCTTGCTCATTTTTCTCAATTCAACTGTTTTCATGTTTTACACCACATGTCGTGTCACAAACGTGGTCGCCAGCGGCAGCTTGGCCGCCGCCAGAGTGAACGCCTCGCGCGCCAGCGCTTCGGAGACGCCGTCCATTTCATAGAGAACCTTGCCTGGCTGGATTTCCGCCACCCAGTATTCCGGATTTCCCTTGCCGTTGCCCATGCGGACTTCGGCGGGTTTCTTGGAAATGGGCTTATCCGGAAAAATGCGAATCCAGATGCGCCCGCCGCGCTTGATATGCCGCGTCATGGCGCGGCGCGCGGCCTCGATCTGGCGCGCCGTCAAGCGGCCTCGTTCCGTGGCCTTCAGGCCCCATTCCCCGAAGGAAACCTTTGCGCCGCGCGTGGCCAGTCCCACGTTGCGTCCTTTTTGTTCCTTGCGGTATTTGCGACGATTGGGTTGCAGCATTTCAAGCACCTGCCTTTCTTACACGCTTGCCGGGCGTTCTGGTTTCGCCGCCGGGCTTCTTGTCCGCGCGCGTGGCGCGCGGTGGTTTGTCGCTTCCTTCCGGCGCCTGTTCGCCGCTGCGCGGACGGCGCGGACGGCGTTCTTCCGGGACGCCGGAAGGCGGCGCTTCGGCGGCTTCCGTCTCACCGCCGCGCGCCAGCATCTCGCCCCGATATACCCATACCTTGATGCCGATGGCACCATAGGTGGTTTCGGCGGTGGAAGCGCCGTAATCGATGTCCGCGCGCAGGGTATGCAGCGGCACACGCCCTTCGCGGTACCACTCGGTACGGGCGATTTCCGCGCCGTTCAACCGACCGGAACTCATGATCTTGATGCCCTGCGCGCCCAGGCGCATGGCGTTCTGCATGGCGCGTTTCATGGCGCGGCGGAACATGATGCGCTTTTCCAGTTGCTGCGCGATGGAATCGGCGATCAGTTGCGCGTGGGTTTCCGGCTTCCTGATTTCCTCGATGGAAACATGTACCGGTACGCCCATGATGCGTTTCAGATCGTTCTTCAGCACGTCGATGTCGCCGCCCTTCCTGCCGATCACCACGCCCGGACGGGCGGAAAATACGGTGATGCGCGCATTCTTGGCCGGGCGCTCGATAAGGACGCGGCCAATGGAAGCGTGTTTCAGTTTTCTGTTCAGGTACTCACGAACCATGACGTCCTGAGCCAGCATGCCGGGGAAATCCTTGCTGTTGGCGAACCAACGGGAATCCCAGTCACGCGTGACGCAAAGGCGAAAGCCTATCGGATGAATTTTTTGTCCCATGCCAGCTCCTCAGTCTCCGACCGTCACATAGATATGGCAGGTCGGCTTGGATATCCGGTTGCCACGTCCCTTGGCGCGCGCGGAAAACCGCTTCAGCACCGTGCCTTTTTCCACATGAATGGCCTTGACCTTCAGTTCGTCGATGTCGGCGCCGTCATTGTGTTCGGCGTTCGCCACAGCGGATTCCAGCGCCTTTTTCACGATGCCCGCGCCTTTTTGCGGCGAGAAGGACAGAATGTTCAAGGCGCTGCCTATCAGTTTGCCTCGCACCAGATCGGCAATCAGACGGCCCTTCTGGGCAGAGAGGCGCACACCGCGCAAGTTTGCAATCGTTTCCATGTGGCTTCCTTATTTCTTCGCTTTCTTGCCGCCCGTGTGTCCCTTGAAGGTACGGGTCAGGGAAAATTCGCCCAGTTTGTGACCGACCATGTTCTCCGTCACATAGACGGGAATGTGTTGCTTGCCGTTATGCACGGCAACGGTCAGGCCGACGAAATCCGGCAGATTGGTGGAGCGGCGCGACCAGGTCTTGATTGGCCGATTGTCCTTGCCGATGCGCGCGGCATCGACTTTTTTCAGCAGGTGGGCATCGACGAACGGGCCCTTTTTAACGGAACGTCCCATATTTTCTTACCCCTTAACGCTTGTGGCGACGTTGCACGATCATGTTGTTCGTGCGTTTGTTGTTACGGGTACGGTAGCCCTTGGTCGGCTGCCCCCAGGGACTGACCGGCACACGGCCTTCGCCAGTCTTGCCTTCGCCGCCGCCGTGCGGGTGGTCGACAGGATTCATCACCACGCCGCGCACCGTCGGGCGAATACCGCGCCAACGGTTTGCGCCCGCCTTGCCAACTTTTCTCAGGCTGTTTTCTTCGTTGCCCACTTCACCAATGGTGGCGCGGCACTCGATATGCACCCGGCGAATCTCGCCGGAACGCAAGCGCAACTGGGCATAAACGCCCTCACGCGCCAAAAGCTGCACGGAAGAACCGGCGGCGCGCGCCATCTGCGCGCCCTTGCCCGGCAACATTTCCACACAATGCAGGGTCGCGCCCACGGGGATGTTGCGAATCGGCAGGGCATTGCCCGGCTTGATCGGCGCTTCCGCGCCGCTGAGCAATTGTTGCCCGGCTTCCATGCCCTTGGCGGCGATGATGTAGCGGCGCTCGCCATCGGCATAGCAAAGAAGCGCGATGTGCGCGGAACGGTTGGGATCGTATTCGATGCGCTCGATCTTGGCGGGAATGCCGTCCTTGTTGCGCTTGAAGTCAATCACGCGATAATGCTGCTTGTGACCGCCCCCCTGATGGCGCACGGTGATGCGGCCATTATTGTTGCGGCCAGCCTTGACGGATTGCTTTTCCACGAGCGCGGCAAAGGGCTTGCCCTTGTGCAGATGCTCATGAACGACCTTGACGACGCCGCGGCGACCGGGCGAAGTCGGCTTGACTTTGACGAGGGCCATTTTACGCGCTCCCTCCTTCCACGAAATTGATTTCCTGACCGGCCTTCAGCGAAACAAACGCTTTCTTCCAGCCCTTCCTGGTGCCCATGGCTTGGCGAAAACGCTTGACCTTGCCCTTGACGTTCAGTACCTGCACGGATTCCACCTCGACCTTGAACAACAGTTCGACAGCCGCCTTGATTTCCGGCTTGGCCGCATCGGCGACCACGCGGAATACGACCTGGTTGCGCTTGTCGGCGATCCAAGTGGCCTTTTCGGAGACTTGCGGCGCCAAGAGCACCTGCATCAGACGTTCCTGGTTCATGCCCACATCTCCTCAAATTTGGCGATGGCGTTCTTCGTCGCCAGCACACGCGGAAAACGCGCCAGGGACACCGGATCGGCTTCCTGCGCTTCCAGCACCAGCACTTCCGGCAGATTGCGCGAAGAGAGGTACAGGTTTTCGTTTTCGGACAGTTGATGCTGATCGGTGACCACCAACAGACGCTCCGGAAGTCCCATGCCTTTCAATGCCTGCACGAACAGTTTGGTCTTCGGCGCTTCGAAAACAAGCGCGTCGACCACCACCAGACGCTCCTGACGCACCAGTTCGGAAAGGATGGACGCCACACCGGCGCGAAACATCTTCTTGTTCACTTTCTGGGCGAAATTCTCCGCCGGAGAATTCGGGAAAGCACGCCCGCCGCCACGCCAGATGGGGCCGGAAGAAGCGCCCGCGCGGGCACGACCAGTGCCTTTCTGCTTCCACGGCTTGTGGGTGGTGTGCTTGACTTCGGCGCGTGTCTTTTGCTGCCGGTTGCCAAGACGGGCATTGGCCTGATAGGCGACGATGATCTGATGCACCAGCGCCTCGTTGTAATCGCGCCCGAACAGCGCGTCGGAAACCTGCAACGGTTCAGCGGCCTGGCCTTGTTGATTGATGACTTTCAGTTCCATGCTGGCTCCTTATGCTTTCACGGCGGGACGCACGATAACGTCGCTGCCCTTGGAACCGGGAACCGCGCCCTTGACCAGCAGAAGCTGGCGTTCAGCATCGACGCGCACCACGGTCAGGCTTTGCTGCGTCGCGGTTGTCGCGCCCATGTGGCCGGCCATGCGTTTTCCCGGAAACACCCGTCCCGGATCCTGCGCCATGCCGATGGAGCCGGGCGCGTTATGGGAGACGGAATTGCCATGGGAAGCGCGGTTGGAACGAAAGTTGTGGCGCTTGATACCGCCCTGGAAGCCCTTGCCGATGGAAGTACCGGCAACATCGACCTTCTGGCCTTCGGCAAAAATGGTGACCGTCACGGAATCGCCGGGCTTGAAACCTTGCAACTCCTCCGGCTCGACGCGGAATTCCTTCAGGATATGCCCGGCTTCCACCCCCGCCTTGGCCACGTGCCCCGCCAGGGGCTTGATGACGCGAGAGGCGCGGCGCGTGCCGAAAGTCACCTGCACGGCCGCATAGCCGTCGACCTCCGGCGTTTTGACTTGGGTCACGCGATTGTTGGACACGTCCAGCACCGTGACGGGGATGGACGCGCCATCCTCGGCAAAGATGCGAGTCATGCCCACCTTGCGACCGACAAGGCCTAGACTCATGTTTATTCTCCTCATCGCCCGCTACGATTGGCGGGCAGATGGACAAACGAAACGGGCAACGCAAAGACGCCACCCCCGAAAAGCCGCGCATTATAACCGCAGCTTTCCAGATGGCGCAACAATAAAAAACAACAAAAAATGCAGGAAAACGTATTTTCTGCGTCGTAATGAATTTACGTCACAGTAAATAATTCAGCCAGTGTCCCAGGCGTTGCCCGGCGGCGCGCAAGCGCAGATCAGCGCGATATTGGGCGCGGCGGTGAAAGCTGGCGTCAAGGATTGCGTCGTGCTTCTTCGGATAGACTTCGCGAGCAATCAGGGCGCGGCTTTCCTCAAGCCAGCGGCGGATATCGCCAACGGCTTCAGCGGAAGAAGGCGGCGGCAAACGGCGCAAAAAGGCCAGACGCCGCGCCAGCGCTGCGCCGCGCAACCCGGATGGACCGGGCAGATTATCCCAGTAACCATGCAGGGTTTGTCGCTTCTTGCGCTTTACAGATGGTGCGCGGACATAAAACCGGTTGCCGCCCCGATCATTTCTGCCGCCGGTATGCAGGGGCTGATGAATGTCGCCTGTCAGATGCAAAAGCCAGGGCAAGGCATAGATTTTCGCCGCGCGCGTACCGAAGACAAGGTCATGGGCGAGTCGCGCCAGACGCGCGTCGATTTCGCCGCCGCCCCGATCACGGTAATGCCAGTCGCCATGCCGCCGCATGTCTGGAAAACCGGGAAGCCTGGGCGTGGGGACGCCCTTTCCCTCATCGTAAAACCGGCGATCGCCGCGGATATCGTCCGCCCAGATGCTGGCTTCGAGAAAGACGCCATAATCAGGATCATTTTCCTGCTGGCGTTCCCGCCACCGTGCGTAATCGGGATGCTGGCGCAGCAATGCCGTTGCCTGGCGCCGCGCCACCGGGGTCATGACTTCCCAGGCCAGCGCGGCGATCTGGCGGTGTCCTGCCGCATTCCAGGCATGACTGGCAGACGGCAGGGCCAAGAGGAAAACGAGGAGCGCGAAAAACGGCTTGCTCAATCCTCGTCGAAACCACGGAAGGAAGCAAAATCGGCGACGGGTTCGCGTTCGGAAACGAGCGTGTTCTCCGGCGCGTCCGGGTCGGCGTAACCCAGCGCCACGCCGCAGACGAGGAGTTCGTCATCGGAGATGTCCAGGTGCTTGCGGATGGTGGCATGGTAGTCGGCAAAAGCGTTTTGCACGCAGGTATCCAGCCCCCTCGCGCGCGCGGCGGTGACGAGGTTGCCCAGAAACATGCCGTAATCCAGGAACATGCCGCGCCCAAGCTGGCGGCGCATGGTAAAAATCAGGCCAACGGGCGCATCGAAGAACAGGTAGTTGCGCGCGGTCTGCGCGTGCATTTTTTCCTTGTCGCCCTTGGGAATGCCGATGAGCCGGTAAAGTTCGAAGCCAACCTTGCGGCGGCGGCTGAGCCAGGGTTCACTCCATTCCTGCGGGTAGTAGTCGAATTCGCGTCCATCCTTCTTGCCTTGATTGTATTGTTCGAGGATGGCCTGGGAGAGTTTCCGGCGCGCTTCGCCCGCCAGGGCGTAGACCTTCCACGGCTGCACATTGGTGCCGGAAGGAGCGCGGGCGGCAAGCTCCAGGATTTCGGCGACCAGCGACCGCGGCACCGGCGTGGGCAGGTAGCGGCGCATGGAATGACGCGAACGCAGGGCGGCGTCGACAGCGGCGGTTTGGGCGATATCGTTCATGGGGCGGGCTCCTTTTTGTTGGATTGAGAGACGAAGTATTGCAAGGCCGCGGCCAGTGCCGCGCACTCTTCCGGCGTGCCGATGCTGATGCGCAGATAGTCGTTGATGCGCGGCTGGCGGAAATGACGCACGATGATGTGCAGTTCCCGCAAATGCTGCGCCAGCACGGCGGCATCGAATTCAGGATGGCGGACGAGAATGAAATTCGCGGCGGAAGGAATCACGCCGAACCCCAGCGCGGCAAGTTGCCGGGCAAGTTCCTCGCGGCTTTGCATGACGGCGGCACGGGTGCGCTCGAAGTACGCGTTGTCGCTCAGCGCGGCGATGGCGCCGACCTGCGCCAGGTGGTCGAGCGGGTAGGAGTTGAAACTGTTCTTGACCCGTTCGAGACCGGTAATCAATTCCGGCTGGCCGATGGCGAAGCCGACGCGCAATCCGGCAAGCGAACGGGATTTGGAAAAAGTCTGCGTCACCAATAGATTCGCATGTTCGCGCACCAGGACAAGGGCGCTTTCCGCGCCGAAATCGACATAGGCTTCGTCGATAACCACCATGTGCCGCGGATGGGCGCGCAGCAGGGCGCGGATGGCGTCAAGCGCCAGGGCGCGTCCGGTCGGGGCGTTGGGGTTGGGGAAAATGATGCCGCCGATTTGTGCCGAATCGCGTTCGAGATAATCGTCAATCCGCAGGGAAAAATCGTCCGCCAGCGGGACGCGCTCAAAGGCGATGCCGTAGAGTTTGCAGTAGGCGGGATAAAAGCTGTACGTGATGTCGGGAAACAGCAGCGGACGTCCATGCTTGAGGAGCGCGCAAAAGACATGCGCCAGCACTTCGTCGGAACCGTTACCGAGAAACACCTGCTCGCGCGCGATGCCGAACTGCCGATAATGATGGGCGATGGCGGCCTTTAGCGCTCCGCCTTCCGGGTCGGGATAGCGGCGCAGGCTGTCGCCTGCCGCGCCCAGTTCCTCCTGAATGGCGGCAACGACGCCGGGCGCGGGCGGGTAAGGATTTTCGTTGGTGTTGAGCTTGATCAACCGGTCAAGTTTGGGTTGCTCGCCCGGCGTATAGGGGGCAAGGTCGCCAACGATGCGGCTCCAGTATGGATTCATGACATTCGGGGCAGGCGTGAAAGGTCAGGATGGTACCATGCGCCACGCGACAAGCCGCGACGGATATTTTCCATCGTTTGCGCGCCAATGCGCCTCTCTTGCCGTGCAGTTACACATTGTTTCACTACGTCGCCAAACCAGCATGGGCACGGCGCGTAGTTACGGTACACTGCGTCTCATGAGCATGGTGCATATTCTTCTGGTCGAAGATGATGCGCGTTTGGCGCATCTTACCGCAGAATACTTGGGCAACAATGAATTCGCGGTGCAGATCGAAAACCGGGGCGACAAGGCGGAGGCGCGCATTCTGGCCGAGCAGCCAGATGTGGTCATTCTGGACATCATGTTGCCGGGCAGGGACGGTTTCGAGCTTTGCCGCAGCATTCGTCCGTTGTATTCGGGCATCATCATGATGTTCACGGCGCGCGATGAGGACTTCGACCAGATTCTGGGACTGGAACTGGGCGCGGACGATTACATCACCAAAACCGTGCCGCCGCGTGTGCTGCTGGCGCGGATAAAGACATTATTGCGCCGCCAGCAGGGTTCGGCGCGTCCCGACAAGAAAGAACTTGCCTTTGGGAATTTTCATATCAGCCAAGCCACTCGTACCGCCCGCGCAGGAGAAGAAGAACTGGATCTGACCACGGCGGAATTCGATTTGCTCTGGTTGCTGGCGTCTCATGCCGGAAGTATTCTGTCGCGTGATGAGCTGCTCCATGCCTTGCGCGGCATTGGCTTTGATGGCTTGGATCGTTCCATTGACGCTCGCATCTCCCGCCTCAGAAAAAAAATCGGCGATGACTCGGATAATCCTACACGCATAAAAACGGTGCGTGGCAAGGGCTATCTGTTCAGTCGGCATGAATGGCTCTGAGTCCGCCGCTGCCGCCATCCGGCAGGCGTATCAATTGCTTTTCTCTTTTCGCAGACGCAACAGGCGGCGCGTCCGGCGTGGTTACGCGCAGCGTTACAGCCTGCTGCGGATTTTTTCCCGTTTTTATCTGATCCTGTTGGGCGGCTTTGCGCTGATTACCTGCCTGGCGCATCTGTTCGTCGCCAGCATCATCCGGGATGTGGACAACCGCTACGCCCAGCGCTTCATGCGCGGAACCTTTACGCTGATCGAGACGGAACTTTATCGTCACGAGCGCAAAGACTGGCCGCAGGTCATGAAAGCCTTGAATGCAGAATTTTCCTATCGCTTGCGCCTGGTTGAGCGCGCGCGTCTTCCGGATGAAGTGCGGGCGCGGATGAAAGAGGGCGACATCATCGTCTCTCGTGCGCATGACGAGATGTATCACGCGCTTTCCGGCAATGACATGGCGCTGGTTCTGGGGCCATTCAATCCGGTACATGGTCCGGAACTGGCCTTGGGAATGCCCTTGCGCCTGCATACGCGCCTGTCGATCTGGGTGGTGTTTGGCGCGGTGTTCGCGCTGGCCTTGTTCATCTGGGTGCGCCCTATTTTTCGCGATCTGGAAGACCTGCGCCAAACCGCGCACGCGCTGGGCGAAGGACGGCTGGAAGCGCGCACGCCAAGCGCGCGCAACCAGATTTTCACGCCCCTGACCGACAGCCTGAACAGCATGGCCGATCGCATCCAGCACCTGGTCGTCACCCAGAAGGAACTGACCAACGCCATGTCGCACGAACTGCGCACCCCCATTGCCCGCCTGCGCTTCGCGGGTGAAATGGCCTGCGCCGCCCATACCGAGGAAGAACGTCGTCATCTGGTTAAAATGATGAAAAACGATCTGGATGAACTGGAATATCTAATCGACGCCAGCCTGACCTACGCGCGTCTGGAACGACATGCACTGGAACTGCATCCCAAAACGGTCCATCTTGCGCACTGGTTGACGGAAGAAATGGAGAAACTGCATCCTTTGCTCTCCGGCAAAACCCTGCGCCTCGATCTACGCGAACTCACGCCGGAACAAGTGGTAACGCTGGATACACAACAAATGGCGCGCGCCTTGGGAAATCTTGTGCGAAACGCTGCGCGCTATGCCCGGAAACGTATAGAAATCAGCGCCAACGTAAAAAACCAGATGGCGTCCATTCACGTGGATGATGATGGCATCGGCATTCCAGAGGAAAAGCGCAAGACGATTTTTGCCGCCTTTTCCCGGCTGGATCGCGCTTGCGACCATACCACGGACGGTTACGGTCTGGGGTTGGCCATTACCCGCCGAATCCTGACCTTGCACCGCGGCCACGCCCGTGCAAGGACATCTCCTTTTGGGGGTGCCCGCCTTAGTCTGGAGTGGCCGGTCGAGGACAAAAGATGCTAGAAAAGCACCTGTTTGGTGCGACAAAAGCACATAATTGGTGCATTTGAGGCAACCCTCGCGTCTTCCATGCCTGCCTTCCAGAGGCAAAACTGAAAGTTTTCCTCTATCGCCTGTCCTTCAATCGTGTCACAATGCGTCACCATGTCGGGGTTTGCGGGCATGATTTCTGCTAACGGCTTCTCGCAGGTTTTCCCGTATTTCCTGTTTTTCTTTTTGCCGGCGTGTCCGGCATTCCACTAGGAGAGTTTGCAAAGATGGCTACTGTTCAGGATGTTCTGAAGCTGATGAAGGATAACGACGTCAAGTTTGTTGATTTTCGTTTTACCGATACGCGCGGCAAGGAGCAACATGTGGGCGTTCCCGCCCGGCATGTGGATGAGGACAAGTTTGAAAACGGTCACGCTTTCGATGGTTCTTCCATTGCGGGCTGGAAGGGCATCCAGGCTTCCGACATGCTGCTGATGCCGGATCCCGGCACTGCCTTCATCGATCCTTTTTTTGAGGAAACCACGCTGATCCTGACCTGCGATGTGGTCGACCCTGCCGACGGCCGCGGTTATGACCGCGATCCGCGTTCCATTTCCAAGCGCGCCGAAGCCTACCTGAAGTCTTCCGGCGTGGGCGACGCCGCCTACTTCGGCCCGGAACCCGAATTCTTCATTTTCGATTCCGTGGAATGGAAGACGGAAATGGGCGTCTCCTATGTAAAGATCACTTCCGAGGAAGCCGCTTGGGCTTCGGGCGAAAAGATCGATGGCGGCAACATCGGGCATCGCCCCAGCATCAAGGGCGGCTATTTTCCCGTGCCGCCAGTCGATTCCTTCAATGATATCCGTTCCGCCATGTGTCTGGCGCTGGAACAATGCGGCGTGGACGTGGAAGTGCACCACCACGAAGTCGCCACCGCCGGCCAGAACGAAATCGGTACGCTGTTCAATACTCTGGTGCGCCGTGCCGACTGGACGCAAATCCTGAAGTACGTGGTGCACAATGTGGCGCACCAGTACGGCAAGACCGCCACCTTCATGCCCAAACCCATCGTCGGTGACAATGGCTCCGGCATGCACGTGCACCAGTCGGTATGGAAAGATGGCAAGAATCTTTTCGACGGCAACGGCTATGCCGGTCTTTCGGAAACCGCGCTCTACTATATCGGCGGCGTCATCCGGCACGCCCGTGCGTTAAACGCCATCACCAATCCTGGCACCAATTCCTACAAGCGGCTGGTGCCCGGCTTTGAAGCGCCGGTGAAGCTCGCCTATTCCGCGAAGAACCGTTCGGCTTCCATTCGTGTGCCCTTCGTCTCTTCCGGCAAGGCAAGGCGCATCGAGACCCGTTTCCCGGATCCCATCGCCAATCCCTACCTTGCGTTCTCGGCGCTTTTGATGGCGGGATTGGACGGCATCCAGAACAAGATCCATCCGGGCGATCCCGCCGACAAGAACCTGTACGACCTGCCGCCGGAAGAAGACGCGAAGATTCCGACCGTGTGCGCCAGCCTCGAACAGGCGCTCGACTATCTCGACCAGGATCGTGAATTTCTCACCCGCGGCGGCGTTTTCTCCAACGAATGGATCGATGCCTACATCGGCCTGAAGATGGAAGAAGTCACCAAACTCCGCATGACCACGCATCCGATAGAGTTCGACCTCTATTACTCTTGCTGATCCGGAGGAACGGACACCAGAAACGGGGCCAGATGGCTCCGTTTTTCATGGGCGGCCGGGCATGTCAGGGTTCCGATGAGGCACGATGAAAAGTGGAGGAAATTCCGCCAAAAGCGAGGCGTAGGGGCAACCCTTGTGGCTGCCCAAAAGGGCGACCGCAAGGGGTGCCCTGCAACGAAGGGAAGCGCAAACCGTCACTCATCCGCTACCTCCTGTTCCTTGCAGCAAGAACACCTGTTCATTGCCCGCACGGGTTTCCAGCCAGATGAAGGGCGTCGTGGGACAGGCGGCTTCCAGCGCTTCCTTGTTGTGGCCGATTTCCACGACCAGGCAGCCGTCGGGACGCAAGCGCCGGGGCGCGGCGGCAATGAGGCGGCGGGTAAAATCGAGGCCGTCCGCGCCGGATGCGAGCGCCAGCGTGGGTTCGTGGCGGTATTCGGGCGGCAGCGCGGCCATGGATTCGGCATTCACATAAGGCGGGTTGGCAAGGATGAGGTCGTAGCGTTCGTCCTTCAGGGCAGCAAAGCCATCCGATTCGATCGGGAAAACCCGGTCTTCCAGTTGGTAGTCTTCCACGTTCTTGCGGGCAACGGCAAGCGCCTCGGGGGAAATGTCGACGGCGTCGACGCGCGCGTTGGGGAAGGCAAGCGCCGCGAGAATGGCAAGACAGCCGGAACCGGTACACATGTCCAGCACACGACGTACGGCTTCTGGCCCGGCAATCCAGGGAGAGCACCGTTCCTCGATCAGTTCGGCGATGAAGGAACGCGGGATGATGACCCGCTCATCCACATGAAAGCGATGCCCGGCGAGCCAGGCTTCATGGGTGAGATAGGCGGCGGGCAGGCGTTCTTCCACCCGGCGGCGGACGAGTTGCAAGAAAGCGGCGCGCTCTTCGGGCAACAGACGGGCATCCAGGAAAGGTTCGAGCGTATCTTGCGGCAGATGCAGGGAAAACAGCGCGAGATAGACGGCTTCATCCCAGGCGTTGTCGCAGCCATGCCCGAAATGAAGGCCGGCTTCGGTAAAGCGGCTGACGGCAAAGCGCAGACAGTCGCGCAGGGTAAGGAGTCCGGCGGCGGCGGCGTCCAACAAGAATCTGGTCATATTTCCATCCCGATTTGCGTGGCGTGGCGTGTGGGCGGTCTGCGCCATTCGGCGGAAAGCGGGGGAAAGTCGTCGGCTTTGATAAGCGGGGAGGTCAAGATTTTTTCCAGCAAGAGGGCTTGTCCGGCGTGAAGTTCCAGGGTGCGCGTCAGCAGGTTCAGGAGCCGGAGGAGTTCGCTCGTGTCATCGCCTGTCCAGGCGGTGGGGGTGATGTCGTCCAGCGGCGAGGATTTTTTGCCTTTCCTTTTCGCCATGCGGTAGCCGAGCCAGGACTGGACGACCTTCAGGCCGGAAACCTCGTAGTCCCAGACGGCCTTCTCGACCGGAGAAAACGCGCCCGCGCCGACGCGCAGGATTTTGTTGCTTGCGTCGTAACCGAAGGCTTCGGGCAGGCGGCTTTGTTCGACAGGTTTTGCACACTTGACCACGGGGCGCGGCCAGTTCTGGCCTTCCGTAAACCGCTCGCCAAACGTATGCAGAAAGAGCAATTCCCGCCCAAGCGCGGCGGCGGTCTTGAAGAGTGCGGCGTCCTTCGTCAGCGGAACGCGCAGTTCGCGGCTTTCCAGTTCCTCCATAAATCGCGCGGTAAAGGCCGGTTGCGCGAGCAGGCCATAGAGATAGGCGGCGCAGTCTTCCGCCGTCACGCTTCTTCCCTGCGCGGCGGAGAGCATTTTTAATGCTTGCGGATGCAGGTTGGACTGTTTGGCTTCCGGGTCGCGGTAGAGCGGGAGAATGTCTTTTCCTCCGTAGGAACCTCGGAAATAGTGTTTATCTGGAACTTCGGCGCTAACAGTCAGGGCGGATCCTTTTCCCAAAATATGGGTAAGGAGGCTGGCGAAGAAAAGCTGCCGGTCGGATGCCGTGTGCCACAAATCAGGTCGCAAATAGTCACATACACGATTATCCGCAATCAGATATTGCCGGTCAAAAGAACGGTAGCCAAAACCAACAATGGCTTCGGGACGCGCTTTGCTGGAAAGCTCTTGCACAGGCGTCAATTTGATTGCGCCTGTCATGGACATGACCTCTTTTTTAACATTGCGATCCCGGTTTTCCTGAAATACTCGAGCGCGGTCAGGTGTAGCAAGCAGTTGTCGCCAGCGTTCCTCCAACGCATCCTTTGAAGGCGCGATTGGCCAAGTACGCGCCGCCACCATTCCAGCATGTTGCCAAGGCATCAAATCCGTCAAGAGCGGCCAATCGAAATACGCGCCGTGTCCGGCGGGACGAAAAGGCGCGTCCCATGCGTCGGGGCAATCCTCGAATGTCAGATCGTCCAGGGTTTGCATACCTTCCAGCCGATGCAGTTTTTCGGCGCGTGTGCCTTCGATGCGTGTGTAGTGCACCTGCGCCGGAACGTCTGGTTGCCGTCCCTTGTAGCGCACGGCAATCGTAATGGCGACCGGCGTCTGAATGGCAAAAACATTGTCGTCCTGCCGTGTGCCGCGCCCTTCGCCGCCCAGATCGATGATCCAGATTTCATCGCACAGGCGGCGCATATGCTGGCGCATTCCCAGAAAGGCACCGCCGTCGATGAAGGAACTGGCGGTGATGAAACTGACGACGCCGGGGCCGTTGGCCAGATCGTGCTCGAAGGTCTTCCACAGCGACCAGCGCCAGAAATACACATAGAGGTTGTACAGGTTGCTGAGATCGCCGCCCCTGCCTGCCTTTTTCACGGGATCGATGAAGTCGGCGAGGATGGCGTCGCGCCCATCCTTGTTCTCGCCCCAGCGCACCCAGCCGCCGGTCATGGCACGATTTTCCTTTGTCGCCGCCGCGTGGCGGTCATAGGGCGGATTGCCCAGGCAGACCAGCACCGGAACGGTTGCCTTCACGCGCTTGGCGCGGTGGTGTTCCAGACCGATGGGCTGGTAGAGCAGCGGCAATTCCGGGATTTTTTCATGCGGCGATTCCAGCGTGTTGTTGAGCATGATCTGCACGCCGTCGGCGGGCAGTTCTCCCCCGTATTGCTGCAACATGCGGGTGAGGCGCAGGGCGGCAACCGCATAAGGGCCAACCATCAGCTCAAAGCCGTAAAGATTGTTG
>JAIRLE010000093.1 GCA_031259605.1 Zoogloeaceae bacterium
AACCCGCGCCAGATCCATCGCTTCGTCGAAGTGAGAATCACCGGAGCATTGCCGCATTCCCTGCGCGGCGAGGTATTGATTCGTGAATAACCCGGCCTCGCGTCCTGGGCGCGTAAAATTCTCGCCTGCGGACAACGCGCGCCTTTCCCGGTTGTGCGGCCCGCTGGACGAAAACCTGCGCCAGATCGAAACCGCGCTGGATGTGCTCATTTCCCGGCGCGGCGAACGCTTTACCGTCGAGGGCAAGGCGGCGGCGGAAGCGGTGGCGGCGCTGGAAATGTTCTATCGGCAGACAACGGATCATCTGAGTGTCGATGCCATCCAGTTGGGGTTGATCGAATTACGCAACGCGCCCCTTGTCCGCGACGCGACGCAAAAAGCGGCAATCGATCCCGCCGCCAGCGTCTCCGAGCCGCCCGGCGGCCCGCAACTCCTCACCCGCAAGGCCGGACTGCATGGACGTACGCCACGCCAGACGGAATACCTGCAACACATGCAGACGCATGACATCATCTTCGGCATGGGACCGGCGGGCACCGGCAAGACCTATCTTGCCGTCGCTTCCGCTGTAGACGCCCTGGAGCGCGATCTGGTCGAGCGCATCATGCTCACCCGTCCGGCAGTGGAAGCGGGCGAACGCCTGGGTTTTTTGCCTGGCGATCTGGCGCAGAAGGTCGACCCGTACCTGCGTCCGCTCTACGATGCCCTGTACGATCTGATGGGGTTCGAGCGCGTCACCCGCCTCCACGAAAAAGGCATACTGGAAATCGCCCCGCTCGCTTTCATGCGCGGGCGTACCTTGAACCATGCTTTCATCATCCTGGATGAGGCGCAAAACACCACGCCGGAACAGATGAAAATGTTTCTGACGCGCATCGGTATTGGCGCGCGCGCCGTCATTACTGGCGACCCTTCGCAGGTCGATTTGCCCAGAGGGCAAAAAAGCGGATTGGCGGAAGCGGCTGAAATCCTTGGCGAAGTGCGCGGCATCGCCTTCACCCGTTTCCTGAAGGAGGATGTGGTGCGCCATCCCCTGGTGGCGCGTATCGTCGCCGCCTACGAACAGCGGGAACAAACCGCATGAGCCGCCGCCTGGATCTCTGTGTGCAATACGCCTGCGAACGCGCCGGACTGCCGGCGCGCCAGGAGTTTTTCGCTTGGGCGCGGGCGGCCTATGCGGGCGGCGGCGCGCTGACCATCCGTCTGGTCACGCCGGAAGAGGGCAGGCAACTGAACCGCGATTATCGCGGCAAGGATTACGCCACCAACGTGCTCTCCTTCCCCTACGAAACAGAACCGCGGCTTTGCGGCGACCTGGTCATCTGTCCCGCCGTCGTCACCCTTGAAGCCGATGCGCAGGGCAAGACGCCGGAGGCGCACTACGCCCACCTGACCGTGCACGGCATGTTGCACCTGCAAGGCCAGGATCACGAACAGGCGGAAGCCGCTGCCGCGATGGAACAACGCGAACGCAACATTCTCGCCATTCTGGGCTATCCTGATCCTTATCTCTGACTGGACGCGAAAAGACTATGGGCATACCCGGTTTATTCGAGCGGCTTTCCTCGCTTCTCTTGCGCGAACCCGAAGACCGCGAGCAAGTGTTACTGTTCTTGCATTCCGCCTTCGAAAAGAACCTCATGGACGCGGATGCGCTCTCCATCATCGAAGGCGCGCTGGCGGCTTCGGAAACACGGGTGACGGACGTGCTGATTCCGCGCGCCCAGATGGATGTCCTCGACATCCGCGCGCCGCTTGCGGAAATTCTTCCCATTGTCCTGGAAACCGCGCACTCGCGTTTCCCCGTGGTCGATGGCGACCGCGACAACGTACAGGGGATACTGCTCGCCAAGGATTTGCTGCGGATGCAGGTGGAGCCGGAATTCAACTTGCGTGACTGGCTGCGTCCGGCGGTATTCATCCCCGAATCCAAGCGCCTGAACGTGCTGCTCAGGGAATTTCGCGTCTCGCGCAACCACATGGCCATCGTCGTCGATGAATACGGCGGCGTCGCCGGACTGGTGACGATCGAGGACGTGCTGGAACAAATCGTCGGCGACATCGAGGACGAATATGATTTCGATGAAGCGCACGACAATATCCGCCAGGATGCCGCCGGACGCTACCGCGTCAAGGCGCAGACCGAAATCGAGGATTTCAACGCCGCTTTCGGCACACGCTTTTCCGACGAGGATTGCGATACCATTGGCGGCCTGATCCTGCGCTATCTGGGACGTGTGCCCAAACGCAACGAACAGGTGGATATCGGCGGCCTGCGCTTTCTCGTCCTGCGCGCCGACAGCCGCCGTCTGTATACGCTGGTGGTCGACCGCCTGCCGCAAGATGCCGCCAGCGCGGACGCGGCAACGCAACAGGAAACGCCCGATGCCGCGCCCCCCGTGCCATGATTGGGTAAACACAAGATTGAAGAACGCCGCCGCTTCCCGTATTTCCCCATTGCGTCCCTGGATATGCGCCTTGCCCGCCCGCCTGCAACATGGGCGTCCGGCGCTGTTCCTTTCCGCGCTGGCGGGCGCGCTCGGCGTGTTGAGTTTCGCGCCGCTGGAACATTTCTGGCTCATGCCTTTCCTGCTGGCCTTGCTGTTCCATCTCTTGCGCTGCGCGAAAGACTGGCGTCAAGCCGCGTGGCGGGCGACCCTGTTCGGATTTTGTCTCTTTCTCGCGGGCGTTTCCTGGGTGTATGTGAGCATGTACGTCTATGGCGGGCTTTCCATGGTCATGGCCGCCCTGCCCACGCTGCTGCTCTGCTTCATTCTCGCTGCGGGACACCCGGCGCTGGGCGGTCTCTTTCACTGTTACATGCCGGAAACGCCGGGACGTCAGGCGCTCTTTTTCGCACTGCTGTGGACGAGCATCGATTTGCTTCGCGGCTGGCTGTTTACCGGCTTCCCCTGGCTGGCGCTGGGCTACTCGCAAACGCCGCCCAGTCCGCTGGCCGGGTTTGCGCCCATCCTGGGCGTCTACGGCGTCTCCTTCTTCACCGCCCTGATTTCCGCCTGGCTCGTTTGCGGCACGCGCAAACGTCCCTGGCCCTGGGTTGCCATGCTGCTCGTCCTGCTGGCGGGCTGGGGATTGCGTCATTACGCCTGGACAACGCCGGTGGGCGAACCGATTCGCGTGGCGCTGATTCAGGGCAATATCGCGCAGGGACAGAAATGGCGACCGGAAAAATTCATCTACACCCTGAACCTGTACCGTGACCTGATCGCGCAGCACCCCGCGCAACTCACCGTGCTGCCGGAAACCGCCATCCCGATCTTCCATGACCAGATCGACAAGGATTACCTGCGCGAACTGAAATCACTGGCGATGCGCGAAAACGGCAACCTGGTGATGGGCGCGCTTACCCGCGCGGACGCGAAAACCTACTGGAACAGCGCCGTCAGCCTGGGTGTCGCGCCCAGCCAAAGTTATTCCAAGGCGCATCTGGTGCCGTTCGGAGAATACGCGCCCTTTGGCTTCGACTGGCTCCTGAACATCCCCATGGCCAGCTTCAGCAGCGGCCCGGTGCGACAACCGCCGCTCGAACTTTCGGGACAGAAGATCGCCGTCAATATCTGCTATGAGGATTTGTTCGGACACACCCTTTCCGCGCCGCTGCCGGAGGCGACCCTGCTGGTCAATATGTCCAATACCGCCTGGTTCGGTCGCTCATTGGCGCAAAGCCAGCACCTGCAAATCGCTCGCCTGCGCGCGCTGGAAACCGGACGCACCATGCTGCGCGCCACCAATACCGGCATGACCGCCGTCATCACGCCCGACGGCAAGGTGCAGGACGTGCTGCCGCAATTCACGGTCGACGTCCTGACGGCAAGCGTACGCGGCCACACGGGACTGACGCCCTATATCCTTTGGGGAGACGGCGGCGTGTTGCTCCTGATCCTGCTGACCCTCTACGTCAGCCTGCGGCCACAGCGGGCGGCAGAGAGCAAAAATTAGCGACAGCCCTTCAGGGCTGTCGCTCCAACTCCATTGGGAAGGGGGTTCTCTCCCCTCGAGAATGGCTACGGTCGAAACCCCGGCCGCGGCCGGGGTCTCAAACCGGAGTTGGTTTTACGATGAACAGGTTTTGAGCGCCTGTTCAAATTCTTTTGGAAGCTGTTTTAAAAATACCTTGAGAGGCGTTCAAGCGTCGCATCCATTCTTCCGCCCCGTCAAAAGCGAGGCGCGCAGCGACGCGGCAATCCAGACGGATGACGAGCGGCGGCAACCATGGGGTTTTCAGAGGATTTGCCACACGCGGCGACCACAGCGTGGAGGAATCAGGCCGCCAGACGACGGAGGACGCCCCCGGTTTGTGGCAAGAGCGTTCCCGCGATCCCCACTTGCAACAGCGGGGTGATTTTCTGGCGCGTGCCGTCCGCCAGGAGCGACAGGATTCAGAATGGCAG
>JAIRLE010000115.1 GCA_031259605.1 Zoogloeaceae bacterium
AGGAGAGACGCAAATGCGTCCGGCCAAAATCCTGTTCGCCGCGCAGATTGGGCGTCACCCGGTAGATGTGTTCCTGCCACTGCCCCGCGCCGATCGTAAAGGCCAGGGGCAGATCCGGGGCTTCCAGCGCGTCGGGATGCTGGTCGAAAAGCTGGCCGGAAAGGCGTCCGCCGCGCCAGCCGGTCTCCAGCGCCAGATGCAGGCGGATTTTCTGCTCCACCCCCACAGGCCAGGTCAGGTGCATCCGCCGCTCGATCGTGAGCGGATTGCCGCGCCGCCAGGCAAGCCAGGCGTCGCCCAAGGCCAGCGCCAGGATGAGCATGCCCAGCGCCTGCCAGAGGAGGATGAGCGCCGGGAAAAAGAGCGCGGCAATGGATGCGCCCAGCCAGAGGGCGGCGGCGATGACGAGGTTTTTGCGCGGCAGCAGCATGGCGGTTAGTGAGGATGACTTCGAAGCGGTTTCATCCGATTCCTGTCTCCTGATTCCTGTTTCCTGACGTCAGCCGCGCGGCGCGGCGACTTCGTCGAACAGGGCGCGCAGGAGCGCGTCTGCGGAGTTGCCTTCGATTTCCGCTTCCGGCGACAGGGCGACGCGGTGGCGCAGCGCGGGCAGGGCGACGCGCCGCACGTCGTCGGGCGTGACGAACACTTCCCCGCGCAGGAGCGCCGCCGCGCGCGCGGCGCGAATCAGGGCAATGCCGCCGCGCGGCCCCGCGCCGATGGAAAAGCCCGGATGCTCGCGGGTGGCGCGCACGAGGCGCACGGCATAATCCAGTACCCGCGCGTCCACATCGACCAGGGAAGTGGCGCGTTGCAGGGCGGTCACCTGACGCGCGGCAATGAGCGTTTCCACCGCCGCGACCCCTAGGGCGGCGCCGCTTTGCTTGTCGGTGACGAGCCGGATCAGGGCGGCTTCTTCCTCGATTTCCGGGTAGTCGATGCGGATTTTCAGGAGGAAGCGATCCAGTTGCGCTTCCGGCAGCGGATAGGTGCCTTCCTGTTCGATCGGATTTTGCGTCGCCAGCACCATGAATGGCGTCGGCAGGGGCAGCGCCTTGCCCTCCAGCGTCACCTGATATTCCTGCATGGCTTCCAGGAGCGCCGCCTGCGTCTTGGCGGGGGCGCGGTTGATTTCGTCGGCAAGGAGCAGATGGGTAAACACCGGCCCCTTGCGGGTCATGAAGGTGTTGCTGGCGCTTTCGAAAAAGGTGTGGCCGACCACATCGGAAGGCATGAGGTCGGGGGTGAACTGGATGCGCGCGAACTGTCCGGAAAAGGTCTTGGCCAGCGCCTTGACCAGCAGGGTCTTGCCCAGTCCCGGTACGCCCTCGAGCAGCACGTGCGCTTCCGCGAGAAGGGCGATCAGCACTTCTTCGATCACGCCGCGCTGGCCGATCACGGCCTTGCCCAGTTCATCGCGCAGTTTTTGCAACAGGTCGGCGGCTTCCTTGGCCTTTTCCGGGGGGAGTGTGCTCATGGAGTGCTCCTGGTTGGGATATGATCAACAAAGAGTGGATTGGAAACAGTTGAGTTACCGGCGCTACGCGCCGCATGGAACGACGCCCTCTCCTTGCCCTGCCGGGAAACCCTCCCCCGCCGAATGGGAAAGGGAACGGCAAACGGCGGCGCTTCGTCTGGACACTGGCCTATCATAGCGCGCGCTCCAGACTTTGCACGATCTGCATCGCGCGGGTAAAAGTTTCCGGCGATGGGGGCGCATTGCTGTGGAGCGCCGCGTCGATCTCGGTGGCGGCAAGGCCGCTTTGCCGCGCCAGTTCCCGACTGCGTTCTTTCGCGGGAAGCCTAGAGAGCCGGGCGTGGCGTTGCGCCAGACGCTGGGCGATTTCCCGCCGCGCCGTATCGAGCAGGATATCCAGAGCGCCTTCCCGCCACAAACAGCGTCCCAGCGCCAGCAGATGCTCGGCAAGGCCGCGCCGTTCGGTCTCCATCGCCGCGCGGACACCACCAAAGCGCGGCATGACACAAAAGAGCCAGATCAAGATCAGGATCGCCGCGCTCGGCAGCGTCCGCCAGGCGGTCGTCGACAGCCACTGCCAGAGCGTCTGGTATTCCATGCGCGCGGCAAGATGAATCACGCCTTCGGGCTGGTAACGCTGCAGCAGCGCCCAGAAGAATTCGGCGTGGTCGAAATTGCCCAGTTCACCGTTGTTGAGAAACATGAGGTTGCCCACCAGCGTGACGTTGCCGCGTCCCCAGGCATAGTGCAACATCGCGTTTCCGTACTGGCCTTCGACCTGCCAGAGGGGCGGGATTTCTCCGGAACTCATTTTCCGGAAAAGCCAGGAAGTGAGCCGGTAGCGCTGGTCATTGCCGGGCAAGCCGACCTCGATGAAAGTGGAAAGGGAAGACGCGCCGCGCTCACGGCGTATGATGTCTGGTTTTTCTTCTGTCGTATCGTCATCATTCGTCACGCCAAACGGCAACAGGAGCGGATCCTTTTCCGCCAATCCCCTGTCATGCTCCACGATGAGATAGCCGCCGCGCGCCACCCAATCCAGAATCCTTTGCGCGCGTGCCTCATTCATCAGGCTCGCGCGCCTGCCCGCCAGCACCAACACACCGCCTTCCGGCAGGGCATCCAGGGCGACGGGGCTTTCGATCCGCGCCGTCTCGCGTCCCATGCGATGAAAAAAACGCTCCGTCGCCAGTTGAGGATTGCGCCGCGCTTCCAGCGACATTCTCCCTCTTTTCTCGATGCTCACCCGTTCCAGGTTGGCAAAAAGGTAGACCGCCAGCGCCACGCAGACGCATCCGCCAACGATCCAGAGCAAGACGCTGCGGCTCATGCGCCCTCCTTGCCGGCGGCAGGCGGCGCGGCAAAATACGCCCGCCAGTCCGCGCACAGGGCGCGTATCCGCGCAAGGGTCGGCATCCTTCCGGCATAGGCCGCCGCTTTCCAGTCCGCGAGCAATACCGCAAAAACCGTGAGATTTTCGCCCCGGACATGACCGCGCACCCGCGCCAGGCACAGATCTTCGGTATCGCCAGCGCCACGCAGACGCATCCGCCAACGATCCAGAGCAAGACGCTGCGGCTCATG
>JAIRLE010000117.1 GCA_031259605.1 Zoogloeaceae bacterium
CTTGACGCGACCACGTTTCCAGTTGGTTTTCAGGAATCGCCATGTCTCCTCCTCACTCCGACGCGCTGCGCACGATGTCGCTATAACCGATCAGCACGCTGCCCCGCACCTTGGCGATCAGCTTGGCGAAGGGGTCTTGCACCCGGAACAGCCGGGGCTGGTTGCCGCCGCAGTCGAACACTGCGTACAGCCAATACTTGTCGCGCAGGTTGCAGGCGCGCGCCCATTCGTTTTCGGTCAACTCGATTTCCCCGACGCCCACGCGACCCTTGACCTCGATGCCGCGCTCCTCCAGAACGTCTCCGGCGCTCCGTTTCGAGAACAGATCGAAGCCGGGGTAATCGTTGAGGCCTGCGAGCCTGGCCTTCGGCGGCGTGGAGACATCGCGCACATCGGCGCCGCGCGCCGCCTCGAAGGCGACGGCGACATCCATTGCAATGCGTTCGACTTCGGCATCAAGCGCCTTGATGTCTTCCGGGTCTTGCGAGGGCTGCACCAGCGCTGTGGCCAGAATCTCGACCGTACCCGGCTGGATCAACTCCACCTCGCGCCGGGCTTGCAGCAGTGCCTCTCTGCGGCGCTCGGCCACGGTGCGCTGCTGCTGCTTGATCCGCTCCAACTCGACTCCGGCGGGAGATGGAACCCCCACGCTCGCTTCGCTCGCTGCCCCCCAAGGGGGCGCTGCCGCCCTTGAGGCGGCTCGGCGGACGGCGCTGCCCTCGCGCGCCTTGTCGGTGTAACGCTTGCGGGCGGCGGCAAGTTCGGATTCCCGATAGTCGAAGGCGCGCTTGAGGGAGTCTTCGGTTTCCTGCAAGCGATTGGCTGCGTTCATGCGCTGAAGCTCTCCAAGCTTGGCCGCCACCTCTTGCTGGAGGTGTTCCTGCGCGGCCAGGCGCCACGTGTCGCTTTGGGCAAGGAAGACCACGCTGCCGGAGTTGGTCTTGGTCGTTTCCTTCAACAGCAGCAGGTGTTCGACCGGCGCTTCCGCCAGACGACCGTCGGCGAATTGCTTGATGCCGACCAGCTTCTGCTCGATCAAATCCTGGCTGTGGAAGGCAGGCACGCCCGGATCGACGCCACGCACCACGGTGACGCGGGCCACGTGGAGCAGATACGGTGCCGTGGCGCTGACATCGGTGTAGATCGCGCCACGCAGCGCGGCGTGGCGGGCGTTCTCCATCGCCAGCGCGGACAGGCGTTCAAACACCGGCTCGCCGGGGTGCAAAAAGATCGCGTCGCGCTTGTCATCGGGCCGATAAACGGTGAAGCGACTGCGGGCTGATTCCGGGTAGGCATCGAGCAGGGGCAGCATGGCCTCCAGCACGCCGCGCTTCTTCGGGCGCAGGAAGAACTGCCCGCCCAGATCGCCGACAAAGTCAATGCCGATCACGGGCGCTGCGTGTTCCAGGTAGCGGCGGACGTAGCCCGGCAGCAGGCGGCGCAACTCCTCGATGGCCATTGCGTCGCGCAGCTTGGGCAGATCGGCCACCACCTCGCCACCCTTGCCGTAGATGGACTCCTCGCGTACCGCGATGGCGCGCACTTGCTCCACGGTGAGTTCGCCCGCGAGGTCGAGCGCCTCCTTGTCGGCCTCGTTGTCCGATTCGACCGCACGCTGGATGTATTCGGTGATGGACATGCCCTCGAAAATGCGCCCCACCACGTCGAACACCTTGTCCGAGCCGAGCTGCTTGCGGATTTCCTCCAGCTTGTCGAGCAGGGTCTTGATGACCTTGCCTTCGCGCGTCTTGCCCGCGACCAGATTGACGATGGCGACGCGGTCGCGCTTCTGGCCGTAGCGGTGGATGCGGCCCATGCGCTGTTCCAGACGCGCCGGATTCCACGGCACGTCGTAGTTGAACAGGATGCCGCAGAACTGAAGGTTGATGCCTTCGGCGGCAGCGTCGGTGCCGATGAAGAAGCGCGCGCCCTTGCCATCGCCATCGTGCGGCGCGCGGAAGCGTTCAACTTGAGCGTCGCGCTCCTCGAAGCCGAGGCCGCCGTGGATGTAAGCGACCTGACCGGCGTAACCCATGCCTTCGAGCCGCCGCGTGAGGAAGTTCAGCGTGTCCCGGTGCTCGGTGTAGATGATGACCTTCTGGTCGCGGTACTGCGGCGAGCGAAGCAAGGCGGCCATGCGTTCGAACTTGGTGTCAAGCCCGCTGTTGTGAACGGCTTCGGCCAGTGCGATCAACTCCTGCACCTGACCGCGCTCGATCAGCAACTCGGCGAGGCTGGTGGCGATGAACGCGCCCAAGGCTTCAGCTTCGCTTTCCTCGTGCTCTTCATCCTTGCCCGCGACGGTGCTTTCCTCGTCCGCCGTCGTGCTGGCCAGCACATCGACGAGACGCCCGTCGCGCACTTTCCGATTGAGTTTTTCCTGCTGGGCACGCAGGTCTTCTTCGGGGATGCGACCGGATTGGATGTCGTCGATGAGGCCGCCCAGCTTGTCGAAGCGGTTTCGGAAGGAGCACAGCAACGCCCACGTGCTGCTGGCCAGCCGCCGCTGGAACACCGTCATTGCAAACCGGGCAGCCTGCCGGTTCAGCAGGCGAGCCTGGTTGTAGTAGTGGCGGATGTAGGTCGTGGTACGGTCGTAGAGCGCCTGTTCGCTGATGTCGCCCTGGGAGAGGTCGTAGCTGACGGTGTCGCACAGGCGTTCCGGGAACAACGGCTTGCCGCGCAGGTCGACCATTTCCTCCTTCACCCGGCGGATGAAGTAGCGATCACGCGACTCGCGGGGAGATTTGACAAACGCGTTGGCGAAAGCCGTTTCGGTGCTGAACAGTTCGGGTTCCAGCAAGCGCCAGAGGCAGTAGTACGGGTACTCCTTGCCCATGTGCGGCGTGGCCGTGAGCAGCAGCAAGTGGTGCGCCGCCCACGGCAGCCGCCAGTCGTCGGGCAGCTCGCGGACACCGGCGATGGCTTCGGCCAAACGGTAACGGTCGGTTGGGCGGAAGGAGCCGTCGAGGTCGCGGTTGGCCGAGAGCTTGTGGGCTTCGTCGAAGACCACGAGGTCGTAGGGCGCAACGGCGGCATCACGCAGGCACTGGAAGAGCCGTGTGGCGCGCAGGCTGTCGATGCTGACCACAACGAGGTCGCTATCAGGGCCGACGAAGGGGTTGCCATCCTTCGTGTCCGCGCCGACCACGATCTTGAATTGCAGATGGAAGAGCTTCTTCAGCTCGCGGTACCAGTTGCCGACCAAGCCTGCTGGCGCAACCACCATTACGCGCCGGATCGTGCGGCGTGACAGGCATTCACGAACGTAGAGGCCCGTCATGATGGTCTTGCCCGCGCCCGCGTCGTCCGCCAGCAGGAAGCGCAGACGGGATTGCGGCAGCATCCGCTGATAGACCGCGATGCGCTGGTGCGGCAGCGGGTCGATCTCGCTGATCTCGGTGGCGAATGCCGGGTTGAACAGGTGTCCATAGGACAAGCGTTCACCCTCGACCAGCACCCGCAGGGCGTTGGCGTCGCCGAGGAAGTCCAGCTTCGGGGCGTCGGCCTGCGACTCGACCAGATCAGAGGCGGCGCTTGGGGCGGAGGAAAACCGCCGCTCGTACTCCGCATTCAACTCCTTGAGCTTGGTCTGGCCCATCGCCGACGGCTTGGACTGCCCGTTTTCCCACCGATTGAGCGTGACGAACGACACCCCCAGCCGTTCTGCGAACTGCTGTTGGGTGAGTTCAAGCTCCTTGCGAAGCTGGCGGATTTGGTCGGGGTTCATGGTATCGCGTGCCAAGTTTTCGGCTTTATATCACACGATATAATGCGGCGCAAGTTGGCGTGACGACTTGGCTTTCTCGAAGAACGACGGCCGTATGAACAGGTTCTTATGGCGTCCGTCCCCAAGGAGCAGGTTCGGGAGGAGATTCGAGGGCATAACGGCTTCCAGGAATGGCGAAATTTTTGCCGCGTCATTTCAGCGCGGTGTATTTTTCTTTCCGGCCATGGCTTTTATCGGCCGGGTATTTGCGTTCGTTTTTTGCGAGTTTGGCCAGGAGCGCCGCCGCCAGATCAACCTGGGCGCGGTCAGCGATGAGCAGCAGGTAGGCCAGCACATCGGCGCATTCGTCGGACAGCGCTTCGTGGCCTGCGGGCGTCTGGACGAATGCCTCCATTTCGGCGTCGCTTTTCCATTGCGACAATTCCAGCACCTCGGCGGCTTCCAGATTCAGCGAGACCATCAGTTGTCTCAGATCGTGGAACTGCGCCCAATCGCGCGCGTCACGAAACGCCAACACCGCCCGCGTCAGTGCCTGTACACTCTGTTCCTCTGTCTTTTTCATGAATTCCGCTCCCTTTCTTCCCTCGCGCCATGATGACGAATCCTGTTTTTGACGCCCTTGAACCCCGGGCCGTCTGGCGGCATTTTGCCACGCTCTGCGCCATTCCGCGTCCCTCGAAGCACGAAGGCGCGCTGCTGCGCCATCTTCGACACTGGGCAGGTACGCGCGGCATCGCGGCGCGTACCGACGCGGCGGGTAACCTGTTGCTGGCAAAACCCGCCACACCAGGCCGGGAAAACGCGCCCGGCGTCATCCTGCAAGGACATGTGGACATGGTCTGCGAACGCGCTCCTGGCGCGCCCAATCATGATTTTCACCGGGACGCGATTCTTCCGGAAGCGGAAGACGGCTGGCTCGTGGCGCGGCATACCACGCTGGGCGCGGACAACGGCATCGGCGTCGCGCTGGCGCTGGCGGCGGCGGAAGATGCGGAACTCCCGCACGGCCCACTGGAAATCCTGCTCACCGTCGATGAAGAAGCCGGCATGGGCGGCGCGCATGGGCTGGAAGCCGGGAGCCTGCGCGGCCGCTTCCTGCTCAATCTGGATACGGAGGAATGGGGCGTGTTCTATCTGGGCTGCGCGGGCGGCGTCGCCATCGAAGCCGATTTTGGCCCACGTGCCGCCGCCATGCCCTTGCCGCCAGATATGCGGGAAATCTATCGTCTGCAACTGGACGGTCTCATCGGCGGACATTCGGGCATCGACATACATCAGCCCCGCGCCCACGCCATCCGGCAGATGCTCGCCCTGCTGTTGCGTCTGGGCGCGGAAAACGACGTGTATTTGCTGCGATTGCAAGGCGGCACGGTTTTCAACGCCTTGCCGCGTTCGGCATTCGCGGATTTGGCGCTCACGTCCGCGCAATACGCCGGACTTTCAATGTCGCTGGCGCGTCACCTCCAGGATTTGCGGCGGGAATATCCACAGGAGACGCCCACGCTGACGCTGACGCCTTCCCCGGAATCCGCGCCGGCGGATCGGGCGCTTGCCGCCGCGACCTGGCGGCCTTTGCTGCAAAGCATCCTGGCGCTTCCCTTTGGCGTCGCCGCCATGAGCCGGGATTTTCCCGGCGTGGCGGAAACCTCCAACAACCTGTCGCCGCTTCGCCTCGAGCCGGATGACTGCCGGTGCAGCCTGTTGCTGCGCGCGCAGGATGACGCGGCGCGTGACGCGCTGGCCGAACGCGTCGAGCGGCAAATTCGCGCCAGCGGCGGCGTGGCGCGCCGTGAGGGCGCATATCCCGGCTGGAAGCCCGATCCCGCGTCGCCCTTGCTGCAACAGGCGCAAGACGTCTATCGGCAAACCTTCGGACATGCGCCGCGTCTTGAAGTCATCCACGCCGGACTGGAGTGCGGTCTCTTTGCCCATTCGCATCCACAACTTGCCATGCTTTCCTTCGGCCCCGACATTCGCGGCGCGCACGCGCCCGGAGAACGGGTTGACATTGCTTCCGTCGGTCACTGTTGGCAATTCCTGCGCCGCCTGCTGACCGCACTTTCCACCCCGTGAATAAAGGCGTTCAAATGACCATTTATCGTCTCGAACAGCTTACGCCCCGGATGGGCAAGGATGTCTGGATTGCGCCCAACGCCGCCGTCATCGGCGATGCGCATCTCGCCGATCGGGCTTCGATCTGGTTCAACGCCGTGCTGCGCGGCGACAACGCCCCGATCCTCATCGGTACGGAAAGCAACATCCAGGATGGATCGGTACTGCATACGGACATTGGCTTTCCGCTGGTGGTCGGCGCGCGCGTCACCGTCGGTCATCAGGTCATCCTGCATGGCTGCGTCGTTGGCGACGGCAGCCTGATTGGCATGGGCGCGGTGCTGCTGAACCGTTGCCGCATCGGCCGGCACTGCATCGTCGGCGCGCACGCCATGATCCCGGAAGGCAGGGAATTCCCCGACCGTGTACTGATCGTCGGCTCGCCCGGCAGGGTAGCGCGCGAACTGACGGACGCGGAAGTCGCCCGCCTGGAAGAGCGCGCCATCCACTACGCCGAAAACGCCCAGCGCTACCGCCACGCCCTGTCCCTTGCGGACGACGCCCCAGGGCCTGTTCAAAGTCTTTTGGAGGCTGTTTGAAAACAAGAGTTTTGTTCTCCTCTCCCTGCCTTGTATGGGGCGAAGCCCCAATTTGCCTCCGCCCTGCGCAAGAGAGAGCAGATACGCTTCAGGCACCCTGAAGCCGTTCTCACGAGCAACATCCGGTTCAAGCGCGTAAATCGTGTCAATGTCGCCATCCTGACCAATTGCCGCCAGTACCTGCCGGTGTTTTGGTTCCTCACGTTTGATTGTGCCGCGGGAACTCACCCAAGCCGCCCTGGCGTTGGACAGCAGCGTTGGCAACCGGCGGATGATGTCGTCCTCGACGAACCCCTCCACCTTGTGCTTTCCCTCCCGCAGCTTCAACCACAGGTTCTTGCCAAAAACGTCAGCATGGGTGTGCGCACACCGAGCGTAGACACCAGGCAGGGGGTATGCAGCCGCCACACGGTTTTGCCGCCGGGCTGTTCGATTTCCTTTTCCCACGCCTCCTCTCCCACAAGTGGGAGAGGGGAGACAAATCCCTCCTTACCCCCGTTTGGGGAAGGGCATCTTGCGCCCTGGCCGATCTTCTCCCCGCAGGCAAAAAACCGCATAATCCGCCCTTGTTTTTCTTTTGCCGTGTCTATGTTCGGAATGAATCTGCAAGGCTGGACGGCTTGGATGCCCGCCGTGGAGACGCCCGCCGCGTGGTTGGACTGGGCGCGTTCCGGCGCTGTCGCGCCGCCCGTTGTGGCGGAAGCGCCGCCGCCGATCCGGGAAATCCCGCCGCTGCTGCGCCGCCGCGCCGAGCGGATGGGGCGTGCCTTGCTGCATGTGCTTTCCCGTCCGGAGTTGCCTTACGCCGGGCAGCCGCTCATCTTGTGCAGCCGCCTGGGCGAATTTCCGCGCTCGCTGGCGCTTTTGCGTGAACTGGCGCGCGACGGGCAGGTTTCGCCGCAGCAGTTCAGCATGTCCGTGCATAACGCTGCCGGCGGCTTGTTCATGATGGCGCAAAAAGCCAACGCGCCACTCACCGCGCTGGCCGCCGCTGAAGAAACGGCGCTGGCGGGTTTGCAGGAAGCGGCCGCCCAACTTGCCGACGGCGCGGCAAGCGTCTGGCTTTGTTTTTCCGAGGAACCGCTGCCGGAAGCCTATCGCCTTCTGGACACAACGCCCCAACATACCGATTATTTTGCCCTGCTGCTCGAATTCACGACGGGTGAAGCGTTTTGTTTGCAGTCCGAAATCCGTGTCACGGCGGCCCCGGCTTCGCCCTTGCAGCTTTTGCGCTTTCTGCTGTTGCCGGAAGAAGAGACGCTTTGTCTGTCGCCGCGCGGCGGCTGGACGTTGCGCCGTCAGAGCGTATCCGGCTCCGGCGACGCGCGATGAAGCCCCGGAAATTCCTGAGCCAGCGCCATCCGCTGCTTTATTTTCTGGCGGTATGGTCAAGGCGGATGCTGCGCTATGGCGCGTGGTATTGCGACAGCAAGACCTACGCCAGAAAACGGACGACGGAAAAACTGGCGTTCCGCATCAAGAAACATCAGTCCGTGTTGCTCAAAAAACTGGGCGAAAGCGACATGCAGTGGCAAATCAACAAGGTCGTCAACCTGAAAATCGCCGCCCGGAAAATAAGCGGCATCCTCATCCGTCCGCGCGAAACCTTTTCCTCTGCCGACTGGTCGGTCTGCCCACGCGCGGAAAGGGTTATCTGGAGGGGATGGAACTGTCGTTTGGCAAGGCGAGGGCGGGCGTCGGCGGCGGCATCTGCCAGATGTCCAACCTCATCCATTGGCTGGTGATCCACAGCCCGCTGACGGTGACGGAACGCTACCATCATTCCTTCGATCCCTTCCCCGATGACGGCAGAGTATTGCCGTTCGGCAGCGGCGCGACGATCTTCTACAACTATCGGGATTATCAATTCACCAACAATACCGACCGCACCTTTCAGATCAACCTCTGGTTCTCGAAAAAGTGCCTGGAAGGAGAACTGCGCGTCGATCGGGAATTCGACCATACCTGGCATGTGTTTGAAAAAGAACATCAATTCCTGAAGATAGACGGCCAGTTCTATCGCAAGAACGAAATCTGGCGACACAAAATCCGGCGGTTCAGGGGCGATATTCTGGCGACGGAACTGGTCACCCGGAATTTTGCCCGTGTCTGCTATACGCCGGAATGCTTTACGCATGGCGACGAGTGTTGAAGCATGTGGGAGCGTCTCTTGCGCGTCGTCGCCACCGCCTTCTGTTTCGCTGTTTTCGGCCTGGGCGGGTTACTGATCCTTTGTTTCGTCTTTCCCGCCCTGCGCCTTTTTTACGCGGATGCGCAAGCGTCCCGGCAGCGGGCGCGGCACGTCGTCCACAAGACCTTCCAATGGTTCGTGCGCCTCATGACGGGCTGCGGCGTGATCAGTTATGAAGTGCGGCAGGCGGAAAGATTGGCGAGACATGGCCTGTTGATCGTCGCCAATCATCCTTCGTTGATTGACGTGGTGCTGTTGATTGCGCTGACGGAACGCCCGAACTGCGTGGTCAAGGCCAGCCTGCGGGATAATGTGTTTACCCGTGGACCAGTGCGCAGCGCGGGCTTCGTGGCGAATACGGACGGCCCGCAACTGGTGGCCGATTGCGTGGCTTCGGTGCGCTCCGGCGACAACCTGATCATTTTCCCGGAAGGGACGCGCAGCCTGGAACACAACGGCGCGCCCAATCCCCTGAAGCGCGGCGCGGCCAATATCGCGCTGCGCGGCGGTCTGCCCTTGACGCCGGTGGTCATTACGGTCTCGGAACCCATGCTGGGCAAGGGGCAGGGCTGGTACGACGCGCCGCGCAAGCGCCCGCATTTCATCCTGAGCGTGGAAGACGATATTTCCATGACGCGCTACCGCGCCGCCCTCGCGCCAGACGGCGATACGCCGGACGCCGGAGACCCGCCCGCCGTCGCCAGCATGGCGCGAACGCTTTCCGCCGAACTGGGCGCTTTTTTCGCGGAGAAAATCAAACGGCAACGCGCGCCCAAGGGTCAGGGAGACGCTGGTTAGCCGTCACTCTCCGTGGTGAGCGCAGCGTGGCAATCCTGTCGACGCGCGCCGTTTTGTGGACGACGCTTTCCTGTGTCGCGCTGGACTTTTGGTAATCTTCCTGATCGAGCGGATACAGAAAATTCACGTCGGCGCAAGGGGCGACATTCAGGCAAGCGGGGAGATTGAACGGATTATGCGAAGACGCGCCCAATCCCATGCATTGTCCGACACAGTATTTGAAGGCCAACTCTTGTACAGGATAGGCTTTCTGAAGCATGGCGTTGCCTCATATGCATGGACTATGTTTGCCTGCCGCTTCCCCAGGAATCCCGCAGGGTGACGGCGCGATTGAATATCGGGCTGCCGGGACGTGAATCTTTCGGGTCGACCGCGAAATAGCCGTGACGCTCGAACTGGAAGCGCCGTTCCGGCTCGGCGTCCTTCAGGGAAGGTTCCAGTTGCGCGACGACGCGCTTGCAGGAATCCGGGTTCAGATCTTCTGAAAAGTCCTTCTCGCCCGCGCCGGGCGCGGAGACGGCAAAAAGGCGGTCGTAGAGACGAACTTCGGCGGCATGGGCGGCATCGACCGCCACCCAGTGCAGGTTACCCTTGACCTTGACGCTGTCCGCGCCCGGCGTACCGGAAAGGGTGTCCGGCAGATATTCGCAAAAGACCGTCGTCACCTTGCCTTCGGCATCCTTTTCACAGCCGGCGCATTTCACTACATAGGCATATTTCAGCCGCGCCAGGTTGCCCGGATAGAGGCGGTTGTAGCCCTTTTCCGACACCTCACGAAAGTCGTCGCGCTCTATCCATACTTCGCGGGCAAAGGGCAGGTCGCGCTTGCCCAGCTCCGGTTTCAGCGGATGGTTGGGGGCGCGGCAGGTTTCCTTTTGGCCTTCGGGGTAATTGGTGATGACGAGCTTGACCGGATCGAGCACGGCGATGCGGCGCTCGTCCATCTCGTTCATCACCTCGCGCATGCAGTCTTCCAGCAGGCCGTAATCGATCAGCGAATCGGATTTGGAGACGCCGATGCGCTCCATCAGGAGGCGGAATCCCTGCGGCGCGTAACCGCGACGGCGCGCGCCGACCAATGTTGGCATGCGCGGGTCGTCCCAGCCGGAAACGTGCCGTTCTTCCACCAGTTGAATCAGCTTTCGCTTGGAAAGCAGCACATAGGTGAGGTTGAGGCGGGAAAACTCGTACTGCCGGGGCAGCGGACGCAAGAACAGGCCGCCTTCGGCCAGGCGTTCCAGCAACCAGTCGTAAAAGGGGCGCTGATCCTCGAATTCCAGGGTACAGATGGAATGGGTGACGTTCTCCAGCGCGTCCTCGATGGGGTGCGCGAAGGTGTACATGGGATAGACGCAATAGGCGTCGCCCGTTCTGTGGTGACTGGCGTGACGAATGCGATAGATGGCCGGGTCGCGCAGGTTGATGTTGGGTGAGGCCATGTCGATCCTGGCGCGCAGCACATGCGCGCCGTCGGGGAATTCGCCCGCCCGCATCCGGCGAAACAACGCCTGATTTTCGGCAACGTCGCGGTTGCGCCAGGGGCTGTCCCTGCCGGGTTCGGTGAGCGTGCCCCGATTTTGCCGCATCTCCTCGGCGCTCTGGCTGTCGATGTAGGCGTGACCCGCCGCAATCAGGTATTCGGCGCAGGCGAGCATCTGCGGAAAATAGTCGGAAGCGTAATAAAGGTTGTCTTCCTGATCGTCTTGCCAGTCGAAACCCAGCCAGCGCACCGCGCCGATGATGGCTTCCACGTATTCCGTTTCCTCCTTCTCTGGATTGGTGTCGTCAAAACGCATGTGACAGCGCCCGCCGAACTGTTCGGCCAGGCCGAAGTTGAGACAGATGGATTTGGCGTGCCCGAAATGCAGATAGCCGTTGGGTTCAGGCGGAAAGCGGGTGCGGATTTTCGCCGCGTCCGGCGCGGCTTCGGCGTGGGTCGCGCCCAGGCCGGGTTTTCCCGCCCAGCGGCGGCTCGCGTATCTGCCGTGGGCAAGGTCGGCTTCGACGATGTTGCGGATAAAATTGGCGGCGGACGGCATGGGGGCGGAGACGGATTTCATCACAACGAACCCTGATATGGAAAAAAGCTATTCTAGAGGATCGGAAGACATTACACGAAACCCTGCGCATGATTTACACTGTCCGCCGCCGTTTTGCGCCGCAACTTTCCGCAACCGTTACCATTTTTCCGCCAGCAAAAATTAGCGACAGCCCTTCAGGCTGTCGGTCCAACTCCATTGGGAAGGGGTTTCTCTCCCCTCCCCAATGGCTACGGTCGAAACCCCGGCCGCGGCCGGGGTCTCGACCTTCGCGCCTTTCTTACGGGCGGGTTTCAAACCGGAGTTCGTTTTACGATGACCAATCCCATCACCTTCAAAATACTCGCGGACATCGCCGAGAATCTTTCCGGCGAGGAAGTCACCTTTCCCACTTTCCTGGACATTACCATGCGGGTGCGCGCGGCCCTGAAGAATCCGCACCTGAATGTCGAGCAACTGGCCAAACTGGTAGGGGTCGAGCCGCTGATGAGCGCCAAGATCATCCGCATGGCCAATTCCGTCGCCATGAATCCTTCCGGCATCGTGGTGGCGGACGTCAAGAGCGCCATCGTGCGCATCGGCATCGAGGCGGTGCGCACCGTTTCCTTTGCCGTGGCGATGGAGCAGCTCATCCAGTCGCGCCAAATGCGGGTGTTTGTCGACTTGTCGCGCGCGGTCTGGAAGCACACGGCGCATGTCGCCGCCCTGTGCCGCGTACTGGCGAACAAATGGGCCAGGGGAGTCAACGGCGACGAGGCCATGTTCGCGGGCATGGTGCATGATATTGGCGTGTTCTATCTGCTCTCGCACGCCGCTCGTTATCCTGAACTGGTATCCAACAAGGAAGAACTGTTCTCGCTCCTGGTGGGCTGGCATGACAATATCGGTCACGCCCTGCTTTCCGCGCTGGGGCAGCCGGAGAGCATTCTCGCCGCCGTGCAGGAACACGAACAGGACAGGAACATCGGCGCGAACCCGACCTTGTCGGATGTACTGTTCGTTGCCAACAAGATCGCCAACAGCATTTCTCCCTGGCACGATGACGCGATAGACGAGGGAGAAGCCGCCCGTTTGGCCAATATCATCGACGCCCAGACCATGCAGGCCATTCTGGCTGAATCGGAAGAAGAAGTGCTTTCCCTGAAACATGCGCTGAGCGCATAGCGCGGGGTGAGCCTTGTCTTTTGAGCGCGACATCGAATGCGTGGCCTGCCCGCGTCTGGCCGCGCATCTGGCGGATTTGCGCCAGCGCGCGCCGGATTGGCACAACCGCCCCGTTCCCGCCTTTGGAGCGCTTTCGGCGCGCCTGCTCGTCGTCGGCCTGGGGCCGGGAGAAAAAGGCGCCAATCGCACCGGGCGTCCTTTTACCGGCGATGTCGCGGGCGAACTCCTTTATCCCGCGCTCTACCGCTTTGGGTTTGCCAGCGCGGCGGAGCCGCTGGATGCCGATAAATCCGCCAATCCGCGGATGCGTCTCATCGATGTTCGCATCACCAATGCCGTGCGCTGCCTGCCGCCCGCGAACAAACCCACGCCTGCGGAAATCCGCGCCTGCAATGCCCATTTGCGCCGCGAAATCGCCGCCATGCCGCGCCTTGCCGCCATTCTGACATTGGGCGGCGTCGCCCACCGCGCCGTTCTTCGCGCGCTGTGCCTCAAGCCCGCGCAATACCCTTTTGGACACCATCTGCGTTACAGCCTGCCGCCGCCCTTGCCGGCGCTTTTCACCAGCTATCATTGCAGCGGCTACAACTGGCGTACCGGCCGCCTGAGCCGCGAAGGCTTTGAAGACGTCTTCGCCTCCTTGCGCAAGGAACTGTCGCCTGTGCCGGAGGAAAGTATTCCGGCGCGCTGAATAACGTCTTCGCCATGCGGACGCGCGGGTTGTTTTCTGGGGATTGTTCACACTACCGTCAAAAAGTGGTGTATTTTGCAGATGGAAATCACTGAAACCCAATACCGCCAGATCGCGGACTGCCTGAACGCTTTGGGCGCTGGCGCACTGTCTATGCCCGGATGCGCCGCTGGTCGAAAACGGGCGTGCTGGATCGAATCTTTGAGCGGCTGCAACAAGCCCGGCTCATCCGCATCCGGATCGAAGCGGTGTCCTTGGACAGCGCCTCGGTCAAA
>JAIRLE010000127.1 GCA_031259605.1 Zoogloeaceae bacterium
TGGCGTTTACGAGCGCGGCATTCAGTTCGGCCTGAAGCACACGTTCTAATCTCCTCTGGAGATTGAACCCCTTGAAAACGGAGGCGCGAGCCTCCGTTTTTTCATCGTGAAACCAACTCCGGTTTTACGATAAAATGCCCGCCATGTTGAACTTCCCCCTCATCGCACCCATGTTTTCCATCCCGATTCGCATTTATTACGAGGACACCGACGCGGGCGGCGTGGTGTATTACGCCAATTACCTGAAATTCTTCGAGCGATGCCGCACGGAGTGGGCGCGCAGCCTGGGTTGCGACCAGGCGAGCCTGCTGCGTGACGAAGGCATCGTTTTCGTCGTGCGCAGCGTGATGCTGGATTACCTCGCGCCCGGGCGGCTGGATGATCTGCTCGTTGCCAGCCTCGCGCTGGAAAAAATCGGGCGCGCCCGGATCGATCTCCTCCAGTCGGTATCCCGCAACGACACGCCGCTGGTGACGGGGCGCGTCTCCATCGTCACCGTGCGCACGACGGGCGAAGGGGAAGCGGCGCGCATGAGCGCCACACCCATCCCGGACAGCCTGCGGCAAAAACTGGA
Organism: Zoogloeaceae bacterium; assembly: GCA_031259605.1. Lineage (GTDB taxonomy): Bacteria > Pseudomonadota > Gammaproteobacteria > Burkholderiales > Rhodocyclaceae > Azovibrio. The sequence goes on from JAIRLE010000127.1 coordinate 575, forward strand.
GACTTGCCCATGAATTTCACCCAGGACATGTCCATCCTGCAACTGGTGCTCAACGCCAGCGCGGTGGTGCAGGCTGTCATGGCCTTGCTGGCGGCGGTTTCCCTGATGTCCTGGTTCTACATCTGCGTCAAATGGGTTGCCACGCGCCACGCGCGCCGCAAGACCGAATACTTCGAGCGCGATTTCTGGTCGGGCGGCGATCTCCAGCGCCTCTACAACAGCGCCGCCGCGGGACGCCATCGCGCGGGCAGCATGGAACGCATCTTCGAGGCGGGTTTCCGGGAATTCACCAAACTGAAAGGACAAAAAGGACTGGATGCCGGCGACGTGATCGACGGCGCCCGCCGCGCCATGCGCGCCACCTATCAGCGCGAAATGGACGGACTGGAAGCGCACCTGGCCTTTCTCGCTTCCGCCGGTTCCGTTTCGCCCTACATCGGTCTCTTCGGCACGGTCTGGGGCATCATGCACGCCTTCCGCGCCCTGGGCAACGTCGGCCAGGCCACGCTTTCCGCCGTCGCGCCCGGCATTGCCGAGGCGCTGGTCGCCACCGCCATCGGCCTGTTCGCCGCCATCCCCGCCGTGCTTGCCTACAACCGTTTTTCGCATGAAATCGACCGGCTGGCGACGCGCTACGAATCCTTCATGGAGGAATTTTCCAACATCCTCCAGCGCCAGATGCGATAAGGATTGCCATGCGCCAACGCCGCCTGAAAAACGAGATCAACGTCGTCCCCTATATCGACGTCATGCTGGTGCTGCTGGTGATTTTCATGGTGGCCGCGCCGATGATGCAGACGGGTTCCGTCGATTTGCCCAGCGTGGAAAAAGCCAGCGAAGCGCCGGAAAATCCGTTGCGCGTGGAAGTTGGCGCGGACGGCGCGCTGAAATTCGTCGACGAGAGCGGCGCGCGCGCCGTGAACAAAACGGAACTCGCCGCTCTGCTGGCGGCGGCGCGGACAAGCGTCCCGCAGCCCGCCATATTGGTGGCGGGCGACAAATCCGCCCGCTATGAAGCGGTACTCACGGTGCTCGACGAAATCAAGTCCAGGGGATTTACACGCGTGGGTTTGGAAACCGCGCGCAAGTAGCGTCACGTCATGCAGCCGACAGGAACACCGCCGGAACCCGGAAGAAAACTGGCGCTCTTCTTCACCATCGCCATGCACAGCCTCTTGGCGCTGGCGCTCTTTCTCGGCGTGCAGTGGAAAACCGAACGCGCCGCCGTGGAAGTGGAACTCTGGTCGCCGACGCCGCGACCGGCAACCGCGCCGCCGCGCCCTGCCCCGGCGATGACGCCGCGCCCGGAACCCGCCGCGCCCGTGAAAACGCCGGACATCACCACTCCGAAGAACAAGAAGGAAGAGAAGAAGAAGCCCAAACCCGCCGCGCCGGATTTCCGCGATATGCTCCGGCAGGAAGAGCGGGAAATACAAGACAGGGAACGCGCCGCCAGGGAAGCGCGCCTGCGGGCGGAAGCGGAAGCCGAACAGCGCGCCGCCGGATTGCGCGCCGCCGAGGAGGCATGGGTCGATCAGATTGTCAGCAAGATACGCGGCAACATCGTCCTGCCCCTCAATATCCAGGGCAACCCGGAAGCCGTGTTCACGCTCGCCTTGCTGCCGACCGGCGAAGTGATCCGGGTGCGCCTGAAGGTTTCCAGCGGCAACGCCGCGCTGGATGCGGCCATAGCGCGCGCCATCTCGAAATCCTCACCCCTGCCCAAACCCGCGAATCCGGCAGCCTTTCAACGCGAACTCGAAATCATCTACCGGCCAGAGGAGTGAGGGTTTGCGGCAACAGTATCCGCATCAGGCGCTTCCATCGTCGATGGAAGGCGCAACGCGCGCCACTTCTTCCAGGGAGGTCAGTCCCGCCGCCACTTTCTGCGCGCCGGAAATCCGCAACGCCAGCATTCCATCGCGGTATGCCTGTTCGCGCACGGCGGCGACGTCGGTTTCCTTGCCGATCAATTTACGCAGATTCGGACTCATCACCAGCAGCTCATAAATGCCCATTCTTCCGGAAAAGCCAGTCATGCGACATTCCAGACAGCCCACCGGATGAAAAATCTGCGCCGGTTCCTGCGATTTCCAGGGCGCGAGCAGGCTGCGCCAGACATCCCTTTCCACATCATTGATCGGCGCGGACTTTTTGCAGTGCGGGCACAGGGTGCGCACCAGGCGCTGCGCCATGACGCCCAGCAGGGTGGCATTGATGAGATAGCCAGGCACGCCCAGATCCTGCAAGCGGGTAATCGCCGCCGCCGCGTCGTTGGTGTGCAGCGTGGAAAGCACCAGATGTCCGGTCAATGCCGCTTGAATCGCCATTTCCGCCGTTTCCAGATCGCGGATTTCGCCAATCATGATGATGTCCGGGTCTTGCCGCATCAGGGCGCGCAAACCTTCGGCAAAACCAGTTTCCAGCGCCTGTTGCACCTGCATCTGGTTGAAGGCCGGTTCCACCATTTCAATCGGGTCTTCGATGGTGCACACATTCACTTCCGGCGTCGCCAACTGCTTCAACGTGGAATAGAGCGTGGTGGTCTTGCCGGAGCCAGTCGGCCCGGTGACCAGAATGATGCCGTTCGGCGTGGCGGTCATGCCCTGCCAGCGCGACAGATCATCGGCGGAAAAGCCCAGTTGCATGAAATCGCGCACCAGCACTTCCGGATCGAAAATACGCATCACCAGTTTTTCGCCAAAGGCGGTCGGCAGCGTGGACAACCGCAATTCCACTTCATCGCCATTGGGCAGACGGGTCTTGACGCGGCCATCCTGCGAACGGCGTTTTTCGATGACGTCCATGCGCCCCAAGAGCTTGATGCGGCTGGTCATGGCCGCCATGACCACCGCCGGAACCTGGTAGACCTGATGCAGCACGCCATCGATGCGAAAGCGCACGAGGCCGACCTCGCGCCGGGGTTCGATGTGGATGTCGGAGGCGCGCTGATCAAAAGCGTATTGCCAGAGGAAATCGACAATCCGCACAATGTGCTGGTCATTGGCGTCCAGTTGCTGATTGGCGCGCCCCAGCTCGACCAGTTGCTCGAAGCTGGAAAGCCCGCTGCCCTGAACCCCCGATTGCACCGCGCGCTTCACCGATTTGGCGAGATTGAAGAATTCCACCAGGTAACGGCTCACATCCACCGGATTCGCCACCACCCGCCGGACTTTCCGTTGCAGCGCGTGTTCGAGTTCCTTTTCCCATTCGCGCAGGAAAGGCTCGGCGGTGGCGATGGTGATTTCCCGCGCGTCCATGCCCACCGGCAGGATGGAAAAGCGCGCCGCGTAGGTACTGGAGACCACATCCGAAACGCTGGAAAAATCGACCCTGAGCGGGTCGATATGTTGGTAGGGCAAGCCGACATGCCCCGCCAGCCATTCCGTCAACGCCTCCAGATGCAGGACGCCGTGCGGCGGCAAGGCGCGCCGCCACTTGCGCTCGGCAATCACGATCAGCGGATGCCGCGCGCTGGTTCTGCCGCCGCGCGCGTGGCGCAGTTCCTCGACATCCCTGGGCGCAACCATGCCGTCCGTCTCCAGCCAGCTCAGCACTTCGTCCAGATCCAGTTTATGTTCGCGCGCGCGCCGATGTTCTTCGCGCGTCGGCCTGTGTTCGCGTCCCGGCGCAAGAGGAGCGGCTGTATTCACGGTAAATCGGCAGAAAGAAAATAAGACGCCTACTATAACATCCATGCGCCTTCACGCCTTATGCCGATTTTTTTGTCGATTGTCGTTCCCTGTTTCCCGTTTGCTGCTATAATTGCGTCCATGCCTATGTCCTTTCTTACTTCTGCCGCGCTCAGCGCCATCCTTGGCAGTCTGTTTGGCGCGCCCGTCGAGCTTGCCGAACCGTCGCAGGAAATCGTCGTGCCGTCGGTTGGCCGCTCGTTCCCGTCGGGCGTGCGCCTGGGGATATTGAGGACGCCGCCCGTCAATGGGCAGGCGATCATCAACGATCTTGCCTTGCCCATCGCGCCGGGCTTGCAAGTACGCAATGAGGCCAACCGGATCATCCTGCCCACCATGATGACCGGCTCCAATTTCCTGGTGCTCTACAAGATGGACGCCACAGAAAGCAACGTGTGGCGCATCTGGATTCTGACGCCAGCGGAAATCGCGGCGATCAAGGCGGGAATCCAGGTCGTGGCGCGACAACCCGTGGAAACGGAACAGTCAACGGCGGACTCAACGCAGAGCGCGGCTTCCGAAACCCCCGTGACCGAGTAGCGCCCACGCTGGTTTACCGCTGATTTTCCCCCATGCCCAAAAAGCTGTTCGTCCGTACCTTCGGGTGCCAGATGAACGAATATGATTCCGACAAGATGTTCGACGTGCTCGCCGCCAGCGAACCGCTGGTCAGAACCGCCACGCCCGAAGACGCGGACATCAT
>JAIRLE010000185.1 GCA_031259605.1 Zoogloeaceae bacterium
GGATTATAGAGTCTGGCGCGGCGACGCGCAATGTTTGTTCGGGAGGGAATCGCATGAATGCTCACCCTCTCCCGCAAGCGGGAGAGGGTGGCCCAGTCCCAGCAAGAAATTAGCGGCAGAGCCCTTCAGGGCTGCCGGTCTAACGTCATTGGGAAGGGGGTTCTCTCTCCTCGAGAATGGCTACGGTCGAACCCCCGGCCTTCGCGCCTTTCTTACGGGCGGGGTTTCAAAAACCGGAGTTCGTTTTACGTTGAAAGCGGTGTCGTCTTGCGCCCTCAGGAAAGCGCGCCCGGCGCGCCAAAGCAGAAAAAGACCGGCGATAATCATCGGCAGGGAGAGCCACTGCCCCATGCTGATGGTGTAGGAAAAGCCGAAAATGCCCGCATCCGGCTCGCGGAAGAATTCAACAAGCGCGCGAAAAACGCCATACCCCAGCAGGAAAGCGCCGGAAACCGCGCCCGTGGGACGCGGTTTTCTCGAATACATCCAGAGAATGACGAACAGCGCCAAGCCTTCCATCGCGGCATGGTAGAGTTGGACCGGATGACGGGGCAAGCGGTCGACATGCGGGAAAATCATCGCCCAGGGAAGCGCGGGGTCGGCCACGCGTCCCCAGATTTCCCCGTTGATGAAATTGCCGATGCGCCCGAGCAGCAAACCCATGGGCGCCAGCGGCGCGACGAAATCGCCGACTTCCAGCCAACCCCTGCCGTGCCGCCTTGCCCAGAACAGGGCGGCGAGCAAGACGCCGACAAGCCCGCCGTGAAAACTCATGCCGCCTTTCCAGATTTGCAGGATGTCCAGCGGGTTGGCGAAATAGTATTCCGGCGCGTAAAACAATACCTGTCCCAGGCGGCCGCCAATCACCAGGCCGATGAATAGGGTAAACATCAGGCTTTCCAGCGTTTCCACGCCCCAGCCCTGTCGTCCGCGCAGACGCGCCAACCACAAGGCGAGCAGGTAGGATGCCAGATACATGACGCCATACCAGCGAATGGAAAATTCGCCAACGGAAAAAGCAACGGGATCGATGTCGGGATAAATCAGCATTTCAGGATGGCCGGGGTGCGCAAAATGCGGTCATGTACAAAAATTTCATATACTGCGTCGGTGGTTCATGTTGCGTCGCGCGGCGCTTGCGTTCTTGCGCCGAAATCCGGATTCAACAGCGCATATACCCGCGCCGCCGCCGCGCGGTCCGGAGTGTAGGCCGTCCACAACAGCAGGCCGCCCAGCGCCATCATCAGCAAGGAAAGGCATTGTCCCATGCTCAGGATGCTGTTTTCTTCCAGCACCATGCCGCCGCCGCTCAGGTCACGCACCAGTTCGATCAGGGCGCGCAGCACGCCATAACCAAGAAAGAACGCGCCCGGCACGGCAAGGAACCAGCGCCTTGTCCTGTCGGCATACCAGAGGAGCGCAAGACTGGCGGCAATCAATGGACAGGAAAGCCATGGCCCCCACTCGACCCCATACGACGCGGCAAAAATGCCTTTGTCCGGCTCACGGAAGAATTCGACGATAAAGCGGAAAAAACCATAACCCAGCAGAAAAACGCCGGAGACCGCGCCCGTGGGACGCGCCTTGCCCGCAAAAATCCACAGGATGACAAACAGCGCCAATCCTTCCAGCGCCGCATGGTAGATCTGTACCGGATGCCGTGCCAGCGCGTCGGCTTTGGGAAACACCATCGCCCAGAGCAACGCGGGATTGGCGGCGCGCCCCCAGAGTTCGCCATTGATGAAATTGCCGATGCGCCCGAACATCAGGGCAAGGGGAATCAACGGCGCGATGAAGTCCGTGGCCACCCACCATTCGCGCCGCAACTTCCAGGCAACATACAACAAGGCGAAAATGACGCCGAAGAATCCTCCGTGAAAACTCATGCCGCCTTCCGAAAAGGCAAGAATCGCCCAGGGGTGCGCCAGGTAATATGCCGGGTTGTAGAGCAGCACATAGCCCAGTCTGCCGCCCAGTCCAACGCCGAGAAACACATAAAAAGCCGCCTCGTTGATCTGCCTTGGCGTACATGCCGGTTGCCGCCGCACATGCACATGCGCCAGCCACCAGGAAGAAAGGAACGCCAGCAGATACATCAGCCCATACCAGCGCATGACCAGATGGCCGAGGGTAAACGCAACGGGATCGGGTTGGGGGTGGATCATCGGGGGTCGGGAATCAGGAGCACGGCGAATGCCGCTGCGGACGACGGGACGGGTAATTTAACCTGTTGCGCGGATTCTGTCACGCCATGCGTGCCTTCAAAGCCGTAGTCTGCCATCGGGCGCGGCAAGGGTCAGTTGCAGGCGGGAGAGAGCGGGGCGCAGATCGAGGCCGGTTCGGTTCTTGAGGGAAAGGGCGCGTTCGCGTAATTCTGTCAGCGGAAAATCCTGTGGCGCGTCGGCAAACCCCATGGCCACCACATTGCCGTTGTCGCCGGAGGGAAAGTAGAGACTGCGCCCCGAAAAGGCGCGGCGGATGCGCCGCAAATTGGCCTGGAAGCCCCGGCGATACCCCAGGAGATTGCAGACAAAAGCGCCGCCCGCACCCAGCGCCGCGCGGCAACGCGCGTAAAATGCCGCGCCGGAAAGCGCGCCGCTGCTTCCCGCCGCGTCGAAGCCATCCTGGAGAATCAGATCGAAGCAGGCTTGCGGTGTGTTGGTCGTCATCCACGCGGCGGCATCGTCAATGATGATGTCAATCCTGGGTGAATCCGGCAATTTGAAAAGCTGTCGCGCCACGGGCGGCACGTCGGGATTGATTTCGAGCACGCAAAAGCAGGCGTCCGGAAAATGCCGGTAGAGAAACTTGAGTTGCGAAGCCGCGCCCAACCCCACCAGCAGACAGCGCCGCAACGGTTTGGCGTTGAGCAGGAGCGGCAACAGCATTTCCCGCGTATAGGCGATTTCCAGCGCCCAGGGCCGCGCAATCCGCATCGCGCCCTGTATCCACTCCGAGCCAAAATGCAGGTAGCGCACACTTTCCGTCTCGCTCACCTCGATTGAATACTTCATTCCTCTCCTTGATCCATTGCGTATGGCGGCACATGTCCATGCCAGCCCGTACCGCGATTCTGCCATGCCGTTGCGCGGAACATATCGATTCTACGATCCTTGACGCGCCGCCCATGCAGGCTGTAGCGAACAGACCAAACTACGCGCCGTTTCCTCTGCTGTTCATTGCGTCTCGCGCATGAATGTCCCCATGTCTGTCGCTGTGCTATATTTGCGCGTTTCTGTTTTTGGCTCTTGTGCAAGGACTTTTCATGGAAAACACCGCCCAGAATATCAATCCGCTGGAACGCAGCCTGGATATTTCCGTGCCGCTGGATGCGCTCAATACCGCTATCGACGAGCGGTTGCGGCGCATGAGCCGTTCCGTGAAAATGCCTGGATTCCGTCCCGGCAAGGCGCCGCTTGCCATCATGCGCCAGCAGTATGGCGGCAAGGCGTATGGCGACGCGCTGGAAGATGCCGTGAAGATGGCCTTTGGCAAGGCCGCCGCAGAACAGAAATTCAATGTGGCGGGCTATCCCCGCATCGAACCCAAGCCGCATCAGGAAGCCAATGACAAGACGCTGGAATTCTCCGCCATTTTCGAGGTTTTCCCGGAATTCGTTCCCGGCGACATGTCCGGCGCCCGGATCGAGCGTCCGGTACTGGAGGTCACCGATGTCGAAGTCGATAAAACCATCGACATCCTGCGGCGGCAACGGGTGCGCTACAACCCTGTCGAGCGCGGCGCGGCCAAGGACGATCGCGTGGTGGTCAGTTTCTGCGGCAAGAAGAACGGTGAAGCCTTTGAAGGCGGCAGCGCCGAAGAATTCCCTTTCGTGCTTGGCAAGAACACGATGCTGCCGGATTTCGAGTCCGCCGTGGAAGGCTTGAAAGCCGGGGAATCGAAAGCCTTTGATCTTGTCTTCCCGCAGGATTACGCCACCGGGCATCTGGCGGGCGAGACGGTACAGTTCGAGGTGACGGTCAAACAGGTGATGGCACCGGCCCTGCCGGAAGTGGATGCGGAATTCGCCCGAACCCTGGGGGTCGAGGATGGCGACATCGCCAAGATGCGCGCCGAAATCGAAGGCAATCTGAAGCGCGAAGTGAAAAAGCGCATCGATGCCCGTCTCAAGGAACAGGCGCTGGACGCCCTGCTGAACGCCAATCCGATCCCCGTGCCGCAGACGCTGGTCGACATGGAAGTACGGAACATGATGGAAAATGCCCGTCATGACCTTGAAAAACGCGGCGCGGACAGCAAGAAATTCCCCATGCAGCCAGAATGGTTCGCGGAACGCGCCAAACGCCGCGTAACGCTCGGCCTGGTTTTTGCCGAAGTGATCAAGATCGGCGGTCTGCGCGCCCGGCCAGAACAGATCCGCGCCTTGATCGAAGAGGCCGCCGAAACCTACGAAACGCCGCAGGAAATGGTGAAATCCGTATATGCCAATGCCCGCGCGCTGGCCGACGTGGAAAATACGGCGACGGAAAACAACGTGGTCGCCTGGACGCTGGAGCGCGTCACGGTCACGGAGAAGGCGGTTGCCTTTGAGGAACTGATGGGGCTGCAACCCGTCTGAATGGACAACACACGCAAGGAAAACAATCATGGAATACGACGCAACGAAACCCAGGGCGTTGGGACTGGTGCCGATGGTGGTGGAACAAAGCGGTCGTGGCGAGCGCGCCTACGACATTTATTCCCGCCTGCTGAAAGAGCGGGTGGTGTTTCTGGTCGGGCAGGTGACGGACGACATGGCCAACCTAGTGGTGGCGCAACTCCTCTTCCTGGAGGCGGAAAACCCTGACAAGGATATTTCCCTGTACATCAACTCACCTGGCGGTTCGGTGACGGCGGGGCTTTCCATCTATGACACCATGCAGTTCATCAAGCCCGACATTTCCACCCTGTGCATGGGGCAGGCGGCTTCCATGGGCGCATTCCTGCTGTGCGCCGGCGCGAAAGGCAAACGCTACGCGCTGCCCAACGCGCGGGTAATGATTCACCAGCCGTTCGGCGGCTTCCAGGGCCAGGCTTCCGACATCGCCATTCATGCCAAGGAAATCCTCGCCATCCGCGAAAAGCTGAATCGCATCATGGCCGAGCATACCGGGCAGCCGGTCGAGCGCATCGAGAAGGATACCGACAGGGACAACTTCCTTTCCGCGCCGGAAGCCGCGGAATATGGCCTGATTGACCAGGTGATGACGCGCCGCGACGCGGCGTGATCTTTTAAAAACCCGCTGGAGACGCCCAAATGACGGACAAGGATAAACGCGGCAGCGAAAAACTGTTGTATTGCTCGTTCTGCGGCAAGAGTCAGCATGAGGTGAAAAAGCTGATTTCCGGGCCGCCTTCCGTATTCATCTGCGACGAGTGCGTTGCGCTTTGCAACGACATCGTTCGCGACGAACTGCCCGCCGATCAGCTCCTGCATCATGAGGAGGACAGCCTGCCCTTGCCGCGCGACATCGCCAGGCATCTCGACGATTACGTCGTCGGCCAGGAAACCGCCAAGCGCGTCCTGGCGGTGGCGGTGTACAACCATTACAAGCGTCTGCGCTATCGGGGCAAGGTCGATGACGTGGAACTGACCAAGAGCAACATCCTGCTCATCGGCCCCACCGGTTCCGGCAAGACCCTGCTGGCGCAAACGCTGGCGCGCATGTTGCACGTCCCCTTTGCCATGGCCGACGCCACCACGCTCACCGAAGCGGGCTACGTCGGCGAGGATGTGGAAAACATCATTCAGAAGCTCCTGCAAACCTGCAACTACGATGTCGAAAAGGCGCAGCAGGGCATCATCTACATCGACGAGATCGACAAGATCTCGCGCCGTTCGGAAAACCCGTCGATTACCCGCGATGTCTCCGGAGAAGGCGTGCAGCAGGCGCTGTTGAAGCTGATTGAGGGCACCATTGCCTCCGTCCCGCCGCAGGGCGGGCGTAAAAAGCCCAACCAGGATTTCGTCCAGGTGGATACCTCCAACATCCTGTTCATCTGCGGCGGCGCGTTCGACGGGCTGGAAAAAATCATCCAGGCGCGTTCCGAAAAAAACAGCATCGGCTTTGCCGCCATGGTGAAAGGCAAAAACGAAAAGCGGATTGGCGACGTGCTGCGCGGCGTGGAACCCGACGACCTGATCAAGTTCGGCTTGATCCCGGAACTCATTGGCCGTCTGCCAGTGGTCGCCGCCTTGCAGGAACTGGAAGAATCGATGCTGGTGCGCATCCTGATCGAGCCGAAAAACGCGATGATCAAGCAATACCAGAAACTTTTCGATATGGAGGCCGCGGAACTGGAAGTGCGTCCCGCCGCGCTGGCCGCCATTGCCCAACAGGCGTTGGACAGGAAGATCGGCGCGCGTGGCCTGCGTTCCATCCTGGAAAAGGTATTGCTCGACATCATGTACGATCTGCCGGGCATGGAGAACGTAACCAAGGTGGTGATTGACGAGAACATGGTGCGCGGCGACGCCAAGCCCTTGCTGATCTACGCCGATCAACCGAGGATTTCCGGCTCCAATTGAAGACGCTGCCAGCGCGCGTATTTGCGATTTGCGCGCTGGCTTGAAAAATTCATTATCATCCCTATTTTCGTCACTGCCCTTCTCTCCCATACCTTCAAGGCGTCCCCATGTCCAACAGTCCCCGCTTTCCGGAAAACCAGTCTTTCGCGTTGCCGCTTTTGCCCCTGCGCGATGTCGTGGTTTTCCCCCACATGGTCATTCCGCTTTTTGTCGGGCGTCCCAAGTCCATCAAGGCGTTGGCGCAGGCAATGGAGAGCAAGCGCGCCATCGTGCTGGTGGCGCAGAAATCCGCCACCCAGGACGAACCGGTGGCGAGCGACCTGTATCAGGTCGGTTGTCTGGCAGCTATACTGCAACTGCTGAAATTGCCGGACGGCACGGTCAAGGTGCTGGTGGAGGGACAACAGCGGGTGCGCATCGAAGCGGTGGAAGACAATGCGGATTGCTTCATCGCCCATACCGTCGCCCTGGCCGAGGAAAGCGAAGGCGATTACGAGCAGGAAGCCCTGCGCCGCACCGTATTGAACCAGTTTGACCAGTATGTGAAGCTGAACCGGAAAATCCCGCCGGAAATTTCCGCTTCCATCGGCGGCATCGAGGACGCCGGGCGTCTGGCGGACACTATCGCCGCGCATTTGCCCCTGAAACTCGATCAGAAGCAGGACATTCTCGAACTCATGGGCGCGCGCGCGCGCATTGAGCGTCTGTTGTCGCAACTGGAATCCGAGATCGACATCCTGCAGGTGGAAAAGCGCATTCGCGGGCGCGTCAAACGCCAGATGGAAAAAAGCCAGCGCGAGTATTACCTGAATGAACAGGTCAAAGCCATCCAGAAAGAGCTGGGCGAAGGCGAGGACGGCGCGGACCTGGAAGAACTGGACAAGAAGATCCTGTCCGCCGGCATGAGCAAGGAGGCGCTGACCAAGGCGCAGGGCGAACTGAAAAAATTGCGCCTGATGTCGCCCATGTCCGCCGAAGCGACGGTGGTGCGCAACTACATCGATACGCTGGCGGGACTGCCCTGGCGCAAAAAGACCCGCACCAGCAAGGACTTGCGCGCGGCGGAAAAAATCCTCAACGCCGATCATTACGGTCTGGAAAAGGTCAAGGAACGCATCATAGAATATCTGGCCGTGCAGCAGCGGGTCGACAAGGTCAAGGCGCCCATACTTTGCCTGGTCGGGCCGCCGGGCGTGGGCAAGACCTCGCTTGGAAAATCCGTCGCCAGGGCGACGGGCCGCAAGTTCATCCGCATGTCGTTGGGCGGTGTGCGTGATGAAGCCGAAATTCGCGGCCATCGGCGCACCTATATCGGCTCCATGCCAGGCAAGATTTTGCAGAGCCTGGGTAAATCCGGTGTGCGCAATCCCCTGTTCCTGCTCGACGAAGTCGATAAGCTGGGACAGGATTTTCGCGGCGATCCGGCTTCGGCGCTGCTGGAAGTGCTCGATCCTGAACAGAACCACACCTTCCAGGATCACTACGTGGAAGTGGATTTCGATCTCTCCGACGTGATGTTCGTGGCAACGGCCAATACCCTGAATCTTCCGGCCGCCCTCCTGGATCGCATGGAGATCATCCGTCTTGCGGGGTATACCGAAGATGAAAAGATCAATATCGCCACGCGCTACCTGCTGCCCAAGCAGATGAAAAACAATGGCGTCAAGGCGACCGAACTGAGCGTTGCCGACAGCGCGATTCTCGACATCGTGCGCTACTACACCCGCGAAGCCGGGGTACGCAGCCTGGATCGGGAAATTTCCAAAATCTGCCGCAAGGTGATCAAGACCCTGCTGATGAAAAAGCGTAGCAGCAAGCTCATCGTCAATTCAAAAAATCTGGAAAAATTCCTGGGTGTGCGCCGTTACAACTTCGGCATGGCGGAAAAGGAAAACCAGACAGGACAGGTCACCGGTTTGGCGTGGACCGAGGTGGGCGGCGAATTGCTGACCATAGAATGCGCGGTCATGCCCGGCAAGGGCAATATCCTGCGCACCGGCTCACTGGGCGACGTGATGAAGGAATCGGTGGAGGCCGCGCGCTCCGTGGTGCGTGCCCGCGCCGAACGCCTGGGCATCCGTCCCGAAATTTTCGAGAAACAGGACATTCACATCCATGTGCCGGAAGGCGCAACGCCCAAGGATGGGCCTTCCGCCGGCGTTGCCATGACCACGGCGCTGGTTTCCGCACTGACGGGTATTCCCGTGCGCTGCGAGGTCGCCATGACCGGCGAGATTACCCTGCGCGGCGAGGTGCTGGCGATTGGCGGCCTGAAGGAAAAACTGCTGGCCGCCGTGCGCGGCGGGCTGAAGACCGCCCTGATCCCGCAGGAAAACACCAAGGATTTGATGGAGATACCGGACAACATCAAGAACCGTATCGAGATTGTGCCGGTCAAGTGGATAGACGATGTGCTCGAACGCGCGCTGGAACGGTGTCCCGAAGCCCTGCCGGAAGCGCCGCATCCGGTCGTGTTGTCCACTGAAAGCGTACTGGAAAACAAGGAAAACGAGGCGCTTCTGGTCAAGCATTGATCTGCGGCACACGCCAAAAGAATATGCCGGAGACTGTTGTCTGGCGGCAGTTTGGGGTAGTATTGCCGCTGGTCGGGTTTGGGGCTTGCATCCTGTTTTCGCCTTGGGACCTTGCCAGATGTCTTGTGCTTTTTTTCCATCGAACTACAGGGGGTTTGTGAAATGAATAAATCGGAATTGATTGACGCCATTGCCGCCGAAGCCAAGCTGTCCAAGGCCGCCGCCGGCAACGCGCTGGATGCGACCATCAAGGCGGTGACCGGCGCGCTGAAGAAGGGGGATCGCCTCTCCCTGGTCGGTTTTGGTTCTTTCTGGGTGGGCGATCGCGCCGCGCGCACGGGGCGCAACCCGCAAACGGGCAAGCCGCTGAAGATCAAGGCAAGCCGCGTACCCAAATTCACGCCCGGCAAGGCGCTGAAAGAACTGGTCAACAAAAAGAAGTGAAATTCCGGGCGCTTAGCTCAGTTGGTAGAGCGTCGCCCTTACAAGGCGAATGTCGGCGGTTCGAACCCGTCAGCGCCCACCAGTTCAGAAGGATACGGTTGCAAGACCGTATCCTTTTGTTTTCGGAAACGACATGCGTGTCGTGACACGCGGGCGTTTCCGCTTCCCGTTTTGAGTTTTGTGAACGGGATGGCATAATCCTGCCGCTGTTGTCGAGAGGCGCAAGATGAAAAACAATGTTTTGCTGGTTCATGAATCCAATGTGATCCGCGCGGTTCTGGCGCACCATCTGGCAGGCCGGTACAAGGTGGTCGAGGCGCTCGAGGGTGAATTTGCGTGGCATACCGCGATGCTGAATCACGATATTTGCGTGATCATTTCCGGTCTGGATTTGTACCGGCTGGACGGCATGTCGCTCCTGGAGCGTCTGCGTCACAGCAGTCTGGAACGGCTGAAGAAACTTCCCTTTTATTTCATCGGTTCGGAAAGCCGCATCGCCGCCATTGAGGATCAGGCCAAAAAGGAGGGCGTAACGGGGTTCATGTTCAACGGCATCGGCAAGGATGAAGTGCTCGCCGTCATGGCGCAGCACACGGAAGGCGCGCCGCCTGCGGTTGCGCCCGCTCCACCCGCCCCGCCTCCGGTGCCGCAACCCAAGCCGTCGTTGATTGCGGATCGCACTGCCACTCGCGGCAAGGGCAAGATGGGCAAGACGCCGCACAGCGCCGCGTTGCTGTCCGAAACCCTGTTTGCGGATGGCGTGCGCCGCATGTGTTCGCGTCCTGGCATGCAAAACGCCGTGCTGGTTTTCGCCCTGGATGGCTATACCGCCATTGCCGCCAGTCTGGGCGCTCCCATCGCGGGCAGGATTGTCGAAAGACTGGCGCGTCTGGTGCAGGAAAAAATCGGCGTCAGCGACATCATTGGCCATGATCGTCCCGGTTCCTTCGCCGTCGTCACCCAGAACAGCAGCATGGAAGCCTGCGCCGGGTTTGCCAAGCGGGTCGTCCGGGGGCTTTCCGCCGCCGATATCGTCTATCATGGCAAGCCTGTCGTCATCAGTATCAGCGTGGGCATTGCCAGTCGTCCGGAAGACGGCGATCTGGACGGCGACGCCCTGCTGGCGCTGGCGCGTTCGCGGGCGACGGGAGCCAGCAAGGCGGGCGGTGGGCGCATCCGCACGAAGTGAGCCTTCCTGTTTTTTCAACCCTTTGCGCCGTCTCTTCCTGGCGCGCTTTTTTCACGAACTCGCTTGGCAAGAAATTGGCGGCAGCCCTTCAGGGCTGCCGGTCAAACTCCATTGGGAAGGGGTTTCGACCTTCGCGCCTTTCTTGCGGGCGGGGTTTCAAACCGGAGTTGCTTTTACGATGAATGTACAAGTCCATAAGAACACCGTGGTCACGCTGGATTACAACGTCACCGATCTGGAAGGAGAATTGCTCGACGCGGGCCAGGAGTCGCTGGTTTATCTGCATGGCGGCTATGACGACATTTTTCCCAATATCGAAGAGGCGCTGCATGAAAAGCGCGTGGGCGATACCGTCACGCTCAAGCTGCAACCGGATAACGCCTTTGGCGAATACGACGCCAGTCTGGTGCAGGTTGAGCCGCGCGCCAGCTTTCCGCTCGGCATTGAAGTCGGCATGCAGTTCGAAGGCGCGCCGGATGGCACGGAGGACGATGATTTCATTTTGTACCGCGTGACCGAAATTACCGGCGATACGGTTGTGCTGGACGGCAATCATCCGCTGGCGGGCATGGCATTGATTTTTACCTGCACCATCACCGCCGTGCGTCCCGCCAGCACGGAAGAGATCGCGCGCGGACACGCGCGCGGCGCGGAGGACGACGACGATGACGACGACGGCAACGCGCCAGCGCGCCACTGTCACTGAACCGCGGCGTTGGCGCTGCGTTTGTCTCATGCTGCCGCTGTTGCTGGGCGCGGGACTGTTTTTTTCCGCGTGCAGCCGCACGCAACCGCAGGCCGCATTGGATGCCAGTGTCCGCAAGCTGCAATCCGCGCTGGAGGAAAAGAACATCCAGGGTGTTCTTTCCCTCCTGGACGAGGATTTTGCCGCGCCCGCGCCGGAAGACGGGCGGGAATGGGCGCGCAGAACCATGCTGCTGATGTTTTCCCGGTATCGGAACATCCGCATCATGGTCTTGAGCAGCGAAAACCGCATCGACGCCCAAGCGCCCGACCGCGCCGCCAGCAACGCCAGGGTCGCCCTGATCGGCGCGGAAGGATTGATTCCCGAAAATGCCCGCCGGTTCCAGGTGCGCCTGGGCTGGATCAAGCGCGACAGGGACTGGAAACTTACCCGTATGGAATGGGAATGACCGGACTATCTCTTTTGAACGAAAAACAAACGCGCCCTTGGATTGCCCAACATCCGCGCCGCTGCTTTCATCAAGCGATGGGGGATTTGATGGCGGGGGGGTTTTGCGACAGGTAGCGCAGGATGCCGCGCGCCAGGGCTTCCGCGAGCTGGTTCTGGTATTTTTCGTCCGCGAGCTTGCGTTCTTCTTCCGGATTGGAGATGAAGGCGGTTTCCACCAGGATGGAGGGAATGTCCGGCGCTTTCAAAACCGCGAAACCCGCCTGTTCCACGCTGGCCCGGTGCAGACGATTGACGCCGCCCAGTTCGCCCAGCACCAGCTTGGCCAGACGCAGGCTGTCATTCTTGGTGGCGGTCTGCGAAAGATCGAGCAGGGTGCGCGCCAGGAACGGGTCCTTGACGTTGATATTGACGCCGCCCACCAGATCGGCGCTGTTTTCCTTCTGTGCCAGCCAGCGGGCGGCGGAACTGGAAGCGCCTTTTTCGGAAAGCACGAATACCGAAGAGCCACGCGCCTCCGGCTTGATCCAGGCGTCGGCATGAATGGAAACAAAGAGATCCGACTGTACGCGCCGCGCCTTCTGGATGCGCGCGCCCAACGGCACGAAAAAGTCGCCGTCGCGGGTCAGGGCGACGCGCACGTTGGGATCGCGCTCCAGTTTGGTTTTCAGGCGGCGGGCAATGGCCAGGGTCACGGTTTTTTCACGGTTGCCGCGGCGTCCGACCGCGCCTGGGTCTTCGCCGCCATGACCGGGATCGAGGGTGATGGTGATCCGCTGCGGCAACTTGCTGTCCGGCTTGGGCGAGGCGGCGTTGCCGGCGGCGCTGTTTTTCGCGGGAGCGGAAGTTTTTTCCTCCGGCGCGTCGTCCAGGCGGATTTCCTCGCCCGGCGGATAATGGTTGTCGCGCTGT
The DNA here is from genome assembly GCA_031259605.1 of Zoogloeaceae bacterium. GTDB lineage: Bacteria > Pseudomonadota > Gammaproteobacteria > Burkholderiales > Rhodocyclaceae > Azovibrio. The sequence goes on from JAIRLE010000185.1 coordinate 12,762, forward strand.
TCCTGCAACAAGGCCAGCAAGGGGTCGAGCGGAATTTCCGGATACACGTCCAGCACCAGCCTGTGCCCGTAATCGCCCACCGGTTGCAGGGTAAAAATTTGTGGTTTTACGCGCGTCTTCAGTTCCATCACCAAGCGCACGATGCCGGGTTTGTATTGTCCGGCGCGCAGGATCCGGATATACGGATCGTTGGCGGTTACCTTGTTGGCAAGGCTTTTCAGCACGGCGTTGAATTCTATGCCTTCGATATCCACGACCAGGCGATCCGGCGCTTCCAGCGTAAAGTGGGAAAAGCGCACATCAGCATTGAGTTCCAGTGTGACGCGCGTGTATTCCTCCGCCGGCCAGACGCGCACGGCAAGCAATGTGGGACGCGCGCCCGCTGCGGAAACGGGCGTCACCGACAAAACCAGGGTTGCGCCAACAAAATTCAGGAAGCGGCGGCGCGCCATGCGGCAAGGAGTCTTGTCAGGCATCTTCGCCCCTCCTCGCTGTTGGCGGCGAATGCGCAACGGCGTCCCGCCCCGTCCTCACGCAGGGAAAGGACGAGGTCGGCGGACGGAACGTAGCCGAACGCCTTGTCCGGCCATTCCACCAGGCATATCGAGTCTTCACGGAAGTACTCGTCCAACCCCGCATCGAGAAACTCCTCTGGCAGCATGAAACGATAAAAATCAAAGTGATACAAGTATAATCTCGAAACTACATAAACTTCAACCAACGCATAAGTCGGACTTTTGACCGGCCCTTCGTGACCCAATGCATAAAGCAATGAGCGTGCCAGCGTGGTCTTGCCCGCGCCCAGATCACCTTGCAGGTAAATTACCAGTCCGGGATGCAGGCAGGCCGCCAGCGCTTTCCCCAGAGCTTCGCTGGCGGCAAGATCGGGCAGATTGATTTCAGACAAGGGTTTTTTCTCCATGCACAATACCGACGCGCTTACGCAACTGACCGCCCAACTGGCAAACTGGGCGGCGGAACTTGGGTTTTCCGCGCTGGGGATTGCCGCCGTTCATGACGCGGAACTGAAAGACGCCCATGCCCGTTATGCCGACTGGATCAAACAGGGGCGGCACGGGGAGATGGATTATATGGCGCGCAACGCCGATTTGCGCGCCCGACCGGAAGCCCTGTTGCCGGGTACGCAAAGCGTCATCAGCGTCACGCTGGCGTATTGGCCGCAACAAGGTCTTGCGCCGGCCATTTCCACCTTGGCGCATCCCGAGCGCGCCTACATTTCCCGTTACGCCTTGGGGCGCGATTATCACAAGATCATGCGCCGCCGCCTGAGCGCGCTGGCGCGGCGCATGGAAAGCGTCGTCGGTGCCTTTGCCTGGCGCGTCTGCGTGGATTCCGCGCCCGTCCTGGAAGTGGCGTTCGCCCGGCAGGGCGGTTTGGGCTGGCGCGGCAAACATGCGCTGCTGCTTTCCCGGCAAGGCTCGTTTCATTTCTTGGGCGAGCTGTATACCAGTTTGCCGCTGTCCGCCAATTTTTCCCGGACTTCGCCGCATTGCGGCACGTGTAGCCGCTGTCTGCGCGCCTGTCCCACGCAGGCGATTGTCGCGCCCTACATAGTGGACGCCCGCCGCTGCATTGCCTATCTCACCATCGAACATCCCGGAAGCATCCCGGAAACCTTGCGTCCCGCCATCGGCAACCGTATTTACGGCTGTGACGATTGCCAACTCGTCTGCCCCTGGAATCGCGCCGTTCCGGCGGGCGACACCGCTTTTTCCCCTCGGCATGGTCTTGAGACCGCCACGCTTGCCGAACTCATGGCCTGGGAAGAAAGCACGTTTCTGGACAAACTCGCGGGCAGTCCCATCCGCCGCATCGGGCATTCGCGCTGGCTGCGCAATATCGCGGTCGCCCTGGGTAATTGCGCGTCGATCCAGCCGGACGCCTTGCGTGTCCTGAAAGCCAGGGCAGACCATCCTTCCGCGCTGGTGCGCGAGCACGTCGCCTGGGCGCTTGCGCGGAGAGAGAAGGCGAATATGGAGACGAAAACGCCGTAGAGGCAGGCCATCCGGACAACGCTCACCGGTCTTCCGTCTTCTGCCCCCGGACGATCCCCCGGCGACCGATGTCCTTGCGGTACTGCATTCCTTTCCAGGAGATTTTGGCGACGGCGGCATAGGCGTTTTTTTGCGCCTGACGGAGGTTTTCGCCCAGCGCGGTGACGCAAAGCACCCGACCGCCCGCAGTGACGACCTTGCCGTTTTTTACCGCCGTGCCCGCGTGGAATACGTGGGCGCCGTTGTCGAAGCGGTTCTGCGCGGGCAGGCCGGAGATGACGTTTCCTTTTCGCGGCGCGCCGGGATAATTCGCGGCGGCGAGCACCACGCCCAGGGCCGCGCGCCGGTCCCACTCGGCTTCGACCCGATCCAGCGTGCCGTCGATGGCGTGTTCGATGAGCTTCGTCAGGTCGGATTTCAGGCGCATCAGGATCGGCTGCGTCTCCGGGTCGCCCATGCGGCAGTTGAATTCCAGCGTTTTGATGCTGCCGTCTTCGCCGATCATCAGGCCCGCGTAAAGAAAGCCGGTGTAGGGAATGCCATCGTCCGCCATGCCCTTGACGGTTGGCAGGATGATTTCGCGCATGACTTTGGCGTGGATTTCCGGCGTCACCGCCGGCGCGGGCGAATACGCGCCCATGCCGCCGGTGTTGGGGCCGGTGTCGTTGTCGCCGACGCGCTTGTGATCCTGGCTGGTGGCCAGCGGCAGCACATGTTTGCCGTCGGCCATGACGATGAAGCTGGCTTCCTCGCCTTTCAGGAATTCCTCGATCACCACCCGCGCCCCGGCCTTGCCCAGTGTGTTGCCGGAGAGCATGTCGTCAATGGCGGCATGGGCTTCGGCGAGTGTTGCCGCCACGACCACGCCCTTGCCCGCCGCCAGCCCGTCGGCCTTGACGACAATCGGCGCGCCCTCTTTTTCCACATACTCATGCGCGGCGGTCGCCTCCGAAAAGGTTTCAAAAGCGGCGGTGGGAATGTGGTGCCGCATCATGAATCGCTTGGCAAAATCCTTGGAGGATTCAAGCTGCGCCGCGGCTTTCGTTGGCCCGAAAATCCTGAGACCCCGCGCGCGAAAGATATCGACGATACCCGCGGCCAGAGGCGCTTCCGGGCCGACGACGGTCAGATGGATATTGTTGTGCTGCGCGAAATCGGCAAGCGACTCCGGATCGGTGATCGGCAGGTTTTCGACTTCGTGCTCCCGCGCCGTTCCGGCATTGCCCGGCGCGACATGGATTTCCTGCAAACCGGGCGTCTGCGCCAGTTTCCAGGCCAGCGCGTGTTCACGTCCGCCGGAGCCGATGACGAGAAGTTTCATGGTATGTAATCCTTTGTTGAAAGTTGACAACTGCAATTTGAATCGCAATTTGTGACTTCGAATTGTCCGTGCGTGTTCAGACGAATCGCCGTCCGCCAGGACTCAGTGGCGGAAATGGCGCGCGCCGGTGAAGACCATGGCCAGGCCGTGTTCGTCGGCGGCGGCGATGACTTCTTCGTCGCGCACCGAGCCGCCGGGCTGGATAACGGCGACCGCGCCTGCCTCGGCGAGCACGTCCACGCCGTCGCGGAACGGGAAAAAGGCGTCCGAGGCGACCACGGAACCGGAAAGCGCGAGTCCGGCGTTTTTTGCCTTGGCAGTGGCGATGCGGGTGGAATCGACGCGGCTCATCTGGCCCGCGCCCACGCCCAGGGTCATGCCGCCGCCGCAGAAGACGATGGCGTTGGATTTCACGAATTTGGCGACGCGCCAGGCAAAAAGCAGGTCTTCGATCTGCGCGGGCGTCGGTGCTTTTCGGGTGGCGACTTTCAGGTCTTCCGGCTTGACGTTGAAGTTGTCCGCCGTCTGCGCGAGCAGGCCGCCGCCGATGCGCTTCATTTCCAGCGCATGCCCGCCATGATCGAGCGGGACTTCAAGCACGCGCAGATTCTGCTTCGCGGATAAAAGCGCCTTGGCGGCATCGGTGAAGGCGGGGGCGATCAAGACTTCGACGAAGTGTTTGCGCGCATTCATTGCTTCCACCACATCGGCGTCTACTTCGCCGTTGAAAGCGATGATGCCGCCGAAGGCGGAGGTGGAGTCGGTCTTGAAGGCTTTTTCGTAGGCTTCCGCCAGACCGAAAGCGATGGCGACGCCACAGGGGTTGGCGTGTTTGACGATGACGCAGGCGGGCGCGGCGAAGGTCTTGACGCATTCCCAGGCCGCGTCGGAGTCGGCAATGTTGTTGTAGGAGAGTTCCTTGCCTTGCAATTGGCGGTAGGCGGCGATGCCGCCGGAGGCGGGCAGGGGGTCGCGGTAGAAGGCGGCTTGCTGGTGCGGGTTTTCGCCATAGCGGAGGATTTCGGCGCGGTCGAAGGCCAGTTGCAGGCGTTCGGGGAAGCGCGCCGGGACGGGGGCGGGTTTTTCCGGCGCGGCTTCCACGCCTTCGGGTTCGCCGGTGAGCCAGTTGGCGATCATGCCGTCGTAGCGGGCGGTGTGGGTGAAGGCTTTCCTGGCGAGCGCGAAACGGCTGGCGAGCGTCAGCGCGCCATCGCCCGTGTTCATCTCTGCCAGCACGGAGGCATAGTCCGCCGGGTCGGTGACGATGGCTACGCCCGCGTAATTCTTGGCGGCGGAACGCACCATCGCCGGGCCGCCGATGTCGATGTTTTCGATGGCGTCAAAGAGCGTCACGTCGGGTTTGGCGACGGTCTCCCGGAATGGGTAGAGGTTGACGCAAACGAGGTCGATCGGCGGGATGCCGTGTGCTTTCAGCGTCGCCAGATGCGCGGGCAGGTCGCGGCGGGCGAGGATGCCGCCGTGCACTTTCGGATGCAGGGTTTTCACCCGGCCATCGAGCATTTCGGGAAAGCCGGTGTAGTCGCCGATCTCGGTGACGGCAAGTCCCGCGTCCTGCAAAAGCCTGGCGGTGCCGCCGGTGGAAAGCAGCTTGACGCCGAGGGCGGCGAGTCCTTGGGCGAATTCGAGCACACCCGATTTGTCGGAAACGGAGAGGAGGGCTTGCTGGATTTTCATGGGGATCCGATCAGTTGAAATTCAATGAGTTTTTTTCTCAGCGTATTCCGGTTGATGCCGAGCATTTCCGCCGCCAGTCTCTGGTTGCCGCCCGCTTCTTTCAGCACGATTTCCAGCATGGGACGCTCGATGCATTTCATCACCATCGCGAAAATGTCGTTCGGTTCTTCGCCATCGAGATCGCGGAAGTACTTTTCCAGCGCGCTGACGACACATGCGGACAAGTCCGTATGGTGACAGATGAAATCCGTCCGCCTGTCTTGATTCGGATTCATGCGACGAATGCCTCTTTGTCTTCAAAGTGCGCCGGACGCGTCGCCAGGCGCTCGAAAAAATCTTCCGTCGCTCGCTGCTGCGCGGTGACGGAAGCCAGCGTGTTCATGTGCTGGCGAAAAGCCGCCGACCCCGAAAGGCCCCGCGTGTACCAGGCAATGTGCTTGCGCGCGATTTTCACGCCGGTCTCTTCGCCGTAGAAGGCATGGATTTCCTGCAAATGCGCGCGCATGAGGGCGAGGATTTCGCCGGATTTCATCGGCGGCAGCCTTTTTCCGTGTTGCAAAAAATGTTCGATCTCCCGGAATATCCACGGATGCCCTTGGGCGGCGCGGCCAATCATCAGGCCGTCCGCGCCGGTGTAATCGAGCACCTGCCTGGCCTTTTCCGGCGAGTCGATGTCGCCGTTGGCGATGACCGGAATGCCGGCGCGCGTCTTGATTTCGGCGATGGTATCGTATTCCGCCTTACCCGCATACTGGTCGGCGCGGGTGCGTCCGTGGATGGTCAGGGCGCGGATGCCGGAGTCTTCGGCGATGCGGGCGATGGCGGGCGCGTTCTTGTGGGCGCGATTCCAGCCGGTGCGGCATTTCAGGGTGACGGGCGTTTTCGGCACGGCCTTGACCACGGTCTCCAGGATGCGCGCGACCAAGTTTTCGTCCCGCATGAGCGCCGACCCCGCCATGACGCTGCATACCTTCTTGGCCGGACAGCCCATGTTGATGTCGATGATCTGCGCGCCGTTCTCCACGCTGAACCGCGCCGCTTCCGCCAGTAGACGCGGATCCGCTCCGGCGATCTGCACGGCGACGGGTTCGGCCTCACCCGCGTGATCCGCCCGCCGCCTGGTCTTGGCGCTGCCGTGGAGGAGCGAGTTGGAAGTCACCATTTCGGAGACCGCCAGTCCCGCGCCCAGCCGTTTGCATGACTGGCGAAAAGGCCGATCCGTCACGCCCGCCATGGGGGCGACGAAAAGGTTGTTGCGCAAGGAAAAGCCACAGAAATACATGGGAAGCGACAAAGATAACAAGAGGCGAAAGGATACAGGAGACGCGGCGCCAAGAATAGAAAACTTCTGAGGGAAGCGTGCCGAAGCGGAGGAAATTCCGCCCAAAGCGAGACGCAGGGGCAGCCCTGAAGGACTGCCGTTGATTTCTTGCTGCCCCGCTTTGTTCGTGTGCTTGAAAAGCCCTGTGATTTGGCGGTATATTCGCGGCTTTTCCCCTGACGCTGCGGGGAGTGGTTCCGGTTCGACAAAACGCCGGAAATATGAGGGAACAAGCACAAATGGCAGGCACACCCGAACAGCAGGGCCTTTACGATCCGGCGCGCGAGCACGACGCTTGCGGCGTGGGATTCGTGGCGCACATCAAGGGACGGAAAAGTCACGGCATCATCGAGCAGGGATTGCTCATCCTGAAAAATCTCGATCACCGGGGCGCGGTGGGTGCCGACCCGCAACAGGGCGATGGGTCGGGCATTCTTATCCAGATGCCCGACCAGTTCTATCGTGAGGAAATGGCCACGCTGGGCGTGACCCTGCCCGCGGCGGGCGAATACGGCGTGGGCATGTTGTTCCTGCCGCGCGAGGCGGCTTCCCGGCAAGCCTGCGAGGCGGAAATCGAAAGGAATGCCAAGGCCGAAGGACAGATAATCCTAGGCTGGCGGGACGTGCCGGTCAACCACGACACGATTGGCTCCGCCGCCGTGCGCGCGTGCGAGCCGGTGATTCGCCAGGTGTTCATCGGGCGCGGCGCGGACGTGCTGACCACCGACGCGCTGGAGCGAAAACTCTACGTCATCCGCCGCCGCAGCGCCAACGCCATCAAGGCGCTGAAGCTGACGCACGGCGGCAAGTTCTACGTCCCCTCCTTTTCCGCGCGCACGGTCAACTACAAGGGAATGTTGCTGGCCGGACAGGTGGGGCTTTATTACCGGGATTTGCAAGACGCGCGCGTGGTCTCCGCACTGGCGCTGGTGCATCAGCGCTTTTCCACCAACACGTTCCCCACCTGGGATCTGGCGCATCCTTTCCGCATGATTGCCCATAATGGCGAAATCAATACGGTACGCGGCAACGTCAACTGGTTTACGGCGCGTTCGCAAGCCACCTTTTCGCCGCTTTTGGGCGACGACCTGAAGAAGATATGGCCGCTGCATTATCCCGGCCAATCCGATTCCGCCGCCTTCGACAACGCGCTGGAATTGTTGGTGATGAGCGGCTATTCATTGGCGCACGCGATGATGATGCTGATTCCCGAAGCCTGGGAAAAACACGCGACCATGGATGAAAACCGGCGCGCTTTCTACGAATATCACGCGGCGATGATGGAACCCTGGGACGGCCCCGCCGCCGTCGCCTTCACCGATGGCCGCCAGATCGGCGCGACCCTCGACCGCAACGGCCTGAGGCCGGCGCGCTATCTGATCACCGATGACGATCTGGTGGTCATGGCCTCCGAATCCGGCGTATTGCCGATTCCCGAAAACAGGATAGTCAGGAAATGGCGTTTGCAGCCGGGCAAGATGTTCCTGATCGACATGGATCAGGGGCGCGTCATCGACGACAAGGAATTGAAGGACGCGCTGGCGGCCGCGCATCCTTACCGCGAGTGGATCGAAAAAGTCCGCATCCGCCTGGATGAAGTGCCGACGGCAGAGGAAACCACGGACGGCAACGCGACGGCGCTCATCGACCGGCAACAGGCGTTCGGCTACACGCAGGAAGACATCAAGTTCATTCTTGCGCCAATGGCGGCAAGCGGCGACGAACCCACCGGCTCCATGGGCAACGATGCCGCCCTGCCGGTGCTCTCGCATCGCCCCAAGACGCTGTACGGCTATTTCAAGCAACTATTCGCGCAGGTGACGAATCCGCCCATCGACCCGATCCGCGAAGAACTGGTGATGTCGCTGGTTTCCTTCATCGGCCCCAAACCCAATCTCCTGAATACCATCGACATCAACCCGCCGATTCGCCTGGAAGTCGTCCAGCCCGTGCTGCTGGAGGGCGACATGGAAAAAATCCGGCATATCGGCAAATATACGGGCGGCAAGTTCAAATCGCATGAACTGGACATCTGCTATCCCGTCGCCTGGGGCAAGGAAGGCATAGAAGCGCGGCTGGCCTCGCTTGCCGCCGAAGCCGAGGACGCGGTGCGCCAGGGCGCGAACATCCTCATCGTTTCCGACCGGCGCATGGATGAACATCATCTGGCGATCCCCGCTCTGCTGGCGACCTCCGCCATTCATCAGCATCTCGTCAAGGGCGGGCTGCGGACTTCCACCGGCCTGGTGGCGGAAACCGGAACGGCGCGCGAGACGCATCATTTCGCGCTTCTGGGCGGTTATGGCGCGGAAGCCGTGCATCCCTACCTGGCGTTATCCACCTTGCGGGCGCTGGCCAAGGGCGATGCCGAAAAGATGGAAAAAAACGTGGCGAACTTCGTCAAGGCCATCGGCAAGGGATTACGCAAGGTGATGTCCAAGATGGGCATTTCCACTTACATGTCCTATACCGGCGCGCAGATTTTCGAGGCGCTGGGACTGCAACAGGCGTTTGTCGATAAATACTTTACCGGCACGCCCAGCAGGATTGAAGGCATTGGCGTGTTCGAAGTCGCGGAAGAAGCCTTGCGCCTGCACAAGGCGGCTTTTTCCGCCGACCCGGTGCTTTCCGGCATGCTGGACGCGGGCGGAGAATACGCTTTCCGCATGCGCGGCGAGGAACACCTGTGGACGCCGGACGCCATCGCCAGACTGCAACACGCCGCCCGTTCCGGCAACTACGAGACCTACTGCGACTATGCGCGGCTCATCAACGACCAGACGCAGCGGCATCTGACCTTGCGCGGCCTCTTCGAAATCCGCCCGGCGGGAGAACCCGTGCCGCTCGACGAAGTGGAACCGGCAAAGGAAATCGTCAAGCGTTTCGTTACCGGGGCGATGTCCCTGGGTTCCATTTCCACGGAAGCGCACACCACGCTTTCCATTGCCATGAATCGTATCGGCGGTAAATCCAACACCGGCGAGGGCGGCGAGGACGCGCGGCGCTTTACGCCGCTGAAGGCGGGGCAAAAACTCTCGGAAGTGATTGGCGCTTCCCGTATCGAGCGGGATTATGTCTTCAAGGAAGGCGATTCGCTGCGTTCGGCCATCAAGCAGGTGGCTTCCGGGCGTTTTGGCGTCACCGCCGAATATCTCGCCAATGCCGACCAGATTCAGATCAAGATGGCGCAAGGGGCGAAGCCCGGCGAAGGCGGACAGCTGCCGGGGCACAAGGTTTCCGAATACATCGGCTTCCTGCGTCATTCCGTGCCCGGCGTCGGCCTGATTTCGCCGCCGCCGCATCATGATATTTATTCCATCGAGGATTTGGCGCAACTGATTCATGACCTGAAGAACGTCGCCCCCAGCGCCAGCATTTCCGTCAAGCTGGTCTCCGAGGTCGGCGTCGGCACTGTGGCGGCGGGCGTCGCCAAGGCCAAGGCCGACCACTTGGTGATTTCCGGACACGACGGCGGCACGGGCGCTTCGCCACAGGCTTCCATCAAGCACGCGGGCAGCGCCTGGGAACTGGGACTGGCGGAAACGCAACAGACGCTGGTATTGAACCACCTGCGTTCCAGGGTGCGCGTACAGGTGGATGGGCAGATGAAAACCGGGCGCGATGTGGTCATTGGCGCGCTCCTGGGCGCGGACGAATTCGGTTTTTCCACCGCGCCGCTCGTCGTGGAAGGCTGCGTCATGATGCGCAAATGCCACCTGAACACCTGCCCGGTGGGCGTGGCGACGCAGGACCCGGTATTGCGCAGACGTTTTTCCGGCCAGCCGGAACATGTGGTCAATTATTTCTTCTTTGTTGCTGAGGAAGCGCGCGAACTCATGGCGCAGATGGGCATCCGCAAATTCGACGATCTGATCGGTCGCTCCGATCTCCTGGAAAAACGTGCCGGCATCGCGCACTGGAAAGCGAAGGGACTGGACTTCTCACGCGTTTTCCAGCAGCCGGACAACGGAACGGACGCCGGCCGTCTGCACTGCGAGGAACAGAATCACAATCTGGACAAGGCGCTTGACCTTGCCATCATCGAAGCCGCGCAAGCGGCGCTGGAAAACGGCGAAAAGATACGCCTGGATCTGCCGATCAAGAACATCAACCGCACCGTCGGTGCCATGCTTTCCGGCAAGATCGCCAAACGCCATGGCGCGGCGGGACTGCCGGAAGACAGTATCCACATCACCTTGACCGGCACGGCGGGACAGAGTTTCGGCGCGTTCCTGACAAAGGGCGTGACGCTGGAACTCGTCGGCGAAGGCAACGATTATGTCGGCAAGGGGCTTTCCGGCGGACGCATCGTCGTGCGACCGCACCCGGATTTTTCCGGCGATTCCGATGACAACATCATCATCGGCAATACCGTCCTGTATGGCGCGACCAGCGGCGAAGCCTTTTTTCGCGGCGTCGCGGGCGAGCGTTTCTGTGTGCGCAACTCCGGCGCGCAAACGGTGGTGGAAGGCGTGGGCGACCATGGCTGCGAATACATGACCGGCGGCACGGTGGTGGTGCTGGGGCGATTGATGGGACGCAACTTCGCGGCGGGCATGTCGGGCGGCATCGCCTACGTGCTGGATGAAGACGGCGGCTTTGCGGCGCGCTGCAATCTCGCGCAGGTGGCGCTGGAAAAAGTGCTGCCCGCCGCCGAACAACCCGGCCCCTTTCATCTGGGCGAAGCCGACGAGCCGCAACTGCGCGCCCTGATCGTAAAACACGTCGAGACGACCGGCAGTCTGCGCGGAAAAGCCATTCTGGCGGACTGGCCAGGCTACCGCGAAAAGTTCGTCAAGATATTTCCGCATGAATACCGCCGCGCCCTGGACGAACTGGCAGCGAGCAAACAAGAGGAGGCCGCATAAAATGGGCAAGCCGACGGGGTTTCTCGAGTTTGAGCGCCAGGAAGAAACGTGCGAAGCCGTAAAAACGCGGCGCACGCACTACCGGGAATTCGTGCGTGTCCTGAGCGACGAAGCGGCGGTGACGCAAGGCGCGCGCTGCATGGATTGCGGCATTCCCTTCTGCAACAATGCCTGTCCGCTGGGCAATATCGTTCCCGACTGGAACGATCTGGTCTACAAAGGCGACTGGCAAAGGGCGCTGGAAGTGCTGCATTCCACCAACAACTTCCCGGAATTCACTGGGCGCATCTGTCCCGCGCCCTGCGAATCCGCCTGTACGCTGGGCATCAACGCCGCGCCGGTCGGCATACGCTCCATCGAGCGCGCGATTATCGACAAAGCCTGGGAGACCGGCCGGATCGCGCCGCAGATCGCCGCCATACGGAGCGGCAGAAAAGTCGCCGTCGTCGGCTCCGGTCCCGCCGGTCTGGCCGCCGCGCAACAACTGGCCAGGGCCGGACATGACGTCACCGTCTTTGAAAAGAGCGGGCGCATCGGCGGCCTGCTGGGTTTTGGCATTCCCGACTTCAAACTGGACAAATCCGTCATCGATCGCCGCGTCGCGCAAATGCAAGCCGAAGGCGTCACCTTCAAGACCCGCGTGCTCGTCGGCGACGGGAATCTGCCCGCAGCCATCCACAGCGACGCGAACGAAGTCGTGTCCGCCGCGGAACTGCGCGCGGCTTTCGATGCCGTCATCCTTGCCGCCGGATCGGAGACGCCGCGCGATCTGCCCGTGCCGGGACGTGAATTGCAAGGCGTCCATGCGGCGCTGGAATTCCTGATTCCACAAAACAAGGAAGTGCAGCAAGGCGTGACGAACCCTGTCAATGTCAGGGACAAGCACGTCATTGTCATTGGCGGCGGTGATACCGGCTCCGATTGCGTGGGCGTCAGTTATCGCCAGGGCGCGGCTTCCGTTGCCCAGTTCGAGTTGATGCCCATGCCGCCGAAGGACGAAAACAAGGCGCTGACCTGGCCTTACTGGCCACTGAAGCTGCGGACTTCCTCCTCGCACAGGGAAGGCGACACCAAACGCGAATTTTCCGTCGCCACCAAGGCGTTCGTCGGCGACGATCAAGGTCGCGTCAAGGCGATCAAGGCCGTGCGCGTAAAATGGGAAAATGGTCGGATGCACGAAATGCCCGATACGGAATTCGAGCTTCCCTGCGACGCCGCCTTCCTCGCCCTGGGATTCCTGCACCCGGTCGCCGGATTACTCGACGCCTTCGGCATAACGAAGGATGCGCGCGGCAATGCGCAGGCGGATACGGAAGGCGAAAACGCCTATGCCACCAATGTCGCGGGCGTCTTTGCCGCCGGTGACGTGCGCCGCGGTCAATCCCTCGTCGTCTGGGCGATCCGCGAGGGCCGCCAGTGCGCCAGGGCGGTGGACGCGTTCCTGATGGGCGGATCGCTCTTGCCGCTTTGAGACCCTCTGTTCACGATTCCCGATAAGCCGCAATCCAGGCCATCTCCGCCTGGCGGGAGAGCGTGCCCCGTCAGGGGCGAGAGATAGCCGTTCCTCCGGCGCAAAGCGCCGCAAACTTATTCCGTCCTCTGATCAAAACAGACTTTCCAGTCCGGATTTGCTGGCGGCGAACAGGGCGCTTTCGCCGAAATCCTGTTGCAGGTACTTCTCCATGGCCGGATACAGGCGGATGGCCTCATCCAGCACCGGGTCGGAACCCGCCACATAAGCGCCGACGGCAATCAGATCGCGGGCGCGCTGGTAACGGGAAAACAGGAGCCTGAAATGACGCGCCAGGTTCAGATGTTCCGGCGTAATCAGATTGACCATCGCCCGGCTGATCGACTGTTCGACATCAATGGCCGGATAATGTCCGGCGTCGCCCAGGGCGCGGGTCAGCACGATATGACCGTCGAGGATGGCGCGCGCCGCGTCGGCAATCGGATCCTGCTGGTCGTCGCCTTCCGCCAGCACCGTATAGAATGCCGTGATCGAGCCGCCGCCTTGCGCGCCGTTGCCCGCGCGTTCCACCAGTTGCGGCATGCGCGCGAATACCGAAGGCGGATAACCGCGCGTGGCGGGCGGCTCGCCGATCGCCAGCGCAATCTCCCGTTGCGCCATGGCGAAACGGGTGAGCGAATCCATGATCAACAACACATGCCTGCCCTGATCACGAAAATATTCAGCCAGCGTGGTGGCGTAAGCCGCGCCTTGCAGGCGCATCAGGGGGCCGGTATCGGCGGGCGCGGCAACCACCACGGCGCGCGCCATGCCGGGTTCGCCGAGTATCTGGTCGATGAATTCCTTCACCTCGCGCCCGCGCTCGCCAATCAGCCCGACCACGATGACCTCCGCCGTGGTGTAGCGCGCCATCATCCCCAGCAGCATGGATTTGCCGATGCCGGAACCGGCGAACAAGCCCATGCGCTGTCCGCGTCCGATGGTCAACAGGCCATTGATGGCGCGCACGCCCACATCCAGCACATGCTCGATTGGCGCGCGCCCCATCGGATTGTAGGGACGGCTTTGCAGGGATCGCTGCGCCTCCGGGTACAACGCGCCCCGGTTATCCAGCGGACGCCCGACGCCGTCCAGCACCCGCCCCAGCAAGGATTCGCCCACCGGAACCTGGCGGGCGCGATCGCTGGCGCGGCGGCGCTTCTGAGGAACGCCCACGCGCGGATGCGCCAGCGGCGGCTCCACCAGCATGACGCGCGCCCCGGGAGACAATCCATAAACGTCGTCCGAAGGCATGAGAAACAGTTTTTCACCCGCGAATCCCACCACTTCGGCTTCCACTGGCGCGCCCTGATTGGGTTGAATCCTGCATGTGCTGCCCAGCGGCAGCTTCAGCCCGGAGGCTTCCACCACCAGCCCGTTGATGCGCGTCAGGTGGCCGCTGGCCAGGAAGGGTTCGGCATGACGCGCGGCCTCTCCCGCCTGCGCCGCCAGGGAACGCCAGCGTTGCAGACGGGCATGGGCGATGGATTCGACGATTTCGGCCTTCGGGTCTTCCGCTTTGCCTGCCGCGTCCGGCACCGTGTTCATGGCTGTCGCGCCAGCCATTCCGGCGTCACGCCGATGGCTTCCAGTACCCGCCGCCAGCGGGTTTCCAGAGTGGCGTCGATCTCGCTGTTGTCGGCGCGCAGACGACAGCCGCCAGGAGCAAGCTCCGGGTCTTCCTGGATGATCCAGCCGGACTGGGCAAATTGACCCTCCAGATGTTCGCGCGCCAGGGCGGCCTCCGTCGGCGCGACCAGCAGTGTGACCGGCCCGTGCCGTAACGGCAAGGCGGCAAGCGCCTCGCGGATAATGGGCAACAGGATTTCGGGATGGACGCGGATGACGCCGCGCGTGATTTGTCCGGCAACTTCCAGCGCGCAGGCCAGCACGGCTTCGGCCATCTCCTGATCCAGCGCCTGCGCCGCTTCCTCCACGCCCCGGCACAGGCTTTGCAGATTCCCGGCATAGACCTGCGCGGCCGCCAGTCCGCTTTGCCGCCCCTCTTCACCGCCCGCCTGGAGTCCCTCGGCATAACCCGCCTGGTAGCCGCTCTGCCGGGCATCTTCGTGCATGCGCTCGATGTCTTCGGCGGTAGGCAGACTGAAGGCGACGCCGGATTGAACACGCACCGCCGCCGCTTCGCCTTCCGCCGCCCCTTCGGTTTTCGCCGTCGGCGCGGCCTGGGCGGCGTCCGCCGTTTCCGGGACGGCGGGCGCGCCAAAATCGTCCGCCTGCCAGCGGGTATAGGCGGGAAGCGCCTCCTTGGGAATGAAATCCGCCACGCGCCGGTCTCCGTCAGATCATCTGCTCGCCGCCCGCGCCGCCCAGGACGATCTGTCCTTCATCGGCCAGCCGACGCACCACTTTGAGGATTTCCTTCTGCTCGGCTTCCACTTCGGAAAGCCGCACCGGCCCCTTGGATTCCAGGTCTTCGCGCAACATTTCGGCGGCGCGTTGCGACATGTTCTTGAAGATTTTTTCCCGCAATTCCTCGGATGCGCCCTTCAAGGCCATTACCAGCGCATCCGACTGGATTTCCCGCAACAGCATCTGCACGGAACGATCATCGAGATCCAGCAGGTTTTCAAAGACGAACATTTCATCCAGAATGCGCTGCGCCAGATCCGGGTCGTATTCCTTGATGGCTTCGATGACCGAGTTTTCTTCCGCTGTGCCGCTGAAATTCAGGATTTCCGCCACGGTGCGCACCCCGCCCATCGCGGTCTTCTTGATATTGGCGGAACCGGAAAGAAGTTGCAGCATGACCTCGTTCAACTCCTTCAGGGCTTGCGGCTGTATGCCTTCCAGCGTGGCGATGCGCAGCACCACGTCATTCCTCAGTCGCTCGGAGAACAGGCCGAGAATTTCACTGGCATGATCGTGTTCCAGATGTACGAGGATGGTGGCGATAATCTGCGGATGCTCGTTCTTGATGAGGTCGGCCACGGTGCTGGCGTCCATCCACTTCAGTCCCTCGATGCCGCTGGTCTCGCCGCCGTGCAGGATGCGGGAAATGAGGTTGGCGGCCTTGTCGTCGCCCAGCGCCTTGTTGAGCACGGTGCGAATGTAGGCGTCGGTATCCACATGCAGGGCGGCCTGTTCCGCCGTGGTGGTGAGGAATTCATCCAGCACGGTTTCCACCTTGGCGCGCGGCACGGTTTTCAGGCTGGCCATGGCGTGCCCCAGCTTTTGCACTTCGCGCGGCCCCAGGAGCTTCAGTACTTCGGCGGCATGATTCTCTCCCAGCGTCACCAGCAGGATGGCGCTTTTTTCCAGACCTTCATCCGCCATGTCCGTTCTCCTGAAAAAACCTGTTCACTGATCGGGCACCGTTCAATTCAGACCCATCCAGTCCTTGATCATGTTGGCGACCACTTTCGGATCGCCTTGGGCAAGTTCCTTGGCCTTGCCGATTTTTCCGGCAAAGCTGTTGAGTTCTTCCGACACGCCTTCTCCGCCATCTACCCGGAAACCGCCGGTGCCGCCCACGCCTTCGCCCGCGCCGCCGCCCACGCCTTCCTTGTCATGCGGAGGGCGCATGGCGCGCAATACCGGACGCAGCATGACGAAGTAAATGGCAAACAGGATGCCCGCGATGACCACATACTTCAGAATATCCAGGCCGCGCGCGACGGTCTCCGGGTCTTTCCACAAGGGGATGCCCGCATCTTCCGCCCGCGCGTCCGCCGTGAAGGAGACGTTGGCAATCGACAAGGAATCGCCGCGCGCTTCGTTGTAGCCCATCGCCTCGCGCGCCAGGCTGCGGATTTTCTCGATTTCTTCCTCCGGCAGCGGCCCCGGCGTTTCCACGCCGCTCCTGTTCTTGACCATACGGTAATTGACCACCACCGCCGCCGTCAAACGCCGTACCGTGCCCGCCGATTGGCGCGTATAGCGGATGGTCTTGTCCACCTCGTAATTGGTGGTCACACCCTTTTGCGCCGCCAGCGGCGGCGATACAGGATCCAGCGGCGCGTACACGCCCGCCGCGTCGACCTGCCCGCGGTTGGGATCGCGCGGATTGGCCGTTCGCGGCGCAACCGCAGGCCCGCCCGCTTCGCCTGCGGGCGGCGTCACCGCCGGTTGGGAAAGCGGCGCGGTGGCGGGTACGGGCGCCTGATTGGTGAGCGCGCCGGGAATCCCGCCCGGCGGCGGCTGATTGAGATTGGCGGATTCCGACACCTGTTCGCTGCGAATGCTGGCGACTTCACGATTGGCGTTGGGGCCAAAGGTTTCCGCAGTCTGCTCGACATGCGAAAAATCCAGATCGGCGGCAACCTGGGCGCGATAATTGCCCTCGCCCAACACCGGCGTGAGAATGTTCTGGATACGCTCGATGATGCTGTTTTCCACGTCGCGCACATATTTGAGCTGATTGGAATCCAGTCCGGCCTCGGTGAGCCTGTCCTTGATCTGCGAGAGCAGGTTGCCGTTCTGGTCGACGATATTGACGTTGGAAAGCGGAAGCTGCGGCACGCTGGAAGCGATCAGATGGCCGATGCCCGCCACTTGCGCCGCATCCAGCGATCTGCCGGGAAAGAGATGCAACAGCACGGAAGCCGTGGGCTTTTGCTCTTCACGCACGAAGACGCTGGGTTTGGGAATGGCGAGGTGCACCCGCGCCGACTGCACGGCGGAGATGGATTCTATGGTGCGCTCCAGTTCGCCCTGCAAGGCGCGCTGGTAATTGACCTGCTCGATGAACTGGCTGGCACCGAATTTCTGGTTCTCCATCAACTCAAAGCCAATCGAGCCGCCGCGCGGCAACCCCTGGCTCGCCAGCCGCAAACGCACGTCATGCACTTGCGCGGCAGGCACCAGAATCGCCGTGCCGTTTTCGGAATAACGATAAAGCACATTCGCCTGATCCAGCGCGGCAATGATCGCGCCGCCATCCTTTTCGGAAAGATTGGCGAACAATACCCGGTAGTCCGGCTGCCGCGCCCACAGATACGTGCCCGCCAATATGGCGACGATGGCGGCGACGGCAACCGCCAGCATGAGTTTCTGCTGGCTGTTCAGGCGGTCGAGGGATTCGCGCAAACGCGCGAGTGTGTTTGCATTGCCGGGAGGGCTGACTGCGGTGCTGGCCGCTTCCGTCGCGTCTGCCGTGATTTCTGGATTTGCCGCCATGAAGGTTACAAGCCGTCAATATGCCGTTGCAAGATTGAGTGGACAGGCAAAGCCTGCAAAACAAACGCCTCACCGCAAAATTCCGCAGTCTAGGCGCAAAAACAATGTTTATTCTACTATTATCTAGTCTTGCCGCCCCAGTAATTTGCAGCGCAATTTTTTCATGACGCCGACCTTCACGCCCCTCCCCGACGTTCGCACGGACGCCGCCGCAACGCCGCCCGCCGAGGCAAAAGCGCAGACACTGGAATTGCAGCGGGCGTTCACCCTGTTCAACCAGGTTTCCGCCGAACTTACGCAAGCTTATGCCGCACTGCAACAGCAAGTGACTTCGCTTACCGGGGAACTCGCCGTCGCCAACGGCGAATTACGCCGCCAGTATCAGGAGAAAGAGGCGCTTTCCGAACGTTTGCGCCTGTTGCTCGACGCCTTGCCCGCCGGCGTGGTGGCGTTGAATGGCGCGGCGCGCATCACTGAAGCCAATCCTGTTGCCCGTGACATGCTGGGCGCGAATATCGAAGGCCGCCACTGGGGTGAAGTCGCGCGCGAACTGCTCGAACCCAGCCTGACGCTGGGCGAATGGCAACTGGGAGACAAGCGCCTGAACCTCGCGGAAAGCCCGCTGGACTCTTCCGGCGGCAAATTGCTGCTGCTGCATGACATTTCCGTCGCGCACCAGATGAAGACCGAACTCGAACGCAATCAGCGTCTGGCGGCAATGGGCGAACTTGCCGCTTCACTGGCGCATCAACTGCGCACACCGCTGGCGACGGCGCTGCTTTACGCGGGCAACCTGGGGCAGGCCGAACTCTCCGACGCGGCGCGTCGCCGCTTTGCCGACAAGGTCGCCGCGCAACTCAAACGTCTGGAACGGCTGATCCAGGATGTGCTGCTCTTTGCGCGCGGCGAAAGCATAGGCCGGGACGTGATTTCCGTCGCCGATCTGTTCCTTGAAGCGGGGCAGGCGCTGGAACCACTCCTGAAAGCGCGGGAAGTGCGGCTGGAAACACGGTCGCCCGCGTCGGACGTTCGCATCGTCGGCGGCAGAAAGGCGCTATCCGGCGCGCTGGTGAGCCTTCTGGAAAACGCCTTGCAGGTCAGCGCGCCCGGAAAGGCCATCCGGCTTTGCGCCGATTACGGCAACGATGAAATCCGCCTGTCGGTTGCGGACGAAGGTCCCGGCATCCCGAAAGATTTGCAGACGCGCATCTTCGAGCCTTTCTTCACCACCACGCCGCAGGGTACCGGACTGGGACTGCCGATCGCGCTGGGCGTCGCCCGCGCCCACGGCGGCAGCCTCACCGTCGAATCGACGCCGCCCGGCGGCGCGCGCTTCATCCTCTCGCTGCCGGCACAATCCGCCGGGAAGGAAGGCGGCAGTTATTCATCGTAAAACCAACTCCGGTTTGAAACCCCGCCCGTAAGAAAGGCGCGAAGGTCGAAACCCTTTCCCAATGACGTTAGACCGGTAGCCCTGAAGGCTGCCGCTAATTTCTTGCTTTCGTCGTATTCCGCCAGACCTTTTTTCCAGATCGCCGCGAACAGCCCCGCTTTGCCCATTGCTGGAAACGGGCATGCAGGGCAGACGAACCCGGACACTCGAACTTCTCCCGGGGAAAGGCGTTCCAGACGATTCCCGTTCGCAGCACATGCACGATCCCCGAAAAATACAGCCGGTCACTGTACTTTGCCTTCCTGCCTCCGCCCGGCTTGCGTTTGCAGCCGTGCCGCGCGTCCTGCCGATTCGCGGGCAACAGCGGCTCGACAGGCGCCCGGAATTTATCTGGAATTCCCCATGCGCGTGTCCTGACAATCTGTCGTTCCTCTTTGCCCGTTCCATTCACCTGACATGCACAGCATAGCGGGAAATAGCTCGTTCGGCTAGAATTGTTTGCGGATAAGTAAAAATGTTCGGTTCCGTTGCCCAGGTTTTGCAAAGGCAAGCGCTAAAATTGTGCCGCCAAATGACGGGGCCAAACACCCCTGATCAGTACAACAGCAAGTCCGTAAAATCCTTGAAACGCGCGGAATCCCGGCCATCCTGGGTGATATCGTGAAAGATGGCCTCGAGGACGCGCTCCGGGTATTTCCGCTTGAATTCGGCGTAGATTTCCGGGTCGCTTTCGCCGGTGTCGCCCACGAGGATGAATTTTCGTTGCGGGTAGGCGGCGAACAGACGTTCGATGGCCTGGCGTTTGTGCGCCCTCAGTTTCTTTTGCGTGGAAATGAAATCGTGCGCGTCCGTGGTTTCACGCAAGTGAAAACTGCCGCGCGGAAAATTTTCCCGTGTGAAGAATTCCTGCAATACCGGATAAAGCTGTATGGGACTGGACGAGACATAATGAAAAGCGTCCGCTTTTTCCCGCAGGCGCGTCATGATCGTCTCAATACCCGCAACCGCCTTGTACTCATTCAAAAAGGTATTGATCAGCAACGCTTTCTTGTTCATGACATTAGAATCCTTGACGGTATCGTCAATATCCAGAATCACGGAAACGCCTTGCGGCGCGGCATAAAAGGCAATCCCCTCTTCCACGTTTTCCGGAAATTCGGGCAGATCCACCGCAAAACGGATTTCCTTTTGCGGCGCATCCGGTTTCTCCAGGCGAACACGCCGCGCGCTCTTGCCGTCGCTGGTCTTCGGCATGGCATGGACGCTGCCGTCGGCAAAACGCACGGCAAAGGCTTTATTGCCCTCGAAATCGACGCGAAACAGCGCGCTTCTTTCGTCAAGCGTCTGCTTTTGCCGCGCCGTGACCTCCTCCATGCCGATCTCCGTCAAGACGGACAGTGCGAGCTTCACCAGAGGACGGCTTTCCTTTTCATAGACGTAAGCATGAACCTCGGCTTCGACCAGGCTGTTGCCCGCGTCATAGGCAATGCCGGGAATGAAGCGCACGTATTCGTCCGCCTTCAATTCGCTGGCCTGTGCCGGAAGCGCGGTGACCATGATCAACAGTAAAAGAAGCTGGCGCATGGCGGGATCAATTCATCGCCTGGATGCGTTGTCGTGTGCGCTCCCTGCCCATCAGGGCGATCAGGGCATCGACGGGAGGCGTTTGTGTCTGTCCGGTGAGCAGTACGCGCAGGGGCATGGCGAGCTTGGGCATCCTGATCCGGTGCGTTTCCAGCGTTTCCTTGAGCAACGCGCCAATCGCGGCGACATTCCAGGGAACATCGGCCAGCTTCCGGGTGAAATCGGCAAGGGCGGGGCGCGCTTCCATGTCCAGATATTGACGCACAAGCTCCGGCGCGGGGCGAACCCCGGCATACAGGACCCGTAGCGCTTCCGCCAGCGCCTTCAGGGTGTTGCAGCGGTCGACGTACAGGGCGACGGCTCGCGCCAGATCGGGGCCGTCATCCAGGTTTGCGCCAAGCGCCACGAGGCGCGGGGCGACTTTCGCGGCAAGCTCGGCCTCCGACAGGGATTTCATGTAGTGCTGATTGAGCCAGAGAAGTTTTTCATTATTGAACTGGGCGGCGGAAGGCGTGATGCGCGTGAGGTCGAACCATTGCACGAACTGTTCGCGGCTGAAAACCTCGTCGTCGCCATGCGCCCAACCCAGCCGCGCGAGATAGTTGATGACGGCATCCGGCAGGAATCCGTCGCCATCGTATTGCAGGACGGAAACCGCGCCATGCCGCTTAGAAAATTTCGTGCCGTCGGGGCCGTTGATCATGGAAAGATGCGCGTATTGCGGCGGCGTCGCGCCCAGTGCCTTGAGGATGTTGATCTGGCGCGGCGTGTTGTTGACATGGTCGTCACCGCGGATGACCTGGGTTATGCCCATGTCCCAGTCATCGACCACCACGCAGAAGTTGTAGGTGGGCGTGCCGTCGGCGCGGGCGATGACGAGATCGTCGAGTTCGCTGTTGGCGAATTCAATCTGCCCCTTGACCAGATCGTTCCAGGCGGCCACGCCGTCGCGGGGATTCTTGAAACGGATCGCGGGCGCAACGCCGGGCGGCGGATCCGGCAAGGTTTTGCCGGGTTCGGGACGCCAAGCCCCGTCGTAGCGGGGCTTTTCGCCGCGCGCGCGCTGTTGTTCGCGCAGGGCGTTCAGTTCTTCGGGGGACATGTAACAACGATAGGCCGTACCCGCCGCCAGCATTTCCTGAATGACTGCCCGGTAGCGTTCCATGCGCCTGGTCTGGTAAAACGGCCCTTCATCATGGTCGAGACCCAGCCAGTCCATGCCGTCCAGGATGGCTTTGACCGCTTCCGGCGTCGAGCGTTCCCGATCGGTATCCTCGATGCGCAGGATGAACTGGCCGCCGTGATGCCGGGCATATGCCCAGGAGAACAGCGCCGTGCGCGCGCCGCCAATATGCAGATAACCGGTGGGACTGGGAGCGAAACGAGTACGGATCATGGCAAGCCTTGCGCAACAAGGAAAAGGCCGAACGCCTTGTATTGAATGAATTTCCGGCCTTTATCGGACTGCATAGGGCTGGTGATTGGTGGGTGGTACTGGATTCGAACCAGTGACCCCTGCCGTGTGAAGGCGGGGTTTACTTGGGCGTTGTCCTTCGCTTCCGTGCCGTTTGTCATAAGGCTGGCGGTTACGGCCAGCGCCAGAATGCTGGCCGCTTTCGCGTGTTCCACGAAAGGGAGCCAAAAAGCGCGTTTTTCGGGCTTTTTCTCCGTCGCCAGTTCAGAGGCGGCGATAACCTCCAGCGGGTCGGCGTCAATGATTTTTGCAAGCTTTATGCATGCATCGTTGGGAAGTCCTCTTTTGCCTCTGTTTGCTCCTCTTAGGTCTTCTGCATAAAGTCCTAAGTGTTCCGCTAAGGCTTTTTGGCTGCCGGTTTTTTCTGTACCTGTGCCTATGTAGTCGCGCAATTTCATTTTTTTCCTCCTGCGTGTTGACAGAGTAAATTTACTCTGTTAGCGTCACTATTACAGAGTAATTTTGCTCTGCATTTCCTCTCTCAATTTTAGGCCATGTAGCCGATGAATGAAAGGATTCTGCTGTTGTTTCGCGGCTGCGTGATGTTTGGTTTGCCCTGTGATGGGGCTTTTTTACCGGGGTTTCCCGGGATTTCCTGAAGGAGTAGAAGCCATGAGCATCAAGATCGAAGTTAGGAGTGAAGAGTTGGACGTTAAGGCGGGTGTGAGCCAGAAGAACGGCAAGCCGTACAAC
>JAIRLE010000049.1 GCA_031259605.1 Zoogloeaceae bacterium
GTTCTCTCCCCTCGAGAATGGCTACGGTCGAAACCCCGACCGTAAGAAGCTGTTTTGAAAATTGAAAGCAGCGGATAAGCGTCCTCGTCAAAAGCGAGGCGGAAGAATGGATGCGACGCTTGAACGCCTCTCAAGGTATTTTCAAAACAGCTTCTTAAGAATGGGGTCTCAACCTTCGCGCCTTTCTTACGGGCGGGGTTTCAAACCAGAGTTGGTTTTACGATGAATCCTTCGCAAACGAAGAAAACAAAACCTTTGTTCCGCCCGCGCCCGCACCGGTTTATGCGGGGCGGGACTTGTGGAGCGTGATGACCGCTTCCGCGCCAGCGGCGCGCGCTGCCGTCCGCAAGGGCTTCCAGGCGTGGGCGTGGAGAATTTCGGCACGGGCGGGGAATTTTCCGTCCTCGCGTCCGGCGCGGCAGCGTTCGTAGTGCGCCAGCAGGTTTTGCCAGCGCAGGCGGTTCGCGCGCGGACGACGGGCGGGAAAGAACAGTTCGGGCGAAATGGCGCGCAGGTCGGCAAACAGCGTCCCCAACCGGCATAGGCGAAGGTGACGCCCTCCGCATGCGTCACCGGATCGGCAAAACCGGCGCGCAGGAGCAGATCGCCCAATGCGCGCAGGCCGATGCAGGGCGGCGGCATCTCCGGCATATCCAGTCCGGCGCGCAGATCCTTCAAGGTATCGGGGCCGAAAGTGGAAAGCATCAGGAGACCGCCGGAGCGCAATACGCGCAACGCCTCTCGTAGCGTTTGCGGCAAATCGTGCCGCCAGAATTCAAAGTGATTGGCCCAGACCAGATCAACGCTCTCGGCGGGCAGGGGCAGGCATTCGGCGGCGGCGACGGCATCCGCCGCCTTGCTTCCCATGCGCAGGCAGTGGGCGGCCGGATAATGGGCGTTCAAATCGGCGGCGCAGGCGAGCGCCAGAATGCGCTGCGGCGCAAGGCGGATGTAATCCAGATTCTCCCGCATCCGCGCGTCCATTTCCCGCGCGAGAAAATCCCCCTCGCCTTTTTGCCGCGCTTGCCGCAGATGGCGTTTCAACAACGCGCGGTCGATGGAGCCATTGGAGCCAATGGGATGGCCGACGGAATTGACGGGAATGTTCATTTTTCAATGTCCAGCATCAGGGACACGAATCGGAGCGAAACGGCGTGGAAGAAGAACGTGGACGTTTGCGCCCACACGGACAAGAACCGTCATTCGGAATACAGGAATTGGAATTTGCCGCAAACGGCAAATCGAACCCAGGCAGCGACTCCCGATGCAAAGCGCAAGAACCGGCGTCAGGGTTTGGCGTTTTCATTCCATCCTGGAAATAAACAACATCTCGTTGAGTTTGGTTGTGGGGAACATGAGCGGTTCCCGGCATGGACTAATACGCTTCCAGCCCCAACCGCGCGTACAGGGCGTCGTCGCGTTCGGCGTCCGTATTGCCGGTGGTCAGCAGATGTTCGCCGTAGAACATGGAATTCGCACCCGCGAGAAAACAGAGCGCCTGCAATTCGTCGCTCATGCCTTCACGTCCGGCGGAAAGGCGCACATGCGATTTCGGCATGGCAATGCGCGCGGCGGCGATGGTGCGCACGAATTCAAAGGGGTCGAGCGGCGGCAGTTCGCCAAAGGGTGTGCCCGGCACCGGCACCAGATGGTTGATGGGTACGGATTCGGGCGGCTCGTCCAGATTGGCAAGCTGCGTCAGCATGGCGGCGCGGTTTTTGCGCGATTCGCCCATGCCGATGATGCCGCCGGAGCAAACATGGATGCCGGCACCGCGCACCTGGGCGATGGTGTCCAGGCGGTCGTCGTGCGAATGGCTCCGGATGACCTGTCCGTAGAATTCCCTGTCGGTATCCAGGTTGTGATTGTAGTAATCCAGCCCCGCCGCCCTGAGTTTCTCCGCCTGGCCTTCCTTCAGCATCCCCAGGGTGACGCAGGTCTGCATGCCCAAGGACTTGACTTCGCGCACCATGTCGAGAACCTTTTCCAGGTCTTCCTCCTTGGGGCTGCGCCAGGCCGCGCCCATACAGAAACGCGACGCGCCCTTGTCTTTCGCGGCCTTTGCCGCCGCCACCACTTCGGCAAGCGGCATCAGGCGCTCGCGTTCCACGTCGGTGGCGTAACGCGCGGACTGAGAGCAATAGCTGCAATCTTCCGAGCATCCCCCGGTCTTGATGGAAAGCAGGGTCGAACGCTGGATGGCGTTGGCGTCGAAATGCTGGCGGTGTATGCTTTGCGCCCGCCAGAGCAAATCCATGAACGGCAGTTCATAGAGCGCCAGGATTTCCGCTACCGTCCATCGATGGCGGGCGGCGGTCTGTTCCGGGCGGATATGCGCGGCGCGATGACTGGTCGCGGCGCGGGTTTTGGCAATTTCGGCAACGTGCGTCATGGAGAATCCTGCAAAAAATGTTTCCATTCATGCCCTTGCGGCAAGGAAGGGGCGCATCATCGTTCTGGCGCACTGCCTTGTCAAGCGCGCTGGACGCCCTGCTGCCGCCGCTTTGCCTGCTGTGCGGCGCGCCTTGCGCGGCGGACGATACAACATTGTGCGGCGCGTGCCGACGCGATTTGCCCACGCTGCCCGCCCTGCATTGCCCGGATTGCCTGGCAGAGACGCCCCGGGGTGAGCGTTGCGGCGCGTGCCTGGCGCATCCGGCGCACTTTGACCGCGCCTTTGCCCTGTATCGCTACGACTTTCCGCTCAATCGCCTGGTGCAGGATTTGAAGTACCACGCCCGCTTCGCGCTCGCCCGGCGCTGGGGGGAACAACTGGCAAGGGCGAGCGCGGAATTCGCGGCGGACTGTATCGTTCCCCTGCCCCTGCACCCAAAGCGCTTGAAGGAGCGCGGCTACAACCAGGCGCTGGAAATCGCCCGCCATTGCGCCCGCGCCCGCCATCTGCCGCTGGAGGCGACGAGCCTGACGAAATGCCGCGCCACGCCGCCGCAATCCGGCCTGAGCCTGAAAGCGCGGCAAAAGAACCTGAAAGGCGCTTTTTGCTGCGCGCGCGACTTTTCCGGCCAGCGCATCCTGCTCATCGACGACGTGCTCACCACCGGCACAACCGCCAACGAAGCCGCCCGCGTCCTGAAACTGCATGACGCCGCCAGCGTCGCCATCGCCATCGTCGCCCGCACCTTGCGACGCCAGGACGGAGCAAGAAATTAGCGGCAGCCCTTCAGGGCTGTCGGTCCAACTCCATTGGAAAGGGGGGTTCTCTCCTCTCGAGAATGGCTACGGTCGAAACCCCGGCATCGGGCGGGGTTTCAAACCGGAGTTGGTTTTACGATGAATGGAATGCCCCCAGATATCCACACCGTCATTCCTGGGCGCAAAGCGGCGAAGATTTTCCAAAAGTTTCGCAAAAGCCCTAAAAAAACAACGCACAAGAGCGCCTTGCGCATCTTCTCGCCATTTGGCGAAAGCGGGTATTTATGGCATAGTGCATATCCATATGCGTTCGTTCAAATCCGCGGCGTCCGCCAGTGGTTGAACCAGATAGGGGGCATCCGATGCAATTCGATATTGAATCCATCCGTTTTCGTGGCGAATCCGGTTATGCGGGAGTATTGCGAAAAATGCCCGGGATCGAATCGCTGGCGGCAAAAGTCTCCACGGATTCAGCGCGCATCCGCCGGGCGTTGATGGCCGATCGCCGATTGTTTGCCAGACGCATGACGCCGAATCTCTACCGGGTGGCGCAAGCGTTGTGCCAGCGTTTTGGCATCCGCGCGCCCGTCGAAATCTACCAAGCCAGCGGCGCGGAAAACGCCTTCCTCCACCTTTCCGTCGCGCCGCTCCTCCTGGAGATACGCGGACACCTGCCCGCCCTGCTGGACGACGACGCGCTGGCGGCACTGCTGGGACGTGAAATCGGACATTTCCTTGCCCACGGCGCTCGCAATCCCCAGCGCGTTGCATCGCTGGCCGCCGCGCTGATCCTGCAAGACAAGGAAGCGCCGGAAGAACGCATTGTCGCCGCCCGGCAACTTGCCATGGCGCAGGAAATCACCGCCGATCGTCTTGGCCTCATCGCCTGTTCCGGCCTGGAGGCCGTCCTGCGCATGGAACTGACCGCCGCCACCGGATTGCCGGCCGATACCCTTGTCAATGGGGATACCGCAATCCATCTCGCCCAAACCAGAGCGATGATGGAAACGGCGCTGGCGACCACCGAACCCGGCAACGCCTACCCGGAACACAGTCTGCGCGCCTGGGCCTTGTGGCTGTTTTCGGAAACGGACGCCTATCGGCAACTGAGCGGACGCGGCCCCGGTTCGCGCAAACTCGCGGAACTGGACGCGCTCCTGATGCAGGCATTGGGCAAGTTCGGCGCCGATCTTGGCGCGCCCATCCGGCTGGAAGATCCGCCCGACATGACGCAGGCTGCCGCGCTGGCGGCCTGTGTCCTGGCGGCCAGCGCCGACGGCGAATTGCAGGACGCAAAAATACAGGTCATCGAGCGCGTCTTTTCACCGCTTGTGCACAACTGGCGGCGTTATCTTGCGCCAGAGTCGGCACTGGTCGAGTTCCAGCGTCTCGCGCCGCTCATCTGCGCGGACGGCATAAAAGCGCAATGTTCGCTCTTTTCCCTTGTCGCGCATGTACTGTTGCTCGACGGCGAATGCAATGTCGGCAATGCCGGAACCCTCGTCGCCATCGGCGATGCGCTGGGCTGTCGCAAACTCCTGCACGAACTGCTGCCGCCGATCCTTGCCCGCTTTGACCTCAGCCTGGAAGCGATTCTGGCGCAGCCGGGACATGGCATTTCCCTGCCGCCGCGCAAAGCGGAAGACGCCCTGAACGTTTATCTGCAAAACGTTCTGCGCCACGGCGGCGGCCTGAGCAGTCTGCGCCGGTTGTTGCAACTGCTGGGTTTGCCGCATGCCGCGCCCGAAGACATCGAACGCCTGAAGCGTATCGTCCTGGCCAACGATCTCGCCATCGAACCCGCGCCGGATCGCCGTCTGGACGCGCTCTACCGGCTCGTTCCCTTGCCGGGCAAGGCGCTTTCCGCCATCGAACTGCCGGAAGCGCCGCCAGCGGGCAACGGCCCCAACAACGTGCGCCTGCGACAAGCCCTGACGCGCCTGCGCGAGCGGCTGGCCTCCAGTGACGCGCGCAATCCCGCCCTCTGTCTGCACATCTGCCGTCCCGGCCGCGCCATCGACTTGAACGAACTGGAAAGCATCGCCTCCGGCCTTGCCGGGCGCACCCTGGCGCTTTTGCGCGACGGCAAGCCCGCGCGCCTGTTCGACGCGGAGGAAGCCGAGGAAAATGACAACACCCGTCGGCTGGCGAAATCGCTGCTGCTGCTGGCGCGCGAACATCTGCGCCAGCGCGAGGATGCTGGCGTCAATAACCTGTATCTGGGCTACCCTTTCCTTGGCGGACGGACGGGGGGCCAGCCGTTGCGCGCGCCGCTGATCCTTTATCCTGTCAGCATCGAACGTGACGCCAAAAACGGCGTCGTCAGCCTAGCTATTCCCGCCAATGGCGCGCCGGTTGCCAATCAATCCCTGCTGCGCCTGGTTTTCCAGCGCAAGGGACGCCATTACCCCGACGAACTGGCGGAAAAAGCCGACGAACTGGCTGCCGCCGGGCCAAAAGCCCTGCTGGATGAACTTGTCCTGCCGGATGTGGACGCCACGGACAAAGGCGAGCGTCTGCGGTCTTTTGCCGATCGGCGCGAAGAATTCTCCCAGTGGCAGGATGAACACCTGGAAATCGAGGAATGCGCCGTGCTGGGGCTGTTTTCGCAGCCCTGTTCCCATCTTGTGCGGGATTATGACGAATTGCTGGAGGCGCTGAATGGCGGAATGCCGCCGGAAAACCTGCTGGCAGGCGTCTGGGAACTGCTGCCGCGGGATTTGCGCGCGGCGCTTTCCTTTACCGACATGCCGCCGGGGAACAACATGCCGATGGGAATACCGGTGCTGCCGGCGCTGCCCGCCGATCCCGCGCAGCGCGCAGCGCTGGAGATGACGCGCGCCGTTCCGGCGCTGGTGGTGGAAGGGCCGCCCGGAACCGGCAAGAGCCAAGTCATCGCCAATCTGGTGGCGGACGCGCTGGCGCGCGGCGAAAAGGTGGCGGTGCTCTGCGAAAAGCGCGCCGCGCTGGACGTGGTGGCGCAGCGTCTCGAAGACGCGGGAATCCGGCACTTGTTGGCAGTGGCGCATGACGTTCGAGAGGATCGTCACGCGCTCTACCGGCAATTCGCCGCGCGACTGGAAAATGCCGCGCCCAACGCGATCGTCCTGCCCAGGAACACGGCGACGGATGAAATCGGTCGTCTGCTGCAACGCCTGAACCAGCGCGCCGCCCTGACGCGCATGACCTTGCCGGAACACGGGCAGGCGGACGAAGACGCCTTGCCCATGACATTGGGCGCACTGCATACCTATGCCGCTGGCTTGAACGTTCCCTTGCCCTGCATGGATGAGCGTCTCTACACCCTGACGCCCGCGCGCATGAACACGCTGGCGGCGCAGATTGCCAGCATTTTTCCCCAAGCGGATCTCTGGGCGAACGGCAGCATCTGGCGTTCGCCCGCCGCCATGCCTTCCGCCACCCGCCTCAGCTTTGCCCATTTCGACAATGACAAGGCCAACGCCTTTCTGAAGTACCTCGTCATCGCCCGGAATGCCGCCAAGGTGCTGGAAGACGCGCTGGTCATCGCCGGGCTGCCGGCGGACAAATCGGGATACGCCGCCCTGAAATCGGCCAAGGACGGCCTGCTGGCCGCCTATCATTTCCGCAGGCAACAGGAGACCGCGGCGGGGCAGGCGACATTGACCGCCTTGCTCAACGAGGATGCGCGCCTGGAACTGATCGAGCGTACCCAGGCGGTATGGCGCGCGCTGGTGAATTCCCGTTCCCGGCGTCAGGAAAACACACTCGGCAATCATTGGTTCGCGGAATTGATAGGGGCGCTCACCGCCCAGCCGGAAGGAGAGGAATCGCTGAAGAAACTGGTTCGCCTCTGGCGCAAGCATGACGCAATCATGAGCGACTTTCCGCAACCCTTTGAATTCCTCCCCGACCTGGCGGTGTTGCAGGCGTTGAAGCCGCTGCGCGCCAATGCGGGCAGCGCCTTGCGCTTTTTGAGTCCCGCCTGCTGGCAGGCGCAGAAGACGCTGCGCGCCTGGCTTGCCCTGCACTGGCCGGAAAAAGCCGACGCGACCATCGATGCCGCTTTCCTCGATCATCTGGATGACAAGGCTGCGGCCGCCCGCTGCTGGCAGGGATTGATCAACATGCTGCACTGGCTGAATCCCCATCGCGCCGACATGCCCAGCACCCTGGACGAAGCGCGCGCCTGGATTCGGGCTGCGGCGGCGCTCATCGATCCGGCGCTTATCCTGATCCGCCACCGCGATGATTTGGAGACCATGGGATTCTGGCGCGGCACACCCAATGCCGAAATCATTGCCGGATGGGATGAAAAGGCCAATTACTGGATCGATTGCCATCACAGCGCCCAGGCGCTGTACACGATATTCGACACCCTGAAAAAAGAGGAAAGCGTCTTGCGCTCGCTCAACGCCTTTCCGGACGGCTGGGAGATCGACACGCTCGAGGCCTGGAGCCAGCGCGTAGAGCCGCTGGTCAACGCCATTTCCTCGATGGGCAAGTTGGCTGCGGCCATCGATCCCGTGCACACGGCGCTGCCCTGGCTGCCCAGTCTGCCGACGACGCAATTGCTGGACGCGCTGATTGGCGCCTGGCGGCGCGACGCCGCGCATCTGATTGGCACGGATCGCCGTCTGGAGAAAGCGCAGGCCATTGCGCCGCAGGCGCAGATTTTTCTCGCGCCGCTAGCCGATGGCGCGGCGTTCGACACGCCGGAAGCCTGGGCGGATGGCGTACGCAAGACCTGGGCGAAATCCGCGCTGGCGGCGCTGGAAAAATTCAGCAGCGACTTTTCCGCGCTGGATGAAAAAAGCGGCGCCAGCGAATCCCGGCTGGCCGAACTGTACGCGGAAGAACGCCGTTTTGCCCTGGATCGCATTCTCGCGCGCCAGGATCAAGTGCCCCTCTTGCGGACGCCACCCTCGGAAAAGGGCGTGCGCCGCAGCACCGAACAGATTACGCGCGCCACCATGCTGAAAGTGGCGCAAAAACAGCGCCAGCCGCTGTCGCTGCGGGGATTCACGCGCCGCTTCTGGGACAAGGGCCTCATGGATGTGCTGCCGATTTGGCTGCTCTCGCCGGATGTCGTCCCACTGCTTTTCCCGCGTGTGCCGCTCTTCGATCTCATCATCGTCGATGAAGCCTCGCAATGCGCCGTCGAAAGCAGCCTGCCGGCGCTGATGCGCGCCCGCCGCGTGGTCATTGCCGGGGACGAACGGCAAATGCCTCCGGATGACGCCTTTCGGGCGGCAAAGGGCGAAGACGCCGCCAATGCGGGCGGCGAGGATCTGTCCGCCGCGCGCGAGATCTTCGACGCCGAATCCCTGCTGACGCTGGCCTGCCACCGCGTCCCGCGCGTGGCGCTTTCCTGGCAATACCGCTGCCAGCGCGAAGAGCTGTTCGCTTTTTCCAATCACGCCATTTACGCGGGAAACCTGAAGACCATTCCCGCCACGGCGAGCCATCCGGCGGCGCTTCGCTGGATCGACGTTCCCAATGGCCGCTGCGAAGCGGGCGCGAACATTCCCGAGAGTCATGTCGTCGTCAATCTGCTGGCGCAGTTGCTGCAACGTCCCGACAAGCCGTCGCTGGGCGTAATCACCTTCAATCCGGTGCAGCGGCGCGCCATTCTCGATGAAATCGACCGCCGTCTGGAAGCCGACACGCAATTTGCCGAATGCTGGCGGCAGGCGATGAACCTGCCGCGCCTGGATGCGCGTCCCTTCGTGAAAAATCTGGAGAACGTGCAAGGAGACGAGCGCGATCTCATCGTATTTTCAACCGGACACGCGCCAGTCGAACGCATCGGGCGCAATGGCGAGAAAAAAAGCCATGTTCCCGCCTACTTCGGTTCGCTGGGGCAACCGGGCGGCGAGCGGCGGCTGAATGTCGCCATCACGCGCGCCAAGAAGGAAATCTTTGTCGTCGCATCCTTCGATCCGCGGCTGCTTTCGGTTGCGCGCAGCAAATCCGATGGTCCCCGGCTCTTCAAGGAATTCCTCCTGTACGCGCAACAGGTTTCCATGGGAAGGCACGATCAGGCGGCGCAGATACTGAATGTCGCGGGCAACGCTGCCGCCATCGATCTGCCGCGCCTGGAAACGGGCGCGCGTCCCGCCGCCTGGTTGCCGCTCAATGTCCAGGTCGCGCTGGCGCTGGAAGATTTGGGCATGGAATGCGAATTGGATGTCGGCGTTTCCGGTTTCCGTATTCCGTTGGCCGTCCTGGATGCCAGGGATCCCGGTCGTTATCTGCTGGGACTGCTGTTCGACGAAACGCTGGCCGCGGATGACGGATTCGAGCGGTACGTGCATATCCCCTTTGCGCTTGCCGCCCGCGGATGGCAATTCATGCGCGTTTCCAGCCGGGAATGGGACAAACAGCGACCACAGGTGCTGATGGACATTCGCACGGCGCTGGAAACGGCGCGCCAGTCCTCCAATAGCGAGACGCCCCGTGTGGAACTGGACATGCAGGCGTTGCTCATGGAACCCGTCATCGTGGAAAAACCCAGGCCCGCAAGAACGCCGCAGGCCAAAGCGCCGGAAGCGGCGGCAACAATGGCGCTGGCGGCAGAGACGGAAACACCGGAAGCGGAAACGTCCGTAGTGGAAACCCTGGCAGCGGAAGAACCTCCTGCCCTGACGGAAACACCGGCGGCGGAAATTCCGGCAACGGCGGCGGAGGCGGAAGCGCCGGACGTGGAAACGCCAGAGACAGAAACCGCGCCGGAAGCGGAAACGTCCGTAGTGGAAACCCTGGCAGCGGAAGAACCTCCTGCCCTGACAGAAACACCGGCGGCGGAAATTCCGGCAACGGCGGCAGAGGCGGAAGCGCCGGAGACAGGAATGACGCCGGAAGAAATTGACACGCGGGCAGGGGAAGAAAATCGGGAAGCGGAAAGACGCAAGGCAGAACTGTTCCGCTTCCGGGAGAAAATGAAACGCGTCAAGGAACAGGCAAGGGGCAAAAAGGGAGGCAAGATGCCCTGACCCTGTCACATCAAGGCCATATTTTCTCCTTGACGCAAAAGCGTTGCGGCGCATACTCGCAAAGAATGAATGAAAGCAAATGAATCCACGCGTAATGACACTCGGTCAGCGCCTGTTTGGCCGCATCTACATGCTGGCCGCGCCCAATTGGGCGTTCAGTCCGGTCATGCTGGCCATTCGCAACGGTTTTTTGTTGTGTCTGCCGCTGGTTGTCGCGGGCGCGCTCGCCATCCTGATCAACAACCTGCCTTTCCCGGATTATCAGGACAATATGGCGCAGGTTTTCGGGCAGGACTGGTCGAAAATCGGCGCGCTGGTCTGGCAAGGTACCTTTGGCATTCTCTCCCTGCCGATGCTCGTCGGCATCAGTTACCACCTCACGACCCTGTATAACCAGCGTTATCTGGCGAATCCGGTCAGCCCGGTCATCGCGGCGCTGGTGGCGCTGGCCTCGCTGATGATCATCATCCCCATGGATGACCATGAAAGCATCGTGGAACATCTGGGCACACAGGGATTGTTCGTCAGCATGGTCGTCGCCATCGTTTCGACGCGCGTTTTCCTGTATCTGGCGCACATCAAACGGCTGCAAATGCTGATCTATGCCGATGGAATGGAAGCGGCCATTCTGCAGGCTTTCGCCTGTCTGTTGCCGGGCATCATCACCGTGCTTCTCTTTGCCGTAACCGCCTTTGTCTTTGGGGCGCTGACCGGGCTGTCGGCGCATCAGTTCGTGCATGATCTGATTCTGTATCCTTTCAGGTTTTTCCAGGACACCTTTGATACGGGCGTCACCTATGTCTTCATCACGCATGTCTTCTGGTTTTTCGGGATTCACGGCACCAATGTGCTTGATCCCATGACCAGAGGCATTTTCGAGGCCGCCTCGAACAGCAATCTCGCGGCGCAGGCGGCGGGATTGCCGCCGCCGCATGTCGTCACCAAGCTCTTTCTCGATACCTTCGTCTTCATGGGCGGTTCCGGTTCCTCGATCTGTCTTCTGACCGCGCTGTTGATCGTCAACCGCAAGGACGGTAGCCGCCGTCTGGCGAAAATCTCCCTTGTACCTGGTCTTTTCAACATCAATGAAGTGCTGCTCTTTGGCCTGCCAGTCATTCTCAATCCCGTTTTTCTCCTGCCGTTTGTCCTAACGCCGCTGGTGTTGATGCTCACCAGTTACATCGCGGTTCGCTATGGCCTTGCGCCAGGCGTGAGCGTCCCGGTCGTCTGGACGACGCCGCCGTTGTTGAGCGGCTATTTCGCTACCGGCGGCGCGTTGGCGGGCACGTTGCTGCAATGCTTCAATCTGGCGCTGGGCGTCTTGATCTATATCCCCTTCGTCAAGATTTTCGACCGCATCCGCATGGAACGGCAAAAGAAGGCGATGAGCGCCCTCATGGACATTGCCTGTAGCAACATCGTCGGCCCTTCCGGAAAGAAATGCCTGGATCGCGGCGACGAAGTCGGCGTGTTGGCGCGGGTGCTGGCGGGCGATCTGGAGCGCGCCCTGAAGCGGGGCGACGGGCTATATCTCGAATACCAGCCGCAGGTCGACCATACTTCCGGCAAGGTCATCGGCGCCGAGGCGTTGGTGCGCTGGCGGCATCCGGAATATGGCCAGATCCCCGCGCCCATCATGGTCGCCATTTCCGAAGACGGCGATTTCATGCAGCCTCTGGGCATGTGGGTGCTGGACGAAGCCTGCACCGAACGGGCGCGCTGGCGGCTGCACGGACTGGAAGACCGCTTCAAGACTTCGGTCAATGTTTCCATCCGTCAACTGAACGACACCACACTGCCGGACAAGGTGATGCGCTGCCTGGAACGCCATGGCCTGCAACGGCAGATGATCGGCATCGAAGTCACCGAATCCATCGCCCTCGATCCAGACGCGCCGCACAACCGCATCCTGAACCAGATTCATGATTTTGGCATTGC
This sequence comes from Zoogloeaceae bacterium, assembly GCA_031259605.1. Classification (GTDB taxonomy): domain Bacteria; phylum Pseudomonadota; class Gammaproteobacteria; order Burkholderiales; family Rhodocyclaceae; genus Azovibrio. The sequence continues at coordinate 12,066 of JAIRLE010000049.1, forward strand.
CATTTCCATTGACGATTTTGGCATGGGGCATAGTTCATTGGTATATCTGAAGTATTTCCCGGTCAATACCCTGAAAATCGACAAGGTGTTGAGCAAGGATGTCGCCACCAGCAAGACCTGCGTCGAGATCATCAACACCATCGTGAAACTGTGCCGCGCGCTGGACGTGAAAATCGTCGTCGAATTCGTCGAAAACCAGGAACAGATCGACGTGTTGTGCAAGCTGGGCTGCCACATTTTCCAGGGTTACTTTTATAGTCCGCCGCTCTCCGGCGAAAGTACGCTGTCCTATGTCTTGAGCATGGGCACCGCGCCGCGGGAAAAGGCGGCGCAATGAAGCGGCTGCGCCTTCTGGCGCTGGCGCTGGCGGGCACGGCGCAAAGCGCATGGGGCGAGGATGGCGGCGCGTGGTCGCTTGCCTCCGAGATCAAGGCCACGGAGGTTTCCGGCAACCTGATCTATTTCCAGCGCCACCGCGAACGCTACCGGGTCGATGAACGGCGCTTCGGCAGCAATCTGCATCACCGGACGCTGCAAGGCAATGTGGAAGTCGCAACACCTTTTCTTGCCGACACGGCGGGCTTCGATCTGGGCGTCTTCGCAACCGCAGATGTGCAGAACAGCGCCAGTCCCGACCACGAAATCAGTTTTTTTCCGTGGTCGGATCCATGGTCGGCCGACTGGTCGGAAAAGGACGCGCGCGGCGGCGCGTCGCTCTATCGCGCCCATCTGAAGTTGCGCCAGAAGCGCGAAAATGGCCTCTGGTGGGGCAAGCTGGGGTATTTCCAGCCCTCCGGCCCCGGCGTGTTGGGCGTGAACTGGTCATTGATGCCGGGAACCTATCTCGGCGCGGAGGGCGGCGTCGATCAGGGAAAAATCTCGCTGGCGGGCGCGTATGTGAGCAAATACAAGGCACCGTGGTACCGCAAGACCTACGCCTTTCGTGAAGACGGTGCCGCGCAGGGCAAAATCGATCACCTCTGGTCGTTTGGCGCGCGTTATGCCCTTACGCCGCAAGCCTCCATGGAAGTCGCCTATGGCGAAGCGCCGGGATTTTTGCGCAGCGCGCACCTGAAGCTCAAATACCGGCAGAAAACTCCCGCAACTCCGTTGTATCTGAGCTATCAGCTTTACGTCATGGGCGACCGCGACGATGCCGCGACAACTCACGGATCATCCAACAACCACTATGCGGGCCGCTGGGCATTCCAGCATTACCTGGCCTTTGCGCGCGAGTTTTCGCGCTATACCCTGAAGGGCGAATTCCTGCACACGCGCGCGCCCAGCACGCGGGATACGCACCTGGGCTATTTCGTCTATCGGCTGAGCGGCAGGTACGGCGGCGCGAACGGCGCTTACGAACCCTGGTGGGATAATCGTTCCGACTGGAATCACAACCGCGAAAACGCGGTCTTCGCCAGTCTCTCCCGCACGCTGGACGATCTCATCGATCTCCCCGTGACCGTGACCCTCTCCGCCGCGCGCGGTTGGGGCGGCAAGGCGCACGGCATCCGGCAAACCCTGGAGGAGGCCGCCTGGTCCTTCGATCTGACCTGGCGCATTCCCTCAGGCGCGCTGAAGGACACCCGCGTCAGCCTGCACTACACGCACTACAACAACAAGACCGATCAGCCCAGTTGGGTGGGCTACAAGAACCTGTTCCAGGATGAACGCGATCTCAAGTTCTTCGTGATCGTGCCGTGGAAAATCTGAAAAATCCGCCCCGCTCATGACAACGCCTCTCCCACGCTCCGGTTCATCCTTCGGCATGCGATGCCGCGATCTGGTATCCTTTGCGCGGTGGCTGCGGCGCTCCAACCGTGATGCTCATGCGTTCAAATCTTCACGATGACGAGGAATTCAAATGAGGCTTGGCAATCTGGCTGGGAAAGACGGTATTGAAAACGAGCAGGCGCTTTTCGCGAACGCGCTGACCTGCTTTCTCCAGGGGCGCTTCGCCGAAGCCTTTTCCGCCTTGTCGAAATGGCCCCCTGGTCAGCATCCCGCCGTGGAATTCAATCTTGGGCTTTGTCATCTCAAGACCGCCGACTTCCAAAGCGCCATCCGTCATTTCGAAACGGCGCTCCGGCAAGCAAGGCCGGGCGTGGCACCGGAAAACAATCCGGCCTACAAGACCCTGCGCGCGGCGGAAATCCGGAACCAGCGTTACCTCGAACCCATGTCTTTCGATCATCTTCTGACTTTCGCCAACGAGGCAAAGGAGGACATCATCATGGCGCTGGCTTTCGCTCATGACGGTTGCGGCCTCAAGGACAAGGCGAGGGTGCTGACCGCCTCCCTGGTTGGCGATCAATTTTCCGAATTCAAGGCGAAATTCCAATGAAAATCCAAGATCTGGAAGGACTGTATGGAAGAAAGCACACGCCGCGGGACGACCTGCTGCAAGTCCATGCGGAACTGGTGGCGCAGGACGGTCTGGAAGCCTGTGGCGAAAGGCTCGCCTTCCTGGCCGCCGACCATGTGCATGCGGCGGCGCTCCGCTTTTTGCTGGACAAGGGCGTCGATGCGACCATCGTCGATCGCGGCGAGGCCACCTTGCTGCACCACGCGGCCAGGATGGCGAAGTGTTTTTTCTACCAGCCCGGTGAGGGCGACCTCGAAGAAACCGTCCGGCTTTTGCTCGAATACAAGGTCAGCGCGCTCAGGCGGGATGAGAATGGTCGGTTGTGCTATCACGACGCGGCCAGGATCGGCAATTACCGCTTCGTGGAGACGCTGCGCCAGGGCGGCGTCCGGCTGACGCTCACGGACAGGGAGGGCAATACCGGCATTCACCTCGCGGCCGCCCATGCGCGCGGCTTTGCCCTAGAACAGGCCAGAAAAGCGGTCGAGGAGGAGGAAAAGCGCGGCAAGACGGATTATTTCGCGAGAAAGGCGTTGGAAGACAAAATAAAACACTGGCGGGAACTCGAAGCCCAGGCGGAAGTTTTTTACAAAACCGTCAGGGTCTTTGCCGATGGCGGCGTGGATATCGAAGGGAAAAACCGCGAGGGATTGTCCGCGTTCGATCTTGCCGTGCGGCGCGACGCCAAGAAGATTGCCGCTTTTCTCTCCGGAACCCTGGAGACCGGCGCGGAAGACACGGATGGCGCGGACGGCGCGGAAGCCATCCTCATCGGCGGCAGGACGCCGCATCAGGCGGTATGGAAGCGGGACATCTCGGCGATCAAGGCCATCGCCAAACGCGGCGGCGACCTGAATGCTCCGTGCACGAAGGAAGAATACGACGGAGTGTCGGAGGGATTTACCGCCCTGGGAATCGCCTGTCTCGGGCTTGATCTCGAAGCCATCGAGGCGCTGCTCGAATGCGGCGCCAATCCTTCCGCCAGGGATGCCTACGGGCAGGCCGCGATCTGCTATTGCCTGGACGCGCGGATTCCGGGCAGCGAGCAAAACGAGGCGCTGTACAAGGAGAAAATCCCGAAAATCGTCAAGGCGATGTTCGATGCCGGACTTTCCGTCGACGAAATCGTCGACGAGGAAGGCGATACCCTGTTGAATTACGCCTGCCACGCAGACATTCGCGGCAGTTACCAGGGCTATCGCCACACCTTCAAGGGCAGCGTGATCGAAGCGATCATGAAACGCCATGCCGATGTGAACCTGGCGAACCGTTTTGGCGAAACGCCGCTGATGCGTGCCTGCCGCAAGGATTTTGAACTGATGGAGCGCTACCTGCTCCTTCTCTTGGAGGCTGGCGCGGCGCTCGACATGAAGGACATGAAGGGCAATACCGCCCTGCATTACGCCGCCAGCAACCGCGATCGGAACGCCGCCTATACGCTGTGCGGCCTGCTCCTGGAATTCGGCGCGGACGCCAGCATGGTGAACAACCACGGGGAAACCGCCCTCGACATCGCCACGCGGACGAACAATGAACCGCTGGTCAAGATTTTGCTGGGCCAGATCTGACAGGAGAACACAATGGACAACATCTTTCTGACCGCCTGCATGAACGCCCAGAAAGGCGTGGTCGAGGCCTTTCTCAAGCGCGGCGGCATCAATCTCGACAAGCAGGATGCCTTGGGCCGCACCCCCTTGTTCCACGCCTCCGCGAAAGGCGCGCGGGATGTGGTCAAGCTCCTGATCAAAAACGGCGCGGACGTCTCCCTGGCGAACAACGAAAGCGTCACCCCCTTGCACAGCGTTTCCAGGAGCGGCAACAAGGAAATCATGAAAATGCTGGTGGAGGCCGGCGCGAACATCGACGCCACGGACAAGTACGGAAAATCCCCGCTCATCTACGCCTTGCAGGAAGGCAAGACGGAAGCGGCCAAATACATGCTCTCCCTGGGCGCAGACAAATCCATCAAGGACAACAGCGGTCGCACCGCGCTCGATTACGCGACCGCCGGCGGCTTGCGGGACATCGTGGCGCTGCTCGTCGCCGAGGGGGAAAACAGGGACGACCATGGCGTTACCCCCTTGCATCAGGCGGTCTTCAACGCGCAAAGCGAAGTCGTAGCGACGCTCCTGAAGCAACCGACGGACGTAAACGCGCTCGACGACGAAGGCAACACGCCGCTGCTGATTTCGGTCAAGAGCAGCAATCTGCACATTGCCCAGTTGCTTCTCGCCGCTGGCGCGGACGCGAACCTGAAGCTCCTGAACGGCTACGCTCCCCTGCACTACGCCGCCAACACCGGCAACAAGTTCATCGGCAAGGCGCTGATCGGGGCGGGCGCGGACGTAAACGCCAAGAACAGCAACGGCGAAACCCCGCTCATCGTGGCGGCCATGTCCGGCAGCAACGATTTTTCCGCCCTTCTGATCGAATCCGGCGCGGATGTGGACGCGGTGGACAATCTGGAGAAAAGCGCCCTCTACCATGCCAGCGAGAACGGGTTTACCGAGATCGTGACACGGCTCATTGCCGCCGGGGCGAACAATTAGGGCCGATCCGGTTTTCGGGGAGCGCCAGGAAGCGGCAAGATCCGCGCTTCCAAAGTCGCGGCGCGCGAAGACATTGACCGCCAGATTCGAAACCCCGGCCGTAAGAATGGGGTCTCAACCTTCGCGCCTTTCTTACGGGCGGGGTTGCAAACCGGAGTTGGTTTCACGATGAAGTGCGACAGCGTTTTTTTGACGCCGATTTTTGATTTCACGAAAGGAGAAGAGCATGGGGTTGTTTGACAAAGCCAAGGGAATGCTGGGCGACGGGGTAGACCCCAAGTCCCTGGGCGATGGACTGAAAGAGCTTGTGGCGTTCATCTCGTCACATCCCGACGCAGCCAAATATGCGGGTCTGGTCGTGGCGCTCAACGAGGCGGCGGGCGAACTCGAGCGCGGCAACATCGAGGGCGCCAAAAACCGGCTGGCACCGCACAAGGGAGAAATCCTGGCAATCGTCACCCTCGCGGTCAAGGCGGGATCGGGTTATGGCCTGCTGACCCTGATTACCAGGTTTTTGGGATAGTCCTCCGTCTGGCGACGGTAATCCGGGGGCATGACGGCGACCGTTCAAGTCTTCTGTCTTCTGACCCGTGCGGATGGGTTACAATCCGTCGTCTTGAATCATCGCGGGTTTGTCATGGGCTCGATTTCTTCCTTGCGTTTCGGCGCGGGCGCGCTGTTTGCCGTGTGGATGCTGGCGGGATGCGGTGTGCTTTCTTCCGCGCCGGAACCAGTTGCCGCGGAAAAGGAAGCGCCGATGCCGAAGCAGGTGCCGACGCCAGCAGTTTTTCCGGAAAGCGGGCAGCCGCGCCTGTTGGCCGGGCAGCATTGGCAGAGCATCGCCAAGGACGCGGCGCGCGCTCTGGCGATCAGCCTCATGCGCGGGCAGCGTTGCGGCGCGGGAATACCGCCGTGCCAGTCGCTTTTCGTGGCCGCGCCGCAATATGTCACCGAGTTTTCCCGCGCTTTTGTCAATGCCCTGGTCACGGCGCTGGTGCAGCAGGGATTGCATGTTTCGCAGGCGGAAGAAGGCGCGTTGGTGCTGCATGTGGATGTGCAGGGTGTGCGCTTTCGCGAGGGCGCGGGCAACGAAGGCTGGATGAAGTCGTTGGCACCGGGATTATGGACGCAGGCGGAAAAGGGCGAGGAGAACGGGCGCGCCATGATCTTGCCGGGCGAGCGCAGCGAGATCATCGTCACGCTTTCCGTGCTGGACGGCAAACGTTACGCGGCGCGCAGCGGCACCGTCTATTATGTGGGCAATGCCGACCTGCCGTTGTATGAGCAGGAGATATGTTCCCTTTCCCGTCCCTGCCAGGGGAACGCTCCGTTGCCGACCCGTACCGCGCCGCTTCCCCTTGTTGGCGATCCCGCTCCCTGAAGGCCATGACCATGCGCCGCCTTTTTTTGTGTCTCCTGGCGACCTCGACGCTTTTTGCCTGCGCGCCCCGGCAGAAAAGCTACCGTCCCGCCACCTACGACAGCGTTGCCCAGAGCGAGCTGATTGCCGCCAGCTACCGGGCCGCCGACACGCTGGTAAGCCAGGCGGGCGAATCCCTGTCGCCGCAGCATCCGCTCATCATCGCAACCCTGGTCAATATCAACGCGCTGGAGGAATCCTCGCCGCTGGGACGCCTGGTTTCCGAGCAACTGGGCGCGCGTCTTGCCCAGCGGGGCTACAAGGTGGTGGAACTCAAAATCCGCCAGAATCTCTACATGAAACGGCATGAGGGCGAACTGATGCTCACCCGCGAAATCCGCGACATCGCCCAGCGGCACGACGCGCAGGCGGTGGTCATCGGCACGTACACGGAAGGCGCGGATCGGGTGTTCATCAACCTGAAACTCACCCAGATCGAAAGCAACATCGCGCTCGCCGCCGTGGATTACGCCCTGCCGCTGGACATGAACATCCGCGTCCTGCTCTACCGTTCCGCCGCGCGGTAGCGCACAAGCCATCATGGCTGGATTGCGTTCCTCCCATGCGCAATCGTCCGGGCAAGGGTATGCCCGTACGCTTGCAAACCGGATGGGAAGTTTGAGTCGGCTTCTGGTGGCGTGAATCGCGGCGATGCTGGCCGGTTGCGGAGGCATCGATGTCCAGCGGCAGGAACAGGCGCGGACGGCGGCGGAAGAAATCCTCCTGCTCAACCGGACAGCGAAGGGAAAGCAGCATTACGAACCGGGCAATGGCGGCGGCGGATGGAAGCCAACGGAGATGTCGCTTGAAATTGCCGAATTGTCGGCAAACTGGATGCGACCGCCAGTTTGGCGCAACCCGGAGTATGCGCCGATCCTGCTCGACTGCCAGCCTGCGGAAAACCTCTGGAGCCTCGTCGCCACTTTTGTTTATTGCGACGGCTGGGACAAGCTTGGCCGTCCGCCCTTGCCCTACGTGGAATACCAATCCCGGAACGGCGAGCCGTGGAAAGTGGTTCCGCTGGAAAAGCGGCTGATTGGTCGAAAAACGAATCTGCACACAGGCCCGAAGTCGGGCGGAGAACCCCGGCTTGTCACCGTGGAGGAAAGAGACTGGCGTAATCGGAGTGCCGGGGCCAAGTATCGCAAAATCGTTGCCGAATGGCGCACAGGTTGCTGATTGTTTGACATTTGACTTTTCAAGGAGATCGTCATGGCTGAATTGCTCACCTACGCTCAATTGTCCGGGCGTATTTATGACCGTGCTCGTGCAAACCGGATGGATGTACCGGAGGCGGAGAGCTGGCGCGAGTTGGTATGGCTCGACGATAACCCCTTTACCGGTTTTTCAGCGGGGGCGTACCGGAAGGGGAACAAGGTTGTCATTGCCTTTACCGGCGCCAATGAAGCGATGTTGGGGGATTTCCTGGTCGTCGCAAGTCACCCTCTCCCGCAATAGCGGGAGAGGGGCAGGTTTTTACCCTCGCCCCCTTGGGGAGAGGGTGGCCGAAGGCCGGGAGAGGGGCGCTTCGGGCGGGTGTTTATGTTTTCCAGCTTCGGCTTCTCACCAGTAGATACCTGTGCCTTGGGCTATCAGGCAAGGGTTCTGCCGCTTCTCGCCGGAGGTCTCGCCCTGTTCGCATGGTTCTTGGGCGCGCGTATCCTGACTGTTGCCTTGCTGCTTGGCATGATCGGCTGGCGATTGCATTGGCTGGATACTGACTACAGAGTGAGCAATCCGTCCTCTGTCTCCCGATCCCGAATCGCATCACCAATGTTGCGGGTGATGCGAAAACGCATCGCCTGTTCACGTCCAATTTCTTTGTAATATATTGATAACAAACGATATTTTTATTCATGTGAAGTGGCACGGATATTGATTGGTACTAGGGGCAGTTCGTCGGGGTGATCTTTTTGCAGCGCCTTGCGGGGTTCACCTGCGCAGATTGTCAACTCTCTTTGTGAGGAATATCCATGACACGCGATCCCAAATACGACATCCTTTTCGAGCCGATCAAGATCGGTCCGAAGGTCTCTCCCAACCGCTTCTTCCAGTCGAGCCACTGCGCCGGCATCGGCTCCGAGCGGCCGGGAACCCAGGCGCTCTTTCGCGGCACCAAGGCGGAAGGCGGCTGGGGGGTGGT
>JAIRLE010000060.1 GCA_031259605.1 Zoogloeaceae bacterium
AACCCCGCCCGTAAGAAAGGCGCGAAGGTTGAGACCCCGGCTGCGGCCGGCCTTTCGACCGTAGCCATTCTCGAGGGGAGTGAAATCCCTTCCCAATGGAGTTGGACCGACAGCCCTGAAGGGCTGTCGCTAATTTTTGCTTTGTCCGGCCTTTCGAGAAAAACGGAATCAATGGATGATGCCCCGCCGCAGCCGTCCGCAGGACGCCCGTTGCATCAACCCATGCCGAGATCGTCGACGAAGCGTGAATGTTCGCGGATTTTTTCAGCCGGAAGGTTCGTCACCCGGGAAACGAGGCGAATGACATCCTTCAGGACAGCCTCGCGCGTGGGCCAGGCGACATCGCGCATGACGACATAGGGAAGCAGTGATCCGACCGTCCCATGCGTTTCGGGCAGCAGGCTTCCCATTCTGCGCGTCAGGAAGGCGATCAGCAAAAACGCGCAGAATGCCGCGGACAATGTCGTCATGAAACCTGCCTGCGCGAACCACAGACAAAGAGCCAGCGCGACGGGAATGCCGAAGATGACGCCGCCGACGAAGTGCGGCGTATGCCGCAACCGGGGGAATCGCCGGTTGCCGAGGATCGTTTCCAGTTCGAGGGTCGTTTCCAGTTTTTGCCAGTTATCCCGCAGATTGTCTTTCCAGAGATCGTCGAGCCTTGTCGCGGGATGGATATTTTTCCGCGGGATGCCGAAGGTTCGCATCAATACCGAGCGCATCCGATAAAAGCCTGCCTGGGAGCGGCACGGCGCATTCGCGTCCAGGCGGATGCGGATCACATAATCTGCCACGTCGCCGGGCGTATGCATGTTTACCGCGTCGCTGTCATTGATTTCAATCCCGAACCAGTCTTCCACATCCAAAACCAACTCGACGGTGTCCAGTCCCATGATGCGCGCCTCCATGTCCAGTATGCCCGCCAGCATAGAACGGCGCATTGCCATTGTCAAAAACCGTCCTGCAAAAGGGGCAATCAATCTTCAGCAACGTGAATGGATAGCGCGCGCAAAATTGGCGGTTCCGTCCGGCAAACCGGAAATGTCCGTTCACCATTCATCCATCCATGCCTGCTGGACGGCCTCCAGGATTTTTTCGCCGCAATGGGCCGGGTCGTCATTGAAATCGGGCAGGGAGAGTATCCGGTTACGCAGGTCGACGAAGTTGATCCGCGACGGGTCTTGCCGCGGATAGGCGTCGGCCAGCGCGCGGGCGATGGCGTGTATGTCGCTCCATTGTGTCATGTGGCGCTCCTTTTTCAGCGCTCGCGCGCCAGATTGATGCTGTAGCGGGGAATCTCCACCGTCAGCGGCGCGTCGGCGACAATGACCTGGCAGGCCAGGCGCGAACAGGTTTCCAGTCCCCAGGCCTTGTCCAGCATGTCTTCTTCCAGCTCGTCGGCGGCTGCCAGCGCGTCGAATCCTTCGCGCACGATGACATGGCAGGTGGCGCAGGCGCAGGATTGAGCGCAGGCGTGTTCAATCTCGATGCCGTGCGCCAGCAGGGCATTGCAGAGGGACTGCCCCTTTTCGGCCTCGACCACCGCGCCTTGCGGACAGATTTCCACGTGCGGCAGCACCGTGACGCGCGTCATTTCAGCGGTTCCTCCTGTTCCAGATCCGCCAGCGTGCGTCCGGTCAACGCTTGCCGGAGGCTTTTATCCATGCGTCGACGGGCAAACTCCTGAGTGACGGCGGCAAGTTCATCCATGCCCAGCATAATCTGATGCCGATTGTCGCCCAGAATCAGGGGTTGCAGATGCGCAACCGCCGCTTCGACGGTGGCGAGTTCATCCGGATTCAGCAGGCGCGCGTCTTCCTTCAGCGCGGCCTCCGTCGCTTCAATCAGGCGCTGCGCCTCGACCTGGGTTTCCTTCAGGGCGCGCCGCCGGGCGTCGTCACGCGCGTGGACCTGGGAATCCCTCAGCATGGCGACAATCTCGTCGTCGGAAAGCCCATAGGACGGCTTGACGTCGATGCCCGCCTCCACGCCGGTAGTCTGTTCCACCGCCGAAACCGAGAGCAGGCCATCGGCATCCACCTGGAAGGTGACGCGAATGCGCGCCGCGCCCGCCGCCATCGGCGGAATGCCCTTCAACTCGAAACGCGCCAGGCTGCGGCAATCCGCCACCAATTCCCGCTCGCCTTGCAGCACATGGATGACCATTGCGCTTTGGCCGTCGCGGAAGGTGGTGAATTCCTGCGCGCGCGCAACTGGAATGGTCGCGTTGCGGGGAATGATTTTTTCCACCAGTCCGCCCATTGTCTCCAGACCCAGCGACAGCGGGATCACGTCCAGCAATAACCAGTCGTCACGGCCGCTTTCGTTGCCCGCCAGAAGATTGGCCTGGATTGCCGCGCCCAGGGCCACCACCTTGTCCGGGTCCAGATTGTTCAGCGGTTCGCGCCCGAAAAAATCCGCCACGGCATGCTGTACCTGCGGCATCCGCGTCGAGCCGCCGACCATGACCACGCCCTTGATGTCCGCCGCGCGCAACGCCGCGTCGCGCAGGGCGCGCTTGACGGCTCGCAGGGTCTTCTCCAGCAGATTTCGGGTGATGCGGGCAAAAGTGGCGGCATCCAGCGTCAGATCAAGCGTGTTGCCATTCATGAGCCTGACCGTGATGGGCGCTTTTTCGTGATGACTCAAGAATTCCTTGGCTTCGCGCGCGCGCGTCATGACGCGCTGCGCGTCTTCCGCCGACAGTGGCGGCAAATGGGCTTCTTCCAGCACCCAGCAAAAGATGCGCTGGTCGAAATCGTCGCCGCCCAGCGCGGAATCGCCTCCGGTCGCCAGCACCTCGAATGCGCCGCGCGTCAGTTTAAGAATGGAAATATCGAAAGTGCCGCCGCCCAGATCGTAAATGGCATAAACCCCCTCGCTGGCGTTATCCAGTCCATAGGCAATGGCGGCGGCAGTGGGTTCGTTCAACAGACGCAGCACGTTCATGCCGGCCAGACGGGCGGCGTCACGAGTGGCCTGGCGTTGGGCGTCATCGAAATAGGCGGGCACGGTAATCACCGCGCCGACCAGCGCGCCGCCCAGATGCGCCTCGGCGCACGCGCGCGCCGCCTTGAGAATTTCGGCGGAAATTTCCACCGGGCTTTTTTCGCCCGCGCAGGTTTTTATCCGCACCATGCCTGGAGCGTCGACAAAATCATAGGGCATGGATTCCACGTGCGCGATGTCCTGCCGTCCGCGCCCCATGAACCGCTTGACGGACATCACGGTATTGCGCGGGTCTTCCATGCGCCCGCGCAGAGCGGCATAACCCGTTTCCACCGCGCCGTCGGCGCGATAACGCACCACGGAAGGCAATAGCGGCCTTCCCTCAGCGTCATTCAACACCAATGCCATGCCGTTTTTTACCGTCGCCGCCAGCGTATGTGTCGTTCCCAGGTCTATGCCCACCGCCAGACGGTGTTGATGCGGCGCTTCCGCCGCGCCCGGTTCGGAAATCTGAAAAAGGGCCATGCCGCTTATCCTCTGTTGCGGGAATGTCGTTTATGTTGTTTCCCGACGTAGCGCCTTGCCCAACGCTTCCAGAAAGCGGGCGTTTTCGGCGGCTGTGCCGATAGTGACGCGCAGCCATTCCGCCATCTGGTAGCTCGCGAGCGGACGCACGATCACGCCCTGGCGCAGGAGGCTTCGATGGATATCCGCTGCCGCGCCGCTCTCTTGCGCCGCCTGAAAGGCGATGAAGTTGCCGCGCGCGGGGATGTATTGCAGATGCAGGCATTCCAGCCCAGCCCTGATCTCCGCCATGCCGACGCGGTTGCTGGCGTGGCTTTGGGCAAGGAATTCATGATCTTCCAGCGCGGCTATCGCGCCCGCGAGCGCCAGATTGTTGCAATTGAAAGGTTGGCGCACACGGTTCATCAGGTCGGCCACTGGCGCGGCGGCAATGCCATAGCCGATTCTCAGTCCCGCCATGCCGTATATCTTGGAAAACGTGCGGCAGACGATGAGATTGGGAAATTCATCCAGCCAGCGCACGGCGTCGTATCGCTCGTCGGACTCCAGATAGTCGGTGTAGGCTTCGTCCAGAACGACAACGACACGCGCGGGCACATCCGCAAGGAAGGCGCGCAGTTCTGCCGCGGAAAGAAAGGTGCCGGTGGGATTGTTGGGATTGGCAATCCAGACAACATGGGTGTCGGCGCGGATGGCGGCGCGCATGGCGACAAGATCATGTCCGTAATGTCTTGCCGACACACTGATGGTCTCGCCGCCCGCCGACAGTGTGGCGATGGGATATACGGCAAACGCGTATTGCGCGGCGACGGCGGAGCGTCCGCTATCGAGAAACACGCGCGCAACGAGATCGAGCACATCGTTGGAACCGTTGCCCAGCACGATCTGGCTCGCCGCCACGCCATGCCGCGCCGCCAGCGCCACCGTCAGCGCGAAGGGGTCGGGATAGCGTTCGCCGCCATCCAGCGCCGCCAGCATCGCCGCCTTCGCCCTGGGGCTCATGCCCAAAGGATTTTCATTGGAAGCCAGTTTGACAATGGATTCAACCGCCAATCCAAACTCACGCGCCAACTCGGTGATGGGTTTGCCGGGCTGGTAGGCGGAAATGGCGCGAATGTGAGAAAGCGAAGCGTGTACAGGAAGCGCGCCATCATGGGAAGGGTTTTGCTGCGACATGAGAATTTTTGACGTGGATTGAGGTTTCAAGCCTCGGAATTCTAGCACGCCAGGCAGGTTGCGCTTCCCGCTTTCCCCTCACCCGCTTTGTGGGAGAAGGTGGCCGAAGGCCGGGAGAGGTGGCCGCCCTCTTGTCGCTCCTTGCTCCGATCATACATGATTTTATGCCTTGGCCATGACCGGCGCGAGGATCGGAACCCGCGTTCGCCCGCAGACCTGCCGGCGATTCTGATTTGCAAGGCGCCTCCACTTTTTCCTTGACAAAATGTTCTCCGCCATTCAGACTGATTGAAAAGGTACCTTTTTATTTTCCCAAAAACCATTTCAAGGAGTCCAGTCATGCTTTCCCGTCTTTGGTCACATCTGCAATCTCGCGTCCGCGCCCATGAGGAGGCTGGACGACATGGGCGTTTTGCCCATGAACGCTTCATGCCGCCTGTCTGCGCCGGAGGAGATGCCGTGCTCGCGCCCGTCGCCTCTGCCATGCCGGCGCGCTGCCCGTTGTGCGACAAGGATTGCGCGCTGGACGCGCCTCGTTGCAAGCATGGCGCGGCATTCGTGCAATTCCTTCGGGGCGCGCGCGGTGGAGCGCGCCATGTCTGAAGCGATGGATAACGAACAATTGCTTCAGCTCTTCCGCCGCGCCGCCAAACAGATGGCGCACAGCCATCACCACGGCGCTTCTGCGGATTCGCGCGCGCGCCATGCGCACGACCGGAACCGGCATGATCATGGACGGCGGCCTGGCGGCGATCCGACCGGTCATGCGCAAGGACACATCCTGTTCGTCCTGGAAGAACAGGGCGACATGAACCAGCGGCAACTGTTGGAATTGCTCCATATCCGTTCCGCTTCCCTGAGCGAACTCTTGTTTAAGCTGGAAAAAAACGGCTTGATCCTCCGGCAACGTGACGCGCGGGACAAACGCAACTATCGCCTCTCCCTGACCGAATCCGGTCGCGCCATGCTGGACGGGCATCGCCAGCGCCGACGGGAAACCGCGGATATCCTTTTTTCCGCGCTGGACGAAACGGAACGCGCATCCCTGTCCGCCTTGCTGACCCGCCTGCTCACCCTTTGGGAGGCGGAAGAAATGCCGCGCGGCAAAGGACGAGGACAAATCCGATCCGCGCCCTGACGCCCGAAGACCTCGGAACCTGTTCATTCCTGCAGGGGCGCTTCCGTGACCGCCACCGGGAAATGCTGCGGCAGGGGCGGGCGGCTACAATGGTCGTTTCTGCCCTCATCTGCGGATGAGGGGAGAAGGAAAGTCGAACATTTCAGCGAGGCTTGACGAATAGACGCTCAATACACGGCCACCGGATAAGACCCCAGCACTTTCAGGTACGCCGCCCGTTCCGCCAGCAACGCCAGCGCGGCGGCGACAGAGGGCGAGCGGCGATGGCCTTCCACATCCACGTAATAGACGTATTCCCACAGTCCCTGCCGCGCCGGACGCGATTCCAGACGGGTCATGGAAACGCCTTTTTCCGCCAGCGGCTGCAACAGGTCGTGCAGGGAACCGGAAGCATTGGGCGCGGACATGATGAGCGAAGTCTTGTCCTTGCCGGAAATCTCCGCGTCATGCCGCCCCAGCACCACGAAGCGCGTGGTGTTGTTGGGATCGTCTTCCACATTGGCGGCGAGCTTTGCCAGTTGGTAGCGTTCTCCCGCCGCTTCGCCCGCGATGGCGGCGGCGTCCGCTTCCTCCGCCGCCATCTGCGCGGCAAAGGCGTTGCTGGCAACGTTGATGCGCTGGGCATGCGGCAGCATGTGATTTAGCCATTCATGGCATTGCGCCAGTGATTGCGCGTGCGCATAGACCTTTTTTACGGAGGCCAGATCGGCGGCATGGGAAAGCAGATTCTGGTGTATGCGCACCACCACTTCGCCGCAAATCTGCAAGGAGGTGGAAAAGAGCAGATCCAGCGTGCGCCCGACCGCGCCCTCGGTGGAATTTTCCAGCGGCGCGACCGCGTATTCCGCGTGGCCTGCCTCCACTTCCCGGAACACTTCATCGATGGAAGCAAAGGGCAACAGACGCGCGGCGTGCCCAAACTGCTTGACGGCGGCGGATTCGGAGAAAGTGCCCGGAGGGCCAAGAAAGGCCACCGCCAGCGGCTCTTCCAGCGAAAGGCAGGCGGACATCACCTCGCGGAAGAAAACGGTCACGCTTTCATCCGGCAGCGGCCCCGCGTTCAGTTCCTGCAAGCGCCGCAACACCTCCGCTTCTCGCGCAGGCCGGTAATGGCTCGCCGCCGCTGTCGCATTCGCCCCGCCATGCCGCGCCTTGATGACGCCCACCTGTTGCGCGCAACGCGCCCGCCGGTTCAAGAGCGCCAGCAATTGCGCGTCAATGTCGTCAATCTCCCGGCGCACCGCCGCCAGTTCTTGCTTATGCTCCATTCATGGAAACCCGTGTTTTTGAAGTGCCAAATCATAACATGCGCGCCGCTGGCGAAACGCCATGAAACGCAAGACTCCAGGGCGATTGCATGAATGCCGTCACAGTATCTTCAGTTCGCGCCACCCTTTCCCGCAAGCGGACGAGGGTAAAATCCGCGTCGGCGCTTGCCTTTCTCTCTCCCGCATGGCGGGAGAGCGTGTTCCAAAGGAACGGGAGAGGGAGCGTTTCATACGCGGCAAAAACCTCAAACCCGCATATACCGTGCCTGAAACCGAGGAAAGATAGTGCGATTGCCCTGCCGCGCCCGCCCGTTTGCAAAGCTCTTGAAATGTGAAAAATCGATCTTATTGTTAGCACTCGTCGGGGATGAGTGCTAACATACCGTTCCCTTTTTTGGTTGTCCGGCCGTTGGTGTTGGACAAGATTTGCAATTTTTTTGAATGAACAAGGAGCCTTTATGAAAATCCGTCCTTTGCACGACCGTGTAATTGTCAAACGTGTCGAAGCCGAGCGCACCACTGCTTCCGGCA
Organism: Zoogloeaceae bacterium; assembly: GCA_031259605.1. GTDB lineage: Bacteria > Pseudomonadota > Gammaproteobacteria > Burkholderiales > Rhodocyclaceae > Azovibrio. The sequence continues at coordinate 7,588 of JAIRLE010000060.1, forward strand.
TCGTGATTCCTGATTCCGCAGGGGAAAAGCCCGATCAAGGCGAGGTGCTGGCGGTCGGCCCCGGCAAGCGCGACGACTCCGGCAAGATCATCGCCCCGGACGTGAAGGTGGGCGATCGCGTGCTGTTCGGCAAGTATGCCGGTCAGACCGTCAAGGTCGATGGCGAGGAAATCCTTGTCATGCGCGAAGAAGACATCATGGGCGTGGTGGAGGCTTGAAGCCTCTTCCTTGCGCCCGCATTTCGAGCATTTTTCAAGCATCTAAAAACAGGAGATTCAAATGGCAGCAAAAGAAGTCAAATTCAGCGATTCCGCCCGCGCCCGCCTGGTGGAAGGCGTCAACATCCTGGCCGACGCCGTCAAGGTAACGCTTGGCCCCAAGGGCCGCAACGTGGTACTGGAGCGCTCTTTCGGTTCGCCCACCGTGACCAAGGACGGCGTCTCCGTCGCCAAGGAAATCGAACTGAAGGACAAGTTCGCCAACATGGGCGCGCAGCTCGTGAAGGAAGTCGCCTCCAAGACTTCCGACATCGCCGGCGACGGCACCACGACCGCCACGGTGCTCGCCCAATCCATCGTGCGTGAAGGTCTGCGCTACGTGGCCGCCGGCCTGAATCCGATGGATCTGAAGCGCGGCATCGACAAGGCGGTGATCGCCGTCATCGAGGAATTGAAGAAGATTTCCAAGCCCTGCTCCGGCAAGACGGAAATCGAACAGGTGGGTTCCATTTCCGCCAATTCCGACGAATCCATCGGCAAGATCATTGCCGGCGCCATGGAAAAGGTCGGCAAGGAAGGGGTGATTACCGTCGAGGACGGCAAGTCGCTGGATAATGAACTGGAAGTCGTCGAAGGCATGCAGTTCGACCGCGGCTACCTGTCGCCCTACTTCATCAACAACGCCGACAAGCAGCAAGCGGTACTGGAAAGTCCCTACGTGCTCCTCTTTGACAAGAAGATCTCCAGCATCCGCGACCTCCTGCCCATCCTGGAACAGGTCGCCAAGGCCTCCCGTCCGCTCCTCATCATCGCCGAAGATGTCGAAGGCGAAGCCCTTGCCACCCTGGTGGTCAATAACATCCGCGGCATCCTGAAAACCGTGGCAGTCAAGGCTCCCGGCTTCGGCGACCGCAGAAAGGCCATGCTCGAAGACATCGCCATCCTCACGGGCGGCACGGTGATTTCGGAAGAAACCGGTCTGACGCTGGAAAAGGCGAGCCTGAAGGATCTGGGTCAGGCCAAGCGCATCGAGGTGGCGAAGGAAAACACCACCATCATCGACGGCGCGGGCGAAACCTCCGCCATCGAAGGCCGCGTCAAGCAAATCCGCGCGCAGATTGAAGAAACCAGTTCCGACTATGATCGCGAAAAGTTGCAGGAGCGCGTGGCGAAGCTCGCCGGCGGCGTTGCCGTCATCAAGGTGGGCGCGGCAACCGAAGTCGAGATGAAGGAAAAGAAAGCCCGCGTGGAAGACGCGCTGCATGCAACCCGCGCCGCAGTGGAAGAAGGCATTGTTCCCGGCGGCGGCGTGGCGCTTCTGCGTGCCCGCGCCAATGTGACGGACAAATTGAAAGGCGGCAACCATGATCAGGAAGCGGGCATCAAGATTGTACTGCGCGCCCTGGAGCAGCCGCTGCGCGAAATCGTCGCCAATGCCGGTGCCGAACCTTCGGTGGTAGTCAACAAGGTGGTCGAAGGCAAGGGCAATTTCGGCTACGACGCCGCCACCGGCGAATACGGTGACCTGGTGGCGATCGGTGTGCTCGATCCCACCAAGGTGACGCGCACCGCGCTGCAAAACGCCGCGTCCGTGGCCGGCCTCATCCTGACGACCGACGCCATGGTCGCCGAACTGGTGGAAGACAAGCCCGCGCCTGCCATGCCCGGCGGCGGCATGGGCGGCATGGGCGGCATGGACATGATGTAAGTCCTTGCGCGGACGCCACGCACATGGAAAGGCGGGTCTTCGACCCGCCTTTTTTATTGCGAACGCAAGCCGAAGGCGTGGCAGAAAGCCATCCTCATGATGGTTTCCCGTGCTGGCGGTCAATCAGACAGGGCAATAACCGCATGAATACCTGTTTTCCCCTCGCCCGCTTTGCGGGAGGGTGGCGCAAAGCGCCGGGAGAGGGGAAAAACGGACATTCATGCGATTGCCCTGTTCCTTTCTCGTCATCTGATCCCTTGTCCCTGAATAGGGACTAAACTTCGAGATTCGCAAAGTTGCTTTAAAAGAACAAAGGGAAACGCATGGACATCAAAGCCATTATTGCGCCGGTCGTGCAAGACCGGGAGGCACTGGAAGAGTTCGCGGACGTTTTGCTGGACAGGACGCCGGAAGTGGAACGTCTCATCGCGCAACTGAGAAAGAATCCCGGCAACCAGTCGCTGATTACCAGCCTGTTTCGCGTCGTGCATAACATCAAGGGTGACGCGGCGTTGACCCGCGTCGAGATCGGCGTGGCCGTCACGCATCACGTCGAATCCCTGTTGACGCGCTTTCGCGATGGAAATATCCCCTTTTCCGAACGGTTGGCGGAAACGGTGCTGCTTACCCTGGATCGCCTGGAACTGGCGGTTGAAGCCCTGTTGCATCGCGCCTCTCTGGAACATCTGGAACTGCTCGCCTTGGTGCAGGGACTGGAGAAGGCCGCGCTGGTGCCTCCCGATCAGGTGGAGACCGTCTGCGGCGAGCTGATCGAAGCCGTTACCGGCTTTCCGCCGTTGCTATCGAGTTCTCTCGAACAGAACAGCCCCGCCTTGAGCGTGGCGGATAACCAGGATGTCGCCGCCGACCTGCAATTTTTCCGCCGCATCGCCTTGCAATTGGAAAGCCGTTCCCCGTTTTTCAAGGGGCGCACCAACCGCATCCTGCGTCTCGCGCTGGAAACCAACAAGGCCGTCGCCGCCATTGATCCCGTGCAACTCGAAGCCGCCATCTACATGCACGACGTAGGCATGATGATGTTGCCGGAAAGCATTTGGTTGAAGCGCGACAACATGAATGCCGAAGAAAGACTCGCCCTGCGCGCCCACCCCGGTTACGGCGCGGGATTGCTGCAACGCATGCCCGCCTGGGAATCCGCCGCCGAAATGATCGCCCAACATCACGAAATGCCGGACGGCAGTGGCTATCCCGACAACCTGAGCGCGGAGCAGATTTGCCCCGGCGCCAAACTGATCGCCATTGTCGACGCCTTTGAGTCCATCATGCTGAAACACAGCCATCGCGGCAAGAACCGTTCCGTGCTGCGCGCCATTGCCGAGGTCAACGCCTGTACCAACCAGTTCGCGCCCGAATGGACGCTGTCGTTCAACGCCGTCATCCGCCGCACACTGGAGGCGATCGCCTGATGCGCGCCTCGCCCGTCGACGCGGCGGATGTGGCGCGTCGCTTTGTCGGTGTGCGGCGGCTCTATGGCGAGGCCGCCGAGCAACGCTTCATGGCGGCGCATGTCTGCGTGGTCGGCGCGGGCGGCGTCGGCTCCTGGGCGGTGGAAGCCCTGGCGAGAAGCCGTGTCGGACATCTCACCCTGATCGATCTCGATATGGTTTCCGCATCCAATACCAACCGGCAGATGCAGGCGCTGGAAGGCGAATACGGCAGAGCCAAGGTCATCGTCATGGCCGAGCGTGTCCAAGCCATCAACCCACAATGCCATGTGCATTGCATCGAGGATTTCATCGACGCCGACAATGTTGCCGCGTTGCTCGCGCCGGATATGAACGTCGTCATTGACGCCATTGACCAGACACGCGCCAAGGTGGCGATGATCGCCTGTTGCCGGAAATTGGGGCGAGCGATCGTCACCGTTGGCGCGGCGGGCGGACAGCGCGATCCCACGCATATCCGCCGCGCCGACTTGGCGCTTACCCGTCAGGACCCGCTGCTTGCCAGGGTGCGCGCCCAATTGCGCAGGAACTACGCCTTTCCCAAAGCGCCCAGAAAATTCGGCGTCACGGCCATTTATTCCAGCGAACCCGTGCAGTATCCGCGGCGCGAAGCCTGCGATGCCGCCTTGCAGGGTCTGAGTTGCGCCGGATTCGGTTCCTCGGTCTGCGTTACCGCCGGCATGGGCTTTGCGGCCAGCGCGACGGCGCTGGAATTGCTGTGCGTCTGAAAGACAAGGAACGATGCCGCAACTGAACGTCCGCCAGCGCGAAGCCATCCAGTATCTCGATGGCCCGCTCTTGGTGCTGGCGGGCGCGGGGTCGGGAAAGACGCGGGTCATCACCCGGAAAATCGCCTATCTGGTACAGGAATGCGGCCTTGCGCCGCGCCAGATCGCCGCCATCACCTTTACCAACAAGGCGGCACGGGAAATGCAGACCAGGGTGGGCAAGCTGATTTCCCGGCAGGCGGCGGAATCCTTGCAGGTTTCCACCTTTCACGCGCTGGGAGTGCGCATATTGCGCGAAGAAGCTGCCGCCATCGGCTATAAGCCGCGCTTTTCCATCTTTGACGCCACGGACGCCTTCGCCGTCATCGCGGATCTGGCGGGCAGCGTAGACAAGATCAGGCTACGCCAGATCCAGGGCATCCTCTCCAACTGGAAAAACACGCGCACCCTGCCGGAAGAGGCCGCGCGGCGAGCGGCGAGCGAGACGGAAAAACTGGCGGCGCGGCTATATCCCGCTTATGAAGCCACCCTGAAGAGCTACCAGGCGCTGGATTTCGACGATCTCATTTTACGTCCGGCGATGCTGTTCATGGAAAACCCGGAGATTGCCGAAAAATGGCAGAACCGTTTTCGCTATCTGCTCATCGACGAATACCAGGATACCAATGCCTGCCAATACAGCCTGTTGAAACTTCTGGCGGGCGTGCGCGCGCAGTTTACGGCGGTGGGCGACGACAACCAGAGCATTTACGGCTGGCGCGGCGCGGATGTTGCCAACATGGAGCGGCTTGCCGAGGAATTCCCGCGCCTCGAAATCATCAAGCTGGAACAGAACTACCGTTCGACGCTGCGCATCCTGAGCGCGGCAAACAATGTCATTGCCCACAACGTCAAACGTTTCGAAAAAAACCTCTGGTCGGAACTGGGGCACGGCGAACCGGTGAGCGTGACCGTCTGCCCCGACAACGAACGCGAGGCAGAGCGCGTGGTGATGCGCTTGCAGGCGCATCATCTGGCGCATCAGGGCAAATGGTCGGATTACGCCATACTCTACCGATCCAACCACCTTGCCCGCCTGTTCGAGCAACAGTTGCGCGATCGGCGCATTCCCTATGTCCTCTCCGGCGGACAGTCGTTTTTCGACAAGGCGGAAATCAAGGACGTGCTCGCCTGGCTGCGTCTTCTCGCCAATCCCGATGACGATCCTGCCTTCATCCGTGCCGCCACCGCGCCCCGGCGCGGCATCGGCGCGAATACCCTGCAAGCGCTGGGCAATTACGCGGGAATGCGCCATCTCTCGCTTTTTCATGCCGCGCGCGAGTCTGGGCTGTGCCAGCATCTTTCCCCGCGCCAGCTTGCGCCGCTTTCCGCTTTCTGCCAGTTCGTCGAACGCATGGATGAACGGGCGCAACAGACAGAAGCAGGCGCGGCGCTGGGTGAACTGCTGTCCGGCATCGATTACGAGGCGCATCTCCATGCACATGAAGAAGCGCGTATTGCGCAGGAGCGTTGGGCCAACGTCTGCGAATTCGCGCAGTGGCTGGGACAAAAAGGGATTGCCGAAGACCGGAATCTCATCGATCTCGTCCAACGCATCGCCCTCATTGGTCTCATCGACAAGGAAGGCGGCGCGACGCCGGACGCGGTGCAACTTTCCACCCTGCATGCCGCCAAGGGACTGGAATACCCGCATGTGTTCCTGGTCGGCGTGGAAGAAGGCATCCTGCCGCACCGGGAAGCGGTGGAAAGCGGCAAGGTGGAAGAAGAACGCCGCCTGATGTACGTCGGCATGACCCGCGCCCGGCAAAGCCTGGCGATTTTTTATTGCGAACGCCGCAAGCAGAACCGTCAATGGTTGAGCGTCAAGCCCTCGCGCTTCATCGGCGAACTGGGAAGCGGGAACATTCGTTTCATGGGCGGCAAGAACCAGCCGCTCCCCGACAAGGCCACCCGCCTCGCTCGCCTCGCCGCCCTGAAGTCAATGCTGACTTCAAGCGACACGGCATGATTTTCCCGTCATTGCAGGCAAGGCGAAGCAATCGGGCGCAGTGAAAAGTGGAAGACGAGCGGCAGACGCTCCTTTTCGTCAAAATCGAGGCGCGTCGCGCCGGAAGATGACGAGGTGAAGCGTAGCGCCGCGCCCCCGGTGCAGCCGCAAAAATGTAGTACGCAGGTTGAGACCCCGGCCGCGGCCGGGGTCTCAACCGTAGCCATTCTCGAGAGGAAAGAACCCCCTTCCCAAAGATGTTAGACCGGCAGCCCTGAAGGGCTGCCGCTAATTTCTTGCTTACGCCTCGCGATTGTCCTGCATTTGAATCCATGGCCAGGAAAGCATACAATTCGCGCTGCTTGATGGCTCTGGCGGAGCGCCAGCGCCGTTTCATGCGGGCGTCGTATAATGGCAATACCCTGGCTTCCCAAGCCAGAGCCGTGGGTTCGATTCCCATCGCCCGCTCCATTTCATCAGCGTAAAACAAAAAAGCCGGGGTATGCCCCGGCTTTTTTTCGACAGGGCGCCTTGTCTAACGCGCCAGTTCGCCCGCGATGATGCTGCCCAGTACCGCGCCCGCCGCAGTGGCGGCAAGGCGGCCATTGCCGCCGCCGAAGCGGCTGCCGATGACGCCGCCCGCAATGGCGCCGACAACCCTGGCGGCAGTATCGTTGGCGCGCGCCTCGCCAGAAGGCGCGTCTTCTTCGTGGACGACCGCCGGTTCGCGGTAGACCACGGCTGGCTCGCGGTAGATCACCACGGGTTCCTGGTATACCACTACGGGCGCGGAACGATAGACCACCGCCGTCGGCGCGGAGCGATAAATGACCGTTGGCGATGAACGCACGGGGCGGCGATGATCGAGGGTTCTTTGCGTGAAATGCCCTGGCTGCGCCGACGACGCGCGCCATGAATGGCGCTGATCGGCGGCGGCTACGCCACTGAAGGCCACGCAAAGCAGAAGGGAAAACAACAGGGAAATTCTTTTCATGATGACAACCCTCCATGAGGAAAGCACCGCCAGAAAAATCCCCCGCCGCGAAGGCGGGGGGAAGTCTCGAAAATATCGAGAGAGGGGGTGCGTTTCCACTATAAGGAAGACGCGCCTTGTCAGGTGTCTGTTTTCGTTTCAGGCGTGTAAGCAAATGTTAGAAGCAGAGGAATGAGAACCTGTTCATAATCTTCCGGGGCTTGCTCGTCGTGACTTAACAGGCGTCGTCCGCCGTTTCCCTTGCCCGCTCGCGGGAGAGTGTGGCGGTTCGTATTTTCCGGGGTGAATCGCCCCCTCATCCGCCCTCCGGGCACCTTCTCCCTCTCTAAGGGGAGAAGGAAAACCAGGCGCTTCCCACGACAATCCGGGATCATGAACCGGTTCTCAAGGTACGCGGACAAAAAAGTGAGTACGCCGCCCGCTAGGACTATAGTTGTTTTCGTTCGATTTTCAGGGTCTGGATGCGGTAGGCGATCTGGCGGGAGGTCATGTTGAGGAGGCGGGCGGCCTTGGCCTGTACCCAGCCGGCCTGTTCCAGCGCCGCGACGACGCGCTCGCGCTCGAGGGACGCGTCCATGCCGGAATGCGCGGCATTGTCTTCTATCGGAGAACGCATCGGGGCGGGCGCATGGCCGGAAGCGCGTTCGCGTCCGGGAAAGCGAATCAGTTCCTCGTCAATCCGACCATTTTCGGAGAGCACGGCGGCGCGTTCCAGGCAGTTTTCCAGTTCACGCACATTGCCTGGCCAATCGTAACGGGCAAGACAGCACAGCGCCACGTCGGCAATGCTCAATTTACGTTTTTGCGCGTCTCCGATTTTCATGAGCAGATGATGGCAAATATCGGGAATATCCTCCAAACGCTCGCGCAGTGGCGGCAGGTTGATCGGCATGACATTCAGGCGATAGAACAGGTCTTCGCGAAAATCGCCGCTATCCACCGCCGCTTCCAGATCGCGATGCGTGGCGGCGATGATGCGGACATCCGCCTTGATGCCGCGGCTGCCGCCGACGCGCTCGAATTCGCCTTCTTGCAACACCCGCAACAGTTTGGCCTGGAAAGCCGGGGAAACTTCGCCGATTTCGTCCAGAAACAAGGTGCCGCCGTCGGCTTGCTCGAAGCGTCCCTTGCGGCCACAGATCGCGCCGGTAAACGCGCCGCGCTCGTGCCCGAAGAGTTCGGATTCGAGCAGGTTTTCCGGCAAGGCGGCGCAGTTCAGCTTGACCAGCGCGCCGCGCGCGCGCGGCGAATTGTAATGGATGGCGTTGGCAATCAATTCCTTGCCCGTACCCGTCTCGCCACGAATCAGGACAGTGGTATTCCATTTGGCCACCAGCCGCACTTGTTCGAACACCCGCCGCATTGCCCCGGAGCGCCCCACCACGCTGTCGAAGCCGTGTTGATGCCGCACCGCGCGCCGCAGCAGATCGCGTTCTTCGAGGATCGAGCGTTTTTCCTGTTCCACTTGCAGGGAAAGGCGCAGGCTCTGGCCGATCAGGTTGGCGATCATTTCCAGGAAGCGCGCGCGATCCTCCAGGAGATCGTCCTCTCCGCTTTGCGGCTGCACGGCCAGTACGCCCCGCAGACTGCCCGCGACCTGTATCGGCGCGGCGATGAAGGGGAGATGCGGATCATAGATGCCCATCTTGTTGGAAAAACGTCGTTCCTCCTGTACGCGCCGCAAAATGACCGTGCGGTTTTTTTCCATGACGAATCCCAGTACGCCCTCACCGGAGCGGTAGCGCACCGGCGGTTCCAGTCTGGCGGGATTCACGCCGTGCACGGATTGCACCAGCAGGCTGCCATCCGGTTCCAGCACACTGATCAATCCCCGGCCGAGCGCGGCGGATTCGTCGAGAATGCGCAGCACTTCCTGTATGATTTCGCGGTAATCCAGCGAACGGGAAAGCACCTGGCTCACGCCATAGAGGGCATCGAGATGCGCCAGATGCAGATCATGCCGCTGCGCGTCGGCGCTTTCGGTTTCCCTTTTCATGCGCCGCTCCCTGTTGGCAGTTCCACAAGGACGCGGCAGCCGCCGCCCGGCGCGGGCAGGATATCCAGCAGGCCGCCGTGTTCGGTCACGACCTGCTGGGCGCGCGACAATCCCGTGCCCAGATGTCCCGTGCGTCGTGCGTGTGTCGTGAAGAAGGGTTCAAAGACCTTGAGTTCCAGTCCGGCGGGAATACCGGGGCCGCTGTCGTCGATGCGTACCTGTACGCCTGCTTCAGCGCGGGTGGTCAGGCTGATTTCGCGCGTTTTCCAGCCGCGCGCGGATAAGGCGTCGATGGCGTTATCCACCAGCGCCTTGAACAGCGCGCGCAATTCGATGGGGCGTCCCAGGACGCTCGGCAAGACGGCGGCGGGCTGCCAGTCGATGCGGATGCCGGAGGCCAGCAGGCGCGGCGTACACACATTCAGCACGTCATGCAGCACCTCGTTGAGATTGACCGGCGAAATGGCCTCCTGCTGGCTTTGCGAAATGAACTGGCGCAGGTCTTCCAGATGGGCGCGGCCTTCCTGCAAGGCGGATTGCAGCGCCTTTGCCATGTCAGGCTCGCGTGGCCGCAAACGCGCAATGACGGATGCCATGACATTCAATGTGCCTTCCAGGCGAAAAAGCATGGCGGAAAGGCTTTCGCGCAGGGCGGCGGCATGTTCCTCTTCCGCTACCTGCGCGCCAAGCGCCACCAGGCGCGCGTTTTCCTGCGCGTGATGATACAGGCGCTCATGTCGTGAGGTCTGAAACATGAAGTATGCCCCCGCCAAAACCGGATGCGCCAAGCAACGCACGTTCTGTGCCATATTTTTTTCTGTTGTTTTTCAATGTATTATAAATATGTCCTGGATATTGACGCCTGTTCGCGCACCAAAATGGTGAGCGTGGCATGGCCAATCTGGCGCAACCGATGGACGCTTGACGGTAAGGCAAGTTTCCTCAACACTGCAACGCTTCATGCCTGCTTTCAAAGCCCGACAGGGAAAACGCGCGCATGCGGTTTCAGGCAACCCCCTTTTCTTTTTCCGACGTCCAATGCCGATTCAAGCCGACAGCTATCTCACCTTGCATTACCGTCTCTCCACGCCGGAGGGCGAAACCTTCGTCTCCACCTTTGATCTTTCGCCCGCAACCCTGCAAATGGGTGGCGGGCAACTGGCGCCGCAACTGGAAGCCAGGCTCATCGGCTTGCAGGAAGGCGAACACCGGATTTTCGATCTTTTGCCGGAAGAAGCTTTTGGCGCGGTGAATCCGCGTCTCATCGAGCGCATTGCCCGTTTTGCCCTGCCGCCGGAGGTCGTCTTGCGGGAAGGCGCTCTCGTGGAATTTTCCACGTCCGACGGCAGTCCGTTTTCCGGCTTTTTGCGCGCGCTTTCCGATACCCACGCCACTTTCGATTTCAATCATCCGCTGGCGGGCAAGCGCATTCGTTTCGAGGTGAATGTCATTGCCGTCCTCTGACCCCATGCGCATCCTGCTTGCCAATCCACGCGGCTTCTGCGCGGGCGTGACCCGCGCCATCGGCATCGTCGAACGCGCCCTGGAAAAATTCGGCGCGCCCGTCTATGTGCGGCACGAAGTCGTGCATAACCCTTTCGTCTGCGACAGTCTGCGGGCAAAAGGCGCGGTCTTCATCGAGGAAGTGGATGAGGCGCCGCCCGGCGGCACCCTGATTTTCAGCGCCCACGGCGTTTCTCGGGCGGTGCGCGTGGCGGCGACGCGTCGTGGCCTGAATGTCCTTGACGCGACCTGTCCCCTGGTGACCAAGGTGCATCTCGAGGTCGACAAGATGCGCGCCCAGGGACGCGAAGTGGTGATGATCGGCCACAAGGGACACCCGGAGGTCGAGGGCACCATGGGCCAGAGCGAGACCGGCATGTATCTGGTGGAAAACGTGAAGGACGCGGCAAGGCTCGTCGTCGCCAAACCCGATGCCCTGTCTTTCGTGACCCAGACCACGCTTTCCGTGGAAGACGCCGGACAGATCATCGTTACCCTGAAACAGCGCTTTCCAGACATTCGGGGGCCACACAAGAACGACATCTGCTACGCGACCCAGAACCGCCAGGACGCGGTCAAACTGTTGGCGGCGCGCTGCGAGCTGGTGCTGGTGGTGGGCAGTCCCAAAAGTTCCAACTCCCGCCGTCTGCGCGAAGTCGCCGCCAGTCTGGGCATTGCCGCGCATCTGGTGAATTCCGCCGACGAAATCGATCCCGCCTGGATCGTCGACAAGCGCCATATCGGCGTCACCGCCGGCGCTTCCGCGCCGGAAATTCTGGTGGCGCAGGTCATCGAACACCTGCAACGCCTGTCCGTCAGGAACCAGCGGAAAAGTCAAATCGAGGAAATCAGGGGCGCGGACGAGTGTTTGCGCTTTCATCTTCCCCGCGTATTGGCGGATCAGGGATCAGGCGTCATCGGCAACTGAACGGGACGGCGAATCTTTGCATATGCAAGGACTGTGCATTATATTCGCGGCACTGTCTTATAAACAAAGCAGCAATAAATTGTTGGCGATGCTGTGCCGATTTTGCTATTTTCCGGGCAGTAGCAAAGATTTTGCTTCGTTTCCACGCAATTCAACGCACAGACAAGGAGATTTCCATGCAGAAAAAACTGATCGTTCTGGCCGTCGCCACCGCCATCTCTGGCGCGGCTTTGGCGCAGTCCAACGTGCAGATTTACGGTTCGGTCGATGTTGGCCTTTCGCATCGCGGCGATAACATCACGGACGACATAGGCGGCAAGAATTCCATAGATTCCGGCATTTCCTCCGGAAACCGCCTGGGTTTCAGGGGTACGGAAGACCTGGGCAACGGCGTGAAAGCCCTGTTCGTGCTGGAAAACGGCTTCGCGGCGGACACCGGCGTTCTGGGGCAGAACGGTCGCCTGTTCGGACGCCAAGCTTATCTGGGGCTGACCGGCAGTTTCGGCACCTTCATTGCTGGCCGCCTCTACGCGCCGCACTACAGCCTGCTTTCCAGCATCGATCCTTTCAGAAGCGGTACGGTCGGGCAATATCGCAACGTCTTCGCGGCGGGACTCCAAGCTCCTGGCGAAAATCTGTTTGACCCGACCCGCGTGGATAACACCGTTGCTTACGTGACGCCAAGCTGGGGCGGCTTCAACCTGACGGCGGCCTATTCGACCAACGCCATCTTGACTGAAAACGTCGATAATGAACACGACAATACCGTGATTGCCCTGCTGCCACGCTATACCAATGGCCCGCTGGATGTCGGTTTCTCCTACCATCGCATAAAGGATGACGACGACGGCGCGGGCATCCTCGGCGCGATAAAACCCAAGATCACCAACTGGGCACTGGCTGGAAGCTATGATTTCAAGGTAGTCAAGCTGCACGCCTTCTACGACAAGAACAAACTTTCGGTTTCCAATGTCGGTTGGGATGACATCACCCTGAAAAGCTGGCTTCTGGGCGTGACCGTACCGTTTGGCAAACACGCCATCCAGGCTTCCTACACGCAATCCAAGCTGGATGACGAGACGGACGCCAGCGCGGGCAAGTCCAAACAATGGGCGCTGGGCTATACCTACGCGCTTTCCAAGCGCACCAACTTTTATGCCGCCGTGTCGGATATCAGCAATGACAACGCGGACGGCAACAATGCCAACAAGGTACAGCGCACCGCTTCCGCTGGCGACGCTTCCAACGGCGGCACCGG
>JAIRLE010000089.1 GCA_031259605.1 Zoogloeaceae bacterium
GGAAGACTCGAACACGCAAGGAAACACGGACGACTTTCCGGTATTTCCGATCGCATCCTTCAGCAAAAATTAGCGACAGCCCTTCAGGGCTGTCGGTCTGACTCCATTGGGAAGGGGGGTTCTCTCCCCTCAAGAATGGCTACGGTCGAAACCCTGGCCGCGGCCGGGGTTTCAACCTTCGCGCCTTTCTTACGGGCGGGGTTTCAAACCGGAGTTGGTTTTACGATGAAGAAACCTGGCAAACCGCCCGGATCGACTCGGAAGCCGGTCTGATCCTCATCAATCAGCACACAAAGGACGAAGAAAACGGCGAACGCCGGAGGCTGCGCGCGGCATATATACCTTGACGGGCAAGCCCCTCTTTCGCGTCGAGCGCGCCGAGTGCGGCGCGGAAGTCTTGAAGGACGGCAAGGGAAAAATCCTGTGGCCGCAGGACGTGACGCCCTATTGCAATTCCTGAATGAGACGGATGGAAGCGTGGGCGCGGATCCGCCCCGCCCCGCGCCGCCCTTCCGGTCTACCGTTTCCCGCCTGCTGACGCCTGGATGACCCGGAAGTGATGTGTGCCGTCGCGTTCCAGTTGGGCGACGAGGCCGGATTCCCAATCGAGATAGGCTTGCATGGCGGCGGCGCTGTTGTCCGTGCCCTCGTAGGGACGGCGATAGCGATCCAGCGGTTCGGAGGCTAGGCGCTCCGTCTGTTCCAGCGGCAGGTTCGCGGCCTTCCAGGCGTTGCTGCCGCCTTCCAGCACAAAGACCTCGCCGGAGGTCATCGCCGCCAGTTCCGCAAAGGCAAACCGGGCAAGCTGGCTGCTGGCGCAGGTGAGCACATGGCGGGAGGCCCTGGGGATTTTCTCCAACGCCTCGGCAAGCCCGGCGCGCAACGCGAACCACGCGCCGGGGATATGGCCGCGCCGGTAATTGGCGTATGCGGTCAGATCGATGACGGCGGGCGGATCGGCGGAATCCAGCCAGTCGGCCAGCGTGACCGGATGGACGCGCGGCGTATCCGGCGTCGGCGGCAACGGCGCTTGCCAGTGGCCGTGTTCCGTGAGCGCGGCGGTATCGGCCAGCGTCAGCGTGTAAACTTCCCAGTCCATTTGCGCGAGCCAGGAAGCGGTCATATTGGCGCGCGCGCCGTCATCGTCGAACAGCACCATGCGCGCGCCGCGCGTCGGGGCGATCATTTCCGTTTCCTGCGCCAACTGGCCGCCGGGCACGGAACGAAAACCCGGAAGATGTCCAGCGGCGTATTCCTCCGGATCGCGGACATCGAAAAAAAACGTCGTGCGTCCGTCCTGGCTTTTCCATGCTTCGATTTCGGCAAGGCTTGTCCATTGGACGCCCGCGCGTTCGGCCAGCCGTTTGGCGCGCGCCGCCGCTTGCCGCCGGGCGGATTCCGCCACCGGCCCGAAACGCCGCGTCTGCCCATGTTCCAGCGCCTGTCCCGCCAGCGTCCAGCCGATCGTGCCGTTTTTGAGCGCGAACACCGGGTTTGGCAGACCGGCATTGACGAGCGACTGCGCGCCGATGATGCCGCGTGTGCGCCCGGCGCAATTGACGATGATCATCGTCTCATGCCTGGGCGCAAGCGTCGAAGCCCGCAAGGCCAGCTCCGCGCCAGGGACGTTGATGGCCGTGGGAATGCTCATGGTCTGGTATTCATCGAAACGGCGCACATCCAGCACGACCATGTCCGCCTGGGCGTCCAGCAGCTTCTTCACGGCTTCGGCTTCCAGCGCGGGCGTATTGCGCGTGGCATCCACCAGTTCGCCAAACGCCTTGCTCGGCACATTCACATCGCAAAACAATTCCCCGCCCGCCGCCTGCCAGCCGGAAACGCCGCCCGCCAGCACCGCCACATCGTTGTACCCCAATGCCGACAAGCGTCGCGCCGCCCGCTCGGCATAGCCCTCGCCGTCATCCAGGGTGACGATGGCCGCATCGCGCCGTGGCAGCCGGGCGTAGACTTCCAGTTCCAGGCGCGAAAGCGGCAGGTTGGCGGCAAACAACGGATGCGCCCGTGCGTGCGGGTCTTCCTCGCGCACATCCAACAGGGCGATTTCGCGCCGCTCAAGAAGCGCGGCGCGAACGTCGGCAAAGGTCTTACGAGGCACGGCGGCGGGCAGGGAAACGCTCATGCGGCTGGTTCGCTCCACAGGTTGGGCAGCACGTCGTTGGCATAGCCGGAAACAAAGGATTTGGCCGCGCCCGTGGCAATGTCGAACACATGCCGATGCACCCGGCCAATGTTCTTGCCATAAACATGAATGCTGATCGAGGGACGGTCGGTCAGGGCGTTGGAAACTTCGTGAACGTCGCCGATGTTGGGCGAGACGGCGGTCACGCCGCCGACGTCGAGAATGTCGCGCCCGGTTTCCTTGTAGCTGCCGTCCGCCTGTTTCCGGAAAGTGATTTCCCGTTCCTTGCCGCGCAGTCCGCCGACGATGCCCCAGGTCAGGTGGTCATGCACCGGCGTCTTTTGCCCTGGCCCCCAGACGAAACTGACGATGGAAAGCCGATCCAGCGGATCGGCGTAGAGCAGGTATTGCTGGTAATGCTGCGGATGCGGCTGGGCGAAGGCGTCAGGCAGCCACTCGTCGCTGCTGACCAGGGTGGCCACTAGTTTTTTGCCTTCCGCGAGAATGATGGCCTCGTCCGGTTTGTTTTCCAGCAAGCGGGTGATGTCCTGGATGAAGGTGAGAAGTTTTTGCGTGTTGGCGCTCATGGCGATCTCCGTTTTGATGAGAAAGTGGGATGCTAAAAGATTTGCGGGGCAAGGCTTAGACTGTTTCGGGAAAATCAAATAACCAAAACATCTTTCGGCGAGAAAGGCGCTGTCGTCCGCGCCGCAAAAGCTGGAGGCGGATCCTGCCTTCGGTTTTTTTCCGCCTCCGAATGCCGGAGCGCGAATCCCTGGTGTACCATCGCGCCTTGTCGTCACGCCACAGGAAATGCGCCTCATGAGCAGTTTTGCCACGCTTTGGAATGGGCCGGGAGGTACCGGGCTGGTATTTGCCCTGCTGGTGTTGCTGGCGCTGGTATTCCTGTTGCGGTTCGTCTTGCCCGCCCTGCTGTTGCAGGCGCGGTTGCGGCGGGCGATCCGGGCGCTGGCGGCGATTTCCGGCAAGGGGACGCCGACGCCGGAACGCATCTCCCAAGAGGTCATGACGAGCGCGCCCTTGCGTCACCTGTGGCGCGAATACGCCCAGACCCTGCACCGGCAGGATGGCACCAGGGGCGCGTTGCGCGCGACCACTGTTGCCGGACACTTCTTCACGCCCACGGCATTGGTGGATACACCGCTGAATACCGGGTTTTATCGCCATCTGCCCGGCATTCTCACTGGTATTGGCATCATCGGCACCTTTGCCGGCCTGATTGCGGGACTGAGTCATTTCGAGGTTAACAGCGATACCGATACGGTGCGTCTGAGCCTGGGCAACCTGATTCAGGGCGTTGGCCACGCCTTTCAGGTTTCCGCCCTGGCGATTACGCTGGCAATGCTGGCGACCTGGGTGGAAAAATCGCTGGTGACGCTCGCCTATCGCCTGAGCGCGCGGCTTGCCGAACAGATTGACAGTCTCTTCGAGAGTGGCGTGGAAGAAGAATATCTCTCGCGCCTGGTGGCGGCCAGCGAACAGACGGTACGGCAAGGCGTGGATTTGAAAAGCCTGGGAACGCTGCTTCTTGAACAGCGGCAGACAGAGGCGAAGTTGTGGCAAGAGATGGGCATCCGGCTTGGCGAGCGCATTGCGGAGGGCGTGAGCGAAGCGGTCAGCAGGAATCTGCGCGAACCCCTGGCGCGCATGGCGGCGGCGGTGGAAGCCGCAGGCAAGCATCAGGGCGAAGTTTCCGCCCGTGCACTGGAACCCCTGCTTTCCGGCTTTGCCCAGCGCATGGAAACGCAGTTGGGGCATGGCAACATGGAACTGGAAGGCTTGCTCGTCCAGAACGCCGAAGGGATGCGGCGCATGGCGCGCGAACTGGAGAGGATTGTCGCCCGCATCGACGGCATGAGCCAGGGCGCGGTCGGTGCCGTCGCCGAAGGACTCACGCATGTGGGCAGCGGCGTAGGCAAGGCGGCGGACAGTTTCGCCCAGGCCAGCGCCCAGGTGAGCGGTCAATTGCTGGCGGCTTCTTCCGCGTTGGCGCAGGCGGCAGCGGACGCCAACGCGGTGATGCGGCATGAAACCCAAAACCGCGAGGCCATTGCCGCGATGCTGGCCGAATTGCGTGGCATTTTGCAACAGTCCCGCCGCGAAGCGGCGTTGACGGATGATCTGCTGCGGCGCATGGAAGCCGCCGCGCAGTCGCTTTCCGCCGCCAAGACGGAGGCGGGCGCGTATCTGGAAGGCGTCAATCAGGTGTTGGGCGAGGCGCACCGGCGTTTTGCCGAAAACATCGAGCGTACGTTGAGTGTGGGCAACCAACAGTTTCACAAGGAAGTGGCGCTGGCGGTCGATTACCTGAAAGGCGCTATCGAAGCCCTGGGCGACACTCTGGAAAACCTCACGGCGGGCAACGAATGACGCGCCGTTCGCCGCCGCCCGCGCCGCATCCCGATACGGCGGAACAGCCTTTCTGGATATCCTTTTCCGATCTCATGACGGCGCTGATGGTGCTGTTTTTGGTTGCCATGAGCGTGGCGCTGCTGGCGATTACCCATGAGATTGCCCAGAGCGAAGACCGAAAGGCGGGGCGGGAGGAAGAAATCGATGCCTTCATGCAGGACCTTTCGCGCATTGCAGCCGATTTTCCTGGCGTCAGTGTGCGTGGCCGGGTGGTGGATTTTGGCGACCGCGCCCGCTTCGAGACCGACAGTCACCGCCTGAATCCAGAACAGGCCAGGCTGCTGCGTGAAATGACGCCGCAGATTCTCAAGCTGGCGCGCGAACCGCTGGGCGAGAAGTGGCTGAAGCGCGTGGTGGTGGAAGGGTTTGCCGACGCGCGCGGCGGCTATCTGTACAACCTCCATCTTTCCCTGCAACGCGCCGAACGTCTGTTGTGCGTCCTGCTTTCCCCGGAGGCTTCCGCCGCCTTGAGCGCCGAGGATCGGCTCATGGTGCGCGATTTGTTCCTGGTTGGCGGGTCTTCCTTCAATGCTCTGAAGTCCAATCCGGAAGCCAGCCGCCGCCTGGAATTGCGCCTGGAGTTCCTGGAACTGGGGGAGCGCCGTGCCGCCAGCCATGACCTGCCGCTGGAGGAAGCACCGCGTTGTCCGTTGGATGGGCGATGAACGCGCCGTTGAAAGACCTGGGAAAACGCGTGTCCGCCGCCCTGGCCGGACGCCCGCGGCAACTGTCGTTTGGCGCTTCGGCGCGTATGCGCGCCAGCCTGGAAGGCGCGCGCGATCTGGCGGGTAACCGGCGCGGCATGGCGGAAGAGGAGCGCGTAACGCAGGGACTGATGGCCTTGCGTCTTCAGGAAAACCCGGATTTCATGCGCCTGAAATACGCCTGCCGTGGCTTGGCGCGCGCGGCCGACTGGGATTCCCGGCGTGTACTGGCGGATATGGCGCTGGTGGAAAAGCTGCTTTCGCGGGTTGCCGCCCTGAGAAGCGACGAACGCCGCTTCCAATCCTGCCGCCGCTCTCTCCTTGCCGCCCTGGAAGAAGCCGAGGCGCTGCCGGAATCCTCCTGTCAGGAAGGCCGCGCCGCCCTGCGCCGTTTTCTGGAATGATCGGCTCTTCCGGCCACATGGTCGGCGCATCGCCGTCGATTGGTCATGACAATATGAGGAGATCGATTTTGGCAAAGCGGTTGGCGTCATGGGAAGTGTCGGAGGGGTTCTGACGACGAGTCGAGCCGTTGATGTCGGCGAGGGTGTTGCCTGCCAAGGAGTACAAGCGCAAGCCAAGCGCCAGGCGCCAGGCGTCTCCGGAAACCCACGCGGCAGGTATTTGAAGGCATCGTGTATGTTTTGCGCGCAGGCTGCCAATGGAAAGAAAGCCTTGCCCAAGGAACGGTTTGGCAATGCCAGAGCCATCCATGAGCGGTTTCTGGAATGTGAGGCGGCAGGCTTTTATGAATCGTTGTGGAGGGCGGGGTTGGCCGAATGGGATGAGTTGTCCGGGGTTGCCTGGCGCTGGCAAAGTATCGATGGTGCGATGATGAAAGCGCCGTTGGCACAAGAAGGCGTTGGCGAACCCGACGGATGATCGGGGAAAAAAGGCGGCAAGCGGCATTTGCTGGCAGACGGTCGTGGCGTCCCGTTGTCGCTCGCCGTGACTGGAGCCAACCTCCACGACAGTCAGCGGCTGGCAGAGGTACTGGAGATGATCGAGGTCGCGAAAAAGAAGCCGCCTCAGCGCCGCAGCAAGCACCTGTGTGCGGATGCGGGCTATCAGGGCAAGACGCATCCGTACGCGCTCGAGTCGCATGGCTGCATTGCGCATGTGATGGGTCGGCGCACGGAAGTCGATGCGCTCAGACGGCCATTCCAAGAAGAAAGATCGGCGCTGGGTGGTCGAATGCCATAGCGGGTTCAATCGATTTCGCAAGTTGTTGGTTCGTTACGAAAAACCCGAACGCAGCTTTGTGGCGCTCAACCGTTTGACTGCTGCCATCATCGCCTTTCGGAAAGTCCCTGCAAAAATCAACGTTATTTACGGATAATTTCTTGCCCTGGTTGCCGCGGATGCGCGAACGGCCAAGCATTTTCGCTGTCTGCCGGACAGGCCCATGACGCGCCGAGCGGCTTGGGCCAACAGCTCGTCCCGTTGCCCTGTCGATGGATCGTGCCTGCGAAGGAGACGAAGTCCGGCAACGAGCTATTGATTCAGGGTACTTTCCGGTTGTGCCGCCCAAGCGCAACCGGGTCGCCGACCGGGAGCAGCAGCCAGCCCCTGTGGGTGACGGGCGAATGGTCAGCGCCAGACCAGGGCGAGCGGTCGCCAACCAAGGCAGACAACATCATTTTTTGTGCTAGACTGCACTCAACCACAGGAGGAAAGCATCATGGGCGTCACATATACAGACATTCGTCTGGCAAACGACAGCAGAAACGATCTAGAAAAGCTGGACGCCAATGCACTAGTCGACACTGGCGCATTACATCTTTGCATTCCGGAACATGTTGCAATTCAATTGCAATTAAAAGACTGTGAAAACGCGAGAAGCAACACTGGCGGACGGGGAAAAACAACAGATAAGATACGTTTCCACCAGTTCGAATAGAAATGCTTAATCGAAAATGCGTAACTGGTGCTCTGGTACTGGGAAATCAAGTAATCCTCGGAGCAATCCCAATGGAAGACATGGATTTAATCATAGAACCTGCAAGAATGCGGGTAAGTGTAAATCCATCAGCGCCAAACATCCCAACATCAATAGTAATGGGAAATAAAAATTAAAACATCAAAACCGGGTTTAAAAGCCTGATTTTTTTATATCCACCTATCCCTCTTTTAGTGCGGTTAAACTACTTGCAGAAAACCATCAAAGCCTTTGAGCCTTTTGCAAAACTCTTCCCCAAGCAGTTGCTGGATTCTGGTCGCGCACTCTGGAAGCGTGATTTTCCGTCTTCCGCGTCTTTGACG
>JAIRLE010000134.1 GCA_031259605.1 Zoogloeaceae bacterium
GGAAGACGCGGTTCTGGGGGAATCCGGGGTACAGGCGCTGGTAGCGGCCATGTCCGCCTACAACCCGCCGCAGGGAACGAACCTGTCGGGCGACTGCGAAGACCTGATCCCGATCATCAACGCCTCATGGGAATTACTGTAGGCAGCCCGGGGAGTTCCGAATCGAAACCCCGCTCGTTGTCGGCAAGACGCGAAGGTCGAGACCCCGGCCTGAAGGCCGGGGTTTCGATCGCAGCCATGGGGAAGAAGGGAGAACCCCTTCCCAATGACGTCAAACCAGCAGCCCCGAAGGACTGCCACCAACCTCCCGCATCGATCCGGGCGCGGAAGGTTATATCCATTTCATGGAATTGCCGACGGAAAAAGGGTTGGGTCTGGACGCGCCCGGCGAAAAAATCACGGTCACGAACTCGTGAAGACCGTGCGGAAATACTGGCGTTGCTGAATCGAAAACCTTGCGTGGCGAAGGTCAGGACGTGATTTACGATTACGACACGACGGCAGGCAATTCGGACGTCCCGGTGTTCGGGGAGGATATTGCCGCTGAACAACTGTGGTTCAGGAAGAGCGGCAGCAACGACAAGACGACAATCAACAACTGGCACACATTCGCTCCCGGTGCGTACCGAATGGAGACGCTTCCAGGCGGGCGGCGGCCAGATCAATGGCGTGAAGGCGGACACGTCCTGATGCAGGCGGCGGCGAAATTCAATCTGCCGGCGAGAGGGGTCATCGAGGATGCGGCACTCCTGGAAATCATCGGAAACAACCGGGATTTGTCGGGCGGATGCGCATGAATCCGGGGCTGGATCGGTGCATGCTGAAGCCCTGTTTTCCGCAGCAGCCGTTTTTCGGAAGCCATCCGCAAACCCGTTTCAACCAAGTAAAGGCGCATCTGCCCTTCAAGGCTCAAACTCCGCGTCGCTTTCCGTCGCGGAGGATTGCCATTGTGTCGCGGGGAGGAACAGGTAGATGGAAAGCAGGGTGCCGATGGGAAAAGCCAGAATAAGGGCGGAAAACAGGAATTCCGAAATCCTGCGCGCCTGTTCGTTCCTCTTGGCACAGGCAGGCGCCAGCGCCGCGTGGATCAGGCCAAACACGAACAACCCCGCCAATATGGTCTTTGCCCGAATGCTGGCTTCCGGAAAAAAGACAAGACCAAAAACGGACAGCGCAACGTAGGTTACGGCAACGCCAACATGGCATTTCGCCAGAAGCAGGGGATTATTGCCGAAGGTTTCGGCGGTCGGAGAAGCGCACATGACGCATTTACCTCTAGGAAAGCAAAAGCGGCATGTTACTACAGGGGTCAGGGCCGGAGCAGGAAAAGCGCTTCGTCGTAAAACCAACTCCGGTTTGAAACTCCGCCCATAAGAAAGGCGCTACGGTTGGAACCCCTTCCCAATGGGGTTTGACCGACAGCCCTTCAGGGCTACCGCCAATTTCTTGCTGCTTCGAGTTTCGCCGGACCGATGTCCGGCGCACAAGGCCTACAACACCGCTCCCAGCCACTTTTGCGCTTCCGCCGCATCCATTCCCGCGCGTCGCATCCAATCTTCCAATTGATCCTTGCCGATTTTGGGGATGGCGAAATAATGGGCTTCCGGATGCGCGAGATAAAACCCGGCAATGGAAGCGGCGGGAACCATGGCGCAGGATTCGGTAAGCGTCATGCCGATGCGCCGCTCCGCTTCCAGCAGGCGAAAAATCTCGCGCTTGGCGCTGTGGTCGGGACAGGCGGGATAACCGGGCGCGGGACGGATGCCGACATAGCGTTCGGCGAGCAGAGCGGCAAGCGCGAGATTTTCCTCTGGCGCGTAACCCCAGATGTCGCGGCGGATTTCCCGGTGCAGCCACTCGGCGGCGGCTTCCGCCAGACGGTCGGCCAGCGCCTGCAATAAAATGATGCTGTAATCGTCATGCGCGGCGGCGAAATCCCTTGTACGCGCTTCCATCTCCAGTCCAGCGGTAACGGCGAAGAGTCCTGCCCAGTCGGGGATGCCGCTCGTCGCTTCGGCGACGAAATCGGCGAGCGCCAAGTTGCGGCGCCCGGACGGCTGCCGGTGTTGCTGGCGCAAACCCAGCCAGCGGCCATGTTCCGTCTTGCGCGTTTCGTCCGTGTAAAAAACCACGTCGTCGCCAATGCGGGCGGCGGGCCAAAGCGCATAGACGCCCTTGGCGACAAGCCAGCGCTCGCGGACGATTTTTTCCAGCATGTTTTGGGCATCCGCGTAAAGCTGGCGGGCGGTTTCGCCGACGGCGGCGTTTTCCAGGATGGCGGGAAAGCGTCCGGCCAGATCCCAGCTCTGGAAAAACGGCGTCCAGTCGATCCATTCGGCCAGTTTCGCCAGATCGAAGACAATTTCATGTATGCCCGTCTGACGTGGCGCTTGCGGTCGATAGTCGCCTTGCCAGACAAAAGCGTTGGCGCGCGCTTCGGCAAGCGTAACCAGGGTTGCCCCTTTTTTTTCCGCGTACTGCGCGCGCAGATCGGCATATTCCTCCGCCAGCTCGGCACGATAACCCGCTTCCTGTTCGGCGGAAAAAAGACGGGTGACGACGCCAACGGCGCGCGAAGCGTCAGGGACATAAACCACCACGCCGGTCGCGTAATCCGGCGCGATCTTCACCGCCGTATGGGCGCGGCTCGTGGTTGCGCCGCCAATCAGGAGCGGCACGGAAAAACCCTGGCGCTGCATCTCGGCGGCGACATGGCGCATCTCTTCCAGCGAAGGCGTTATCAGGCCGGAAAGCCCGATGGCCTGCGCCCCGTGTTCACGCGCGGCATTCAGAATCTTTTCGCACGGCACCATGACGCCCAGGTCAATCACCTCGTAGCCGTTGCAGCCCAGCACCACGCCAACGATGTTTTTACCAATGTCATGAACATCGCCCTTGACGGTGGCAATGACGATTTTGCCCTTGCTGGAGGTGCCGGTACGCATCTTTTCGGCTTCGATGTAGGGAATCAGGCTGGCGACCGCCTGCTTCATCACGCGCGCGGACTTCACCACTTGCGGCAAAAACATCTTGCCCGCGCCGAAGAGATCGCCCACGGCGTTCATACCGCGCATCAGCGGGCCTTCGATGACGGCGATCGGCGGCTTGCCTTCGGCCTCCAGATGGGCGCGAATTTCTTCGGTGTCGGCGGCGACAAATTCGCTGATGCCCTTGATCAGCGCGTATTCCAAGCGCTTTTCCACCGGCCATTGACGCCAGGCAAGGTCGGGGCCACCGGATTTGCGTGCCGTCCTGTCCGCGTGAACATGCTGGGCGAATTCCACCAGCGCCTCCACCGCGTGAGGAACGCGATTCAACAGCGCGTCTTCCACCTTTTCCCTGAGATCGGCGTCCAAATCGTCATAGACGCCGAGCATGCCCGCGTTGACGATGCCCATGCTCATGCCTGCGGCAATGGCATGGTAGAGGAAGACCGTATGGATGGCTTCGCGCACCAGATCGTTGCCGCGAAAGGCGAAAGAGACGTTGGAGACGCCGCCGGAAATCTGGGCGTAAGGCAGGTGTTCGCGTATCCAGCGGGCGGCGTTGATGAAATCCAGCGCATAATTATCGTGCGCCTCGATGCCGGTGGCGATGGCAAAGATATTGGGATCGAAAATGATGTCCTGCGGCGGAAAATCGATGTCGGCAAGCCGTTCATACGCTCGCCGGCAGATGGTGATCTTGCGCTCGAAGCTATCCGCCTGGCCTTCTTCGTCGAACGCCATGACCACGATGGCCGCGCCATAGCGCCGCGCCAGTTTCGCCTTTTCGATGAACCGCTCTTCCCCTTCCTTCATGGAAATGGAATTGACGATGCTTTTGCCCTGAATACACTTCAGCCCAGCCTCGATGACCGCCCAGTCGGAAGAATCGAGCATGACAGGCACACGGGCGATGTCCGGTTCGGAAACCATCAATTTCAGGAATCTGTCCATGGCGGCAACGGAATCCAGCATGGCTTCATCCATGTTGATGTCGATGACCTGCGCGCCATTTTCCACCTGCTGACGCGCAACGCCAAGCGCATCGTCATAACGTTCTTCCAGGATCATGCGGGCAAAGGCGCGCGAACCCGTGACGTTGGCGCGCTCGCCAATATTCACATACAGGCTGTGCTGTCCGATATTCAGGGCTTCCAATCCGGAAATCCGCAATTCCGGCGCGATGACCGGCACGACGCGCGGCGCGATGTCCGCAACCGCGCGGGCGATGGCGGCGATATGTGCGGGCGTGGTGCCGCAGCAACCGCCAACGATGTTCAATATTCCGCGTTTTGCCCAGTCAGCCAGTTCCGCCGCCAGGTCTTCCGGCGTTTCGTCGTACCCTGTTGGCGACAGGGGATTGGGTAAGCCCGCGTTTGGATGCGCGGAAACGAAACTATCACAAAAACGCGCCAGTTCCGTTACGTAGGGACGCAGTTCCTTCGCGCCCAGCGCGCAATTGAAGCCGAAGGAAAGCGGACGGATGTGGTTCAGGGAATTCCAGAAAGCCTCCGCAGTCTGGCCGGACAGGGTGCGTCCGGAAGCGTCGGTGAGGGTGCCGGAAATCATCACCGGCCAGCGCCTGCCGACGCGTTCGAAAAACACTTCCAGCGCGAAGAGCGCCGCCTTGGCGTTCAGGGTGTCGAACACCGTCTCCACCAGCAGCAGATCCGCGCCGCCCTCGGTCAGGCCGGCAATGGCTTCCAGATAACTGTCCTTCAGTTCATCAAAGCTGACGTTGCGCGCGCCGGGATCGCTGACTTCCGGCGAAATGGAAGCCGTGCGCGAAGTTGGTCCCAACACCCCGGCGACAAAACGCGGCTTTTCCGGTTGCCGCGCCATACATTCGTCGCACGGCGCGCGCGCCAGGCGCGCGCCCATGAAATTCAACTCATGCGTCAGTTCCGCCAGCCTGTAATCCCCCTGCGAGATGGCGGTTGCGTTGAAGGTGTTGGTCTCGATGATGTCCGCGCCCGCCGCCAGATACTTTTCGTGAATTTCACGGATGATTTCCGGACGAGTCAGCGTGAGCAGATCGTTGTTGCCCTTCAGGTCACACGGATGCCCGGAAAAACGCTCACCCCGGTAGTCCGCCTCCGCAAGCCCGTACCCTTGGATCATGGTGCCCATCGCGCCATCCAGGATGAGAATGCGGCGGCGCAACAGAGCGGTAATCTCGGCGCTACGGTCAGCTTGCATGTCAGGAGTTCCGGAAAATCGGGAAAGCGGCAAGTGTACCACCCTGCGTTCGCTCTCCCGCTTGGCGGGAGAGGGGGAAACCTTGTGCCTTTCTCTCTTTCGCGCAGTAGGTGAAGGGGAAAACGGGCATTCATGCGATTGCCCTGCTTACCCATCCGCTCGTCCTTCCACTCGTGGCAAGGCTGTGTATAACCACGGGAAAACTTGCGGATAAAAATCGAAAATTACCCCTCGAGAAATTTATCCCATTTTTTTCCACAGCCTATTCACAACCTTTACGCAAGCAAGGAAATTTCGTAACGTATTGAATCGCCTGAATCGCATTCCTTTATCCACAGACTTGTTCCCGCCTTGTTGTTGTCGTACCTTATAAATAAGAAAAACTCCACAACTCCTCGTTCATCCGAAAGAAAAAAAACATGCTGGCAATCATTGGCGGAAGCGGTCTTACACAACTGTCCAACCTGGACGTTCAGGAACGTCGGGTCATTCGCACGCCTTATGGCGAATCTTCCGGTGTTTTGAGTTTTGGCCGCATGCGCGGGCGCGATGTGCTGTTCCTTCCGCGACATGGTTACGGTCACAGCATCCCGCCACATCGCGTCAATTATCGCGCCAACATTTGGGCATTGAAGGAATGCGGCGCGCAGCGCGTCGTCTCGATCGCTTCCGTCGGCGGCATACGCGCCGATCTTAATCCTGGCGACATCGTGATTCCGCATCAGATCATGGACTATACCTGGGGACGCAAGAATACCTATTTCGACGGAAACGACGTGTCCGTGACGCATGTGGATTTTACGCATCCCTATGATGAGAATTTGCGGCGGCAATTGGTGTTGTCGGCGGCGGCGGCGGGCATTGCCGTCCGTGACGGCGGCGTCTATGCGGCAACGCAAGGCCCGCGCTTGGAGACGGCGGCGGAAATTGATCGTCTGGAACGCGACGGCGCGGAAGTCGTCGGCATGACCGGTATGCCGGAAGCCGTGCTGGCGCGCGAGATGGAACTTCCTTATGCCGCCATCAACCCAGTCGCCAACCACGCCGCCGGACGCGGGAAAAGCGCCGAACACGTCCGCTTCGAGCATTTGAGCGAAATTTTAAATGAAGTCATGAGCCGGGTGCGAACCATTATCGATGGGGTCATCCGATTATTGTGAAACTCCCCGTAACGGCAGCCTGAACTCCATCATTACGAGTGTGGCGAAGAAATTCGTGTAGTATTTCCCCGGAGGCCTCTCTGCGGGAAACATGGTTGTCTGATAGACTTGCAATCGCTTTCCATCGCCAATCCAAATGGTATAAGAGGCCATATCGTTGACGCCTGCCATTTTGGGAATCAAAGCCGGATGGCGGAAGATCATGGCCTGGTCAAGCGCAAGTACGGTGGCGCTGGCGACGGAGTTTCTGGTCGTGCCGGACAATACGGTATGCACATGGGACAGGAAACCATAGCACAAAACGACAACAACGGCGGCAACCTCGGCTTTGAAGCAGAACTGTTCAAGGCCGCCGACAAGCTGCGCGGCAACATGGAGCCTAGCGATTATAAACACATCGCATTAGGCCTGATCTTCCTCAAATACATCTCTGATGCCTTCGAGGCGCGCCACGCGCGTCCATAAACCAAAATCCAGTCCGTACTGTCGCGGGTCATGCCCATTAACCCAGCGCAAAACCTGCTTTTCCTGCCAGGAACTCAGCCGACGCGGCCGACCCGGTGCCTTGCGCGAACGCAAGGCGCGCATGCCCAGCCCCGGCTGCTTTATCGCCTTGAGCCACTTGTAGACCGTCGTGCGGTTGAATCCATACGCCGCTATCACCCGCGCTGCCGATTCGCCCTTGCGCACCCGCTCCACCGCCATCCGTCGTTTAGCGACCGGTGAGTAATCACACCCTTGTAGCGCGGGATGCTTGCGTTTTCGGAAAAAAAGCCTTACTGTCTGCTTTCCTTCGCGCCGTTTTGAACTCAGCTTGCCGGCGCTTTACAAATTCTGCTAAAGCGAGGCGACAAACCCGGTCCCGCGCTTTTGGCTTTTGCCATGTTACGACCGGGTTTTTGTTTGGGAGCATGATGGACGATCAGGATGTCGGCAAGGACCAGTCCGTTGGTCTGGTTACGCCGCAGACAGCGGTTTTCGACGAAACGCTGGCGTTGAAGAGTGGCGCGACCCTGCCGGGATTTTCCTTGGCCTTTGAAACCTATGGCGCGCTGAACGCGGCCAGGAGCAATGCGGTGCTGGTGTGTCACGCGCTTTCCGGCAATCACCACGTTGCCGGGTTTTACGACGCGCATCACCGGAAGGAAACGCTGGGCTGGTGGGATAACCTGGTTGGGCCGGGAAAGCCGCTGGATACCCGGCGCTTCTTCGTGGTGGGGGTAAACAACCTGGGCGGTTGCCACGGTTCGACCGGGCCGATGTCCATCCATCCGGAAACGAAGCGGCCTTACGGCGCGGACTTTCCGCTGGTGACGGTGGAAGACTGGGTGGCGGCGCAGGCGCGTCTGGCGGATTATCTGGGCATCGACGCCTGGGCGGCGGTCATCGGCGGGTCGCTGGGCGGGATGCAGGCGCTGCAATGGACGCTGGAATATCCGCAGCGGGTGCGGCACGGCATGGTCATCGCCTCGACGCCCCGGTTGTCGGCGCAGAATATCGCTTTCAACGAAGTGGCGCGGCAGGCCATTCTTTCCGATCCCGATTTCCACGGCGGGCATTATTACGAGTGTGACCCATCGGCAAAACAACCGGTCAAGCCGCGCAACGGCCTCCGGCTGGCGCGCATGGTGGGACACATCACCTATCTTTCCGACGATCAATTGGCGGAAAAATTTGGCCGCCGCATGCGGCATGGCGCGCATCGTTTCAATTACGAAGTGGAATTTGAAATCGAATCCTACCTGCGGCACCAGGGCGACAAGTTCGCGGAAACGTTCGACGCCAATACGTATCTTTTGGCGACCAAGGCGCTGGATTATTTCGATCCGGCCTTTGATTACGCGGGCGATTTGCGCGCGGCGCTGGCGCGTGCCAGGGCAGATTTCTTTGTCGCCTCCTTCACGACGGACTGGCGCTTCGTGCCGGAAAAGAGCCGCGAGATTGTCTATGCGCTTTTGCATAACGGCCTGAACGTGAGCTATGCGGAAATCGACTGCGATGCCGGGCATGACTCCTTTTTACTGGCTACGCCGCATTATCACGCGACACTGGCCGCCTACCTGCGAGGAATCACCCTATGAGCAGCGCGCTGACGCGGATGCGCGGGCGTTTCGACTTCGCACACATCGCCCGCTGGATCGCCCCCGGCGAACGGGTGCTGGATTTGGGTTGCGGCGACGGCACACTCCTTCGCCTGCTGGCGGATACCCGGCAGATACGCGGCTACGGCGTGGAACTCGATCCGGAAAATGTCGCCGCCTGCATCCAAAACGGCGTCAATGTGCTGCAATTCAACCTGGAGCGCGGGCTTTTCGGTTTTGAGGATCGCTCCTTCGATCACGTCATCATGTCGTTGTCGTTACAGACTGTGCGCCATACCGTGCCGATTTTGCGGGAAATGTTGCGCGTGGGGCGCGAGGTCGTCGTCTCCTTTCCCAATTTTGCCTACAAGCCGCACCGCGAGGCCATTGCCGCCGGACACATGCCGGTTTCCCGCCACCTGCCATACCAGTGGTTTGATTCGCCGAATGTGCGCTTTTTCACCATTGCCGATTTCGAGCGCCTGTGCGCCGATGAGCGGATCGAAATCATCGAGCGCATGAGTTTTGCCGAAGGTCGATTGGTTACGCGGGATCCGAACCTGAACGCGGAAGTGGCGCTTTATCGCATCCGGGATCGGGAACCGGGTTCCGGGAATCCATGAGAACGCACCTGCGCCTTCAGCGCCCGGAGCCGGGCGACGCGCTCCGCCATGGGCGGATGCGTGGAAAAGAGGTTTTGCAGGCTGCTGGCGGAAAGCGGGTTCATGATCATCATCTGCGCGGTTTCCGGGTGCGCTTCGGCGGTTTTCAGGGGGATGCTGCGGGCGCGCGCATGAATTTTTTCCAGCGCGTCCGCCAGGGCGTCCGCGTCGCCGCTGATGGCCGCGCCGCCCCGGTCGGCCTCGAATTCGCGCGCGCGGGAAATCGCCATCTGGATAAGGGCGGCGGCAATGGGCGCGAGCAGCATGACCAGGAGACCGGCGAGCGGATGCACGCGTCCGCGTCCGCCGCCAAGGAACATGAAGAGATTGGCGAAGGCGGAAATGCCGCCTGCCAGCGTCGCGGCGATAGTGGAAATGAGGATGTCGCGGTGCTGCACATGCGCCAGTTCATGCGCCATGACGCCGCGCAGTTCGCGCGCCGAGAGCGTTTGCAGAATGCCGGCGGTGGCGGCGACGGCGGCGTGTTGCGGGTCGCGTCCCGTGGCAAAGGCATTGGGCTGCGCCTCGTCGATGATGTAGACGCGCGGCATGGGCAGATCGGCGCGCTGGGCGAGTTCGCGCACCATGCGATAAAAATCCGGTGCCGATTGGGCGTCTACTTCGCGCGCCCGGTACATTTTCAAGACCAGTCGATCGGAAAACCAATAAACGAAAAGGTTCATGCCGCCGCCCAGCAAAAGCGCGAACACCATACCTTCCATTCCGCCCAGCGTCGCGCCCAACGCGCCGAAAAGCGCGGTGATGGCGGCCATGAGCAGCGCGGTTTTGAGCCAGTTGTACATGCGGGTTTCTCCTTGGATGGCGGGAATGGAAGACAGATGCGCGCGCGGCGCGAAATTTCAAGCGCCGCAAGGGTAGCAAGACGCGCGGACATTTGTATTGCAAGGCGTAACGCGCATCCGGGCGGCAATCCGCTTCTCCTTCCCTGCTGATCCTCTCCATGCCGCCGGTCAAGAACCTCCTGCGCGCCTTTCCCGCCGGAATTTACCGCAACAGTGGTTTCCGGGCGTTTTTGCTGGCGCGGCTGGCGGGGATGTTTGCCACGCAGGTCCAGGCGACGGTGGTGGTCTGGCAGACGTATGAACGGACGCATGACGCGCTGGCGCTGGCTTACGTGGGTCTGGCGCAGTTCTTGCCCATGCTGTTCCTGCTCATGCCGGCGGGCGATTTGATGGATCGTCGCGCGCGCAAGCCCATCCTGGTGGCGAGCTGGAGCGTCGCCCTGCTGTGCGCCTGTTCCCTGTGGCGGATCTCCGGGCAGGGCGGGAGCGGCATGACGGGGATTTACCTGACGCTGCTCCTGTTCGGCGCGTCGCGCGCTTTTTCCGGCCCGGCGGTGCAGAGCCTTTTGCCGCAGATTGTGCCGCGCGCGCAACTGGCGCAGGCCATTGCCGCTAATGGCATGCTGATGCGCGCCGCCAGCATCGGCGGGCCGCTGCTCGGCGGTTTCCTGTATGCCTGGGGCGGCGGCGTCTGTGCCTACGCGGTATGCGCCCTGTGTTTCCTGTTGGGCGTTTTGTTGCTTTTTGGCGTCGAGACCCGCCATGCGGGCGAGCGCGCGGCGAATACCGGCACGATGTGGCGGCGCTTTATCCTGGGGATTGCGTTCATTCGCGAGCGTCCGCTCATTTTGGGCAGCATTTCGCTGGATTTGTTTGCCGTGTTGCTGGGCGGCGCGGTGGCGCTGTTGCCGATTTACGCCGAGGAAATCCTGCATGTGGGCGCTCAGGGACTGGGCGCGTTGCGCAGCGCCCTGGCGCTGGGCGAGGTGGGCGTGGGGCTTTTTTTGAGCGTCCATCCCTTCAATCGCAACGTGGGCAGAAACCTGTTCATCGCGGTGAGCGTGTTTGGTCTTGCCAATCTGCTGTTTGCCTGTTCGCGCGTTTTCTGGCTTTCCTTCGCGGCGCTGATGCTTGCGGGCGCGGCGGATATGGTGAGCGTCTATATTCGCGGCGCGCTGGTGCAGTTTTCCACGCCGGACGCCATGCGCGGGCGGGTAAGCGCGGTGAATATGCTGTTCATTGGCGCGTCGAACGATCTGGGCGAATTCCGCGCGGGCGTTTTTGCCGCCTGCTTTGGCGCCGTTCCCGCCGCCGTCATCGGCAGCCTGTGCACCCTGGGCGTCGTGGGACTCTGGAGCTGGCGCTTCAAGCCGCTGCGCCAGGTCGGGCGCTTCGAGGAGGCGGCGGAAAAATAGCTTGCGCGCCCGTCATTGCGAGAAGCGAAACGGCGAAGCAATCTTTTGACGACAGGTTTGACCGGCGCTTTCCTGAACGATTACTTCCCGCGCGCCGCGGACGCAATCGTGGTTCGCAGGGTGAGTTTTTGAGCGAGGGCGAGGGCGGCGGATTCGTCGGGACATTCGGCGAAGAGGGCGGCACCGGAGCCGCTCATGCGGCTGCCGGGCGCATGCTGGCGCAGTTGGGCGAGCGCCTCGGCGACTTCCGGGTAGAGCGCGCGGACGACCGGCTCCAGATCGTTGCGGCCATGGCCGGGACGCCAGTCGGCAAATGACATGCGCGGCGTGTCGCGGCGCAGTTCGGGGTGGGCAAAAACGCGGGCGGTGGGAACGGAAACCGGCGGGAAAACGAGCAGATAGCAGGCGTCCGGCAGATCGACGGGCGTCAGTTGCTCGCCCACGCCTTCGGCGAAGGCGTCGCGGCCAAGGATGAAGGCGGGAACGTCCGCGCCCAGTTGCAGCGCCATTTCCTGCAATTGACGACGGGGTAAATGCAGTTGCCAGAGATGGTTCAAGGCCATGAGGGTGGTGGCCGCGTCGGAACTGCCGCCGCCCAATCCGCTGCCCATGGGGATGCGTTTTTTCAGCGTGATGCGCGCGCCTCGCGCGCAACCGCTCGCGCGCTGCAACAGCCGGGCGGCGCGCACGCAAAGGTCGTCTTCCGGCGGGACGCCGGGCAGGGGGCGCGCGAGGGTGATCTCCGCGTCCGCGCGGGGAGCAAAGCGCAGGCTGTCGCCGTAATCCAGAAAACGGAACAGGGTTTGCAGCAGATGGTAGCCATCCGCCCGTCGACCGACGACATGCAAAAAAAGGTTGATCTTGGCGGGCGCGGGCCAGACGCTTTGCCAGTCGCGCGTTTTGATGTCTTCGTCTTCGGCCATCAGCATCGCATCAAGACGCATCCTGCGGCGCGGCGGCGGATTCTCCCGGATGTTCTTCCCAATGTTCGAAGGCAAGACGCAGTTTCAGCACACTTTCCAGACTGGCGTCGAGGCGGCTTGGCCTGTTTGCAGGCGCGGCGTCCTCCTCCGCGTAACGCCAGGCCAGCAGCCAGCCGGATTCGCGGGCGCGCGTCGGGCGTCCGGCAGCGTCGGTTTCCACCAGCGCGCCGGGATTGGGACAAGCCCTGACCCAGGCGGCAAGCTCGGCAAGCGGCAGGGGTGCGCCCAGGGCTTCATTCAGCAGGGATTCCGCGTCATCGCCGCTTTGTTCCACGCCATCCGCCTGTTGCAGAAAAAAATGCCCCGCGTGCGGACGGCGCAGTGTGGCGAGGCCGCGCCCGAACGGGTCGGCGATGAAAAGCTGGTCGCCCGCGGCATCGCGCCGCCACGCAAGACGCCCGGAAAACTGGCGCGGAACTTTTTCACCGGGACGGGCGGCAAGGGTGAGAGCAAAACGCGCGGTAAAGGCAAAGGTCTCGCTCTCCCGGCAGCTTGCGCCAACCTGCCGGGAAGGCGCGCCGCCCGTGCCGCTGCCGTGTTGCGCCGCCGGCATGATGCAGGCGGTCAACAGGCTGGCGGTAATCAGCTGCCAGAGCAGGCTCCAGGGTTTCATGGCTGGAATTTTTCCAGGGTGGCTTTCAGTGTGGCGTTGTCCGGCGCGCTGGCAGCGGCTTTTTGCCAGAGGATGCGCGCGTCTTCCTGCTTGCCGAGCTGCCAGAGCACCTCGCCCATGTGCGCGGCGATTTCCGGATCGGCCTTGATGTTGTAGGCCGCCTCCAGCGTCGTCAGCGCCTGCTGGTGCTGTCCCTGGCGATACAACACCCAGCCCAGGCTATCCATGATGTAGGGGTCTTGCGGCGCGAGGACGCTGGCCTTCATGATCAAGTCATAAGCTTCGGGGAGCCGCAGGTTGCGGTCTGCAAGGGAATAGCCGAGCGCGTTGTAGGCGTGGGCGTTGTCCGGTTGCAGGCGGATCAGGACTTTCAGATGTGTTTCCATTTCCGCGAGATGGCCTTCCTTTTCGGCGGCCATGGCCGTCTCATAGAGCAGTTCGCGATTTTCCGGCTGGCTTTTCAGGGCGGCGCGCAGGAATTCCAGGTTTTCCGCATGCAATCCGGCTTCGCGCAGAAGCTGCGCCTCGATCAGCAACAAGGCGGTTTTTTCGGCCGCATCCCGCGCGCCGCTGGATTGCAACAAGGCGCGCGCGGCAAGCATGTTTCCCTGGGCGACCAGCGTCATGGCCGCGCGCTGCCGGGCGGACAGATAATGCGCGCCGCCCGGCACTTGCAGGTAATATTCCAGCGCCTTTTGCGAATTGCCGGCTTCTTCTTCCGTGCGCGCAAGGAAGAACCGCGCCGCGCCGGGATCGGGGAAAGGCAGTTCCAGCAATCGCGCAAAGTGCTTGCGCGCGGCGTCGTAGTCCTTCTCCTGCAAGGAGAGCATGGCGACAGGATAAAGAATGGCGGAATTGTCGGGGTTTTGGGCGAGCAGGCGGTCGAATTCCCGGCGGGCGAGCGGATACTGTTGGGCCGCGATCAGCACCCGCGCCAGTTGCAGCCGCACTTCCCGCGCATCAGGATGGCGTGTCAGAAACGCTTCCAGGCGGGTGATGACGGGCGCGGCCAGTCCGGCAAGGTCGTCGGCGCTGGCGGATTTTTCCTGCAAGATCAGGTCGCCCAGCGCCAGGAGGGGTGCCTCCCATTCAGGACGCAGGCTTTGCGCGCGGTTCAGTTCGGCTTGCGCAATGTCCCGCCGTCCGCTGGCGCTGGCGGCGATTGCCAGCGTATAGCGCGCTTCCGCAAGATCGGGATAGCGTTCGGCCAAACGGGCGATCAGCGCGTACATGGCCTTCTTGTCCGCAAACTGTGGAAACAGGCGGCTCAAACCGAGGAAGTTGTCCGCCAAGCTGTCGGGGCTGGCCGCCAGCATTTCCAGGATGGGCGTTTCCAGTTCGCTTACGCGGCGGGCCGCCAGCAGCAGGGAGATTTTGAGGCGTCGGACTTCCGCAGCGTCGTTACCGTCAAGTTTTGCCCATTGCGTCAGTAGTTCCAGAGCCGCATCATACTGCTGGGCGGCGGCGCTGACCTCGATGGCGCGTTGCAGCGCACGCGCATCCCCGGTTCGCCGCGCCAGATCCTGCCAGGCGAATGCGGCAATGCCGATTTGTCCGCGTTGCAAGGCGATTTCACCCAACAGGACTTGATAGACGCTCCGCGCGTCCAGCGGACGCGCCGGTTCTTTCATTGCGGCTTCGGGATCCGTCGTGGCGGGATCGGTAGCGGCATGGACGGACGCGCCGCCGCACAGCGCGGCAAATAGAAGGGCGGACAGAAATTTATGCGACATGGCAAGGCCAGAATCCATCAGGGAAGTTGAATGCTATTGCGCTTTGCCCGTTAAAAGCAAGACCGGGAAACGCCGGCGAAAACAGTATTGTACCGCGCGCAGACCGTTGCAGGAATGCGTTCGTCGGCAAGCATTTCTTGCGGGCGGGAGAAGGACATTGCCGCCTTGTCTGATCCCGTCTCCCCGTAATAGAATTACAGCCTGTCGCAAACCATGGCGCTCAGAACCTGTTCGTATCCCGGCTTGTCGTTGCTTGATTTTCCTTCTCCCCATGCAAGGAGAAAGGTGCCCGAAGGGCGGATGAAGGGGCGGTTTACCCCGGAGAATGCGGTTCAGAATGAACTGCCGTTTCTCTCCCGGTGCCTTGCGCCACCCTTTGCAGGCGCCAAATCCTCCAAGAAGCAGGAGAGGAGAACATCAAGGGAACGGCAAGCGACGTTTGTCGAGTCACGGCGAACAAGCATCGGAAATTTCGTGTCATGCAGGCTCTCGGATTGGCGCCATGCCTTTATTTCAATACACAATGTGATGTCAAAAAAATGTAATGCCGTCCCGATGACGGAAGATGGTTTTCGCAATGGCCGTAGTCATCCCGCCGCGTCAGGACAGGTCGTTTGCCAGGCATGCCGTTCGCGCTTGTCGTCGGACGCGCGTTTCTGCAAACGCTGCGGCGCGGAAAATCCCGCCTTTGTTGCCGGGCGCGGGGAAAAGAAGGCGACACACAAAAAATCCACTCCGGCCATCATGCTGCCCAGGTTTTCCTTCGGGAAATTCATGACCTTTCTCGAAGAGGCGAAGAACCGTTACACGCTGCCCATCATGCTGCTCGTAATGGCGCTGCTGGTATTTTTCGAATACCGGTACAACGTCGATCTGCTGAACAACATCAGCGATCCCGAAACGACGCCGGACATGGCGGACACGCTTTCCCAGCGCGGCAAGATGCTGGCGGCCTTCGGCATTACCTGGGCGCTCTTCAGAAATCTCGTCTTCAGGATACGCAATGTCTTTGCGGGCCTGCTCTGCCTTTTCCTCCTGACCCTTGGCGGTTACTGGACGCTGGATACGGTCTACAACAAGGTCATCGACGGCCTGAAACCGGAAGTCAAGGTGATGGGCTTCAATCTGTTGATTTACCGGCAACGCTTGTTGACTGGCGAGATGGAGGACTCGGATATCCCGAAAGTGGAGGAAGACCCGGTAAATGGCCGGATCTTCATGGGCGCTTTTCCCATGGTGCTTCTCGACGAGCGTTTCATGCTGCCCGCGCAGGATCTCGTGGCCTATGTAGCGGAAGCGAGGATCGAGAACGCCCTGCGGCAGTCCGACGAAATGTGGGAAGAATACAACCGGAACATGGAAATCCTGAACGACGCCCACAAGAAATATATCGCCTACAGCCAGAAGGCGGGCGGCGGCGGATTGGAAGCCGAATGGGAAAGTTACGCGCAACAGATGCAAGGCATCCACGATTCCTATATGGGATACAGGCGCGCGGTCTTGCGCGCGCGCGGGGAAGACGATCTGACGAAAGAGTGGAACCAGTACAACAAAAACATGAACACCCTGCGCGCCAAACACAGGGAATTCATCAACGGCTCCCGCCAGGTGGAAAACCTGGGTTCCCACAGAGCCTACGGCGAAAGTGAATTCCGCCGGAGATCGGGCGGATTGAGCCCGAATTCCCGACTGCCGCTTTCCGGGTTCCCCGCCCTGTTGAAACGCGCCAACGATCGGCAGATTCGCGCGGCGGAAGCCAGGATAATCGGCTACAACCTGGATGGAACGCCAATCCGCGCCGGGGAGATCCCTTATTTCCTGAGCCGCGAGGGATTCGAGGCGTGGATTGCCAGACGATCGGCGGAAGGTCTCGGATCGGCCAACCTGTCGGCCAGCAACCCGATGCGCCGCGACGAATTCGTGGATTGGGTCAGAGGCTCGGACACGAAAAGCGGCGCGGATTTGCGCCGCCACGAAGAAACGAGATACGGTTTTCGCCAGGATGGCTCCGAAGTGTTCGGGCGCGACGCGCCCTATTTCATGGGGCATGACGATTTCATCCTCTGGGCGAGCAATCTGACGCTGGACAGCATGTTGTCGTATGGAATGCCGCCGGACGTGAATCTGGACAGAAAGGACTTCCTTGAATTGTTGCGCCGCTCCAAAAGCGCGGAAGGCGAGCGTTTGCGCGACACCGAAGATCGGGTGCTCGACGTCCTTCCGGACGGAACGCCGCTGCGGGTTCGGGATGTGCCCTATTTCATGAGCCAACGGGAATACACGGACTGGGTGCGGGCCGAAGCCGAACGGCAAAGGGCGCTGGCGGTTCCGACGGCGGAAAACATCAATGAAATCAAGAATATCAATCAGGTCAACGCCGCGATTTTCATTCCGCCGATGGCCATCATCTCCAGTCTGACGAGCGCCTTGGTCAACGCGCTTTCCTTTGCCATCCTGCTTTTCGCGTCTGCCCTGACCTTCTTCAAGGCGAGCGAACGCGTCGGCGTCCTGATCAAGAAATACTGCGTGGTGTTGATGCTTGTCGGTTTTTCGGCGCTGGTCTTCGTGATGCCGTCGCACGTGTTCAAGGAAGGAACGGAACTTTACAATCTGGAGACGAAGTTCCATCAGGAAGTCGGCTTCGCGGCCCGCTTGTGGTCACGCTTGAGTAATGTGCAAAAAATGTTTCTGTGAGGAGAAGATTGAATGAAAAAGTACGGCAAGCTCGTTTTTCCGTTTTTCATGGCGGCCATCCTGCTGTTTCCGGCCGGATGCGCGAACCTGTCCAAACAGGGCCAGGGAACGATCATCGGCGCGGTAGTGGGCGCGGCGGCTGGTTCGGCGGTCGACGGCAAGCGCGGCGCGGTGGTTGGCGCGGTGCTGGGCGGATTCGTGGGAAACCGCATCGGTGCCTACCTTGACGAGCGCGACCTGGAAACGCTCAGGAAGCTGGAACAGGATGCCCTGAAAAGCGATCAACCAAAATCCTTCACGGCGCAAAAGTCCGGCGAGACGGTTACCATCACGCCAGGGGCTGAAGAACGGGAAGTCATGACCACCTATGGTCTTTCCCCCAACATTCGGGAATATGGACTGACGCCCGCAAGCGACGAGGCATCCATCCGCGCCCACGTGGATACGCCGATCTATGCCAGCACGGATGCCCGGCAGTCGCCGCGTCTCATCCTGAAAGCGGGGGACAGCCTCTTTGTTCCCGTCCTCGTCGCCGACAAACCCGGCTGGGGCGCTGCCGTGGAAAGGAGCGTGGTCGTGGGCTATGTGCCGCTTTCCTATCTGGACGAGCGAAAGGCCAAGCCCTACAAGGCACCGGTTCCGCGGCAGGCGAGGAAGAAGACCGCGCCCGCGTCGGGCGCGTCCTCGACGACGCAGGCCAAGGCACCGGAAACCGCTTCGCCCGCCGGCGCGTCCGCGGAAACCGTTCCGCCTGTCGCCGCCAGCGCGCCTGCGGATGAAGCGCCGGTGAAGCAAGTCGACGTTTCGCTCAAGTGCAAGGTGACGACGGTCAGGATCAAGGGTGTTCCAGAGGAAACCACGCGATATTGCCAAAAGCCGCCGCCGCGCTGGGTCAGGATCTGAGCGAGGAATGAAGCGGTCGTTCTGCCTTGCCGCTGGAATATGGCTTCTCGCGGTCGCGCCTGTCCCGGCTTGGGCGGCGGACGTGGCGGAAATCCTGCAAAACGCGGCAAGGAAGGTCAAGAGCGAACACGAGCGCATTCAGGCGCGGGCGCGGGCGAGCGTCGAGGCTTCCCTGGGCGCGCAGGCCGACTGCCGGGAATATGCCTCCGAGATTGAAGGGCGGCGCGCGGAATATCTCCTGGCGGCGCGCCTGAGCCTGGATATTTACAAACGGGGAGCAGGCAAGCCGCAGGCCGGAGCGATCACGATAGACGGGAAAAAAGTTACCGTCTATTTCGATCCTTTGTCCGAGGGCTACGCGGAAGCACACCATGATGCCATCGAGAATGTCAAATTCATCGTGTTTCGCGGCACGCGGATCGATTCCGCCAAGGATATCCTGACCAACCTGCAACAATTCATCCATATCATGCCGGAGCGCTACCGCTGGGCTGATGAACTGGTTATGCGCGTCGCCGCTGAAAATCCCGCGTCGCGTCTTTTCATCGCCGGGCATTCGTTGGGCGGAGGATTGGCGATGTACGCAGCCATGAAACATGGGCTGGAAGGCGTCGCGTTCAACCCGGCGGGTTTGTCCGAAGGTGCCGTTCGGAACCTTTCCCTTTCTCCCGCCGACTGGCGGGCGGGCAACCGGAAAATCACGGTTTTCATCACGCGCGGCAAAAAGGCGATTGATCCCGTTTCCGCGCTTTCGCTTGCCGGGGAAACGACGCTTGCCGGACGCCGCTATCTGGTGGAAGAAGAAAACGGCTCGTCGCTCATGCAACTCCACGGCATGAAACGCCTCGTCCGTCATCTTTTCGACGCGACACGGCCAATCGCCGACTGCGCGACCGATCTGGGCTTTCAGGAAATCGATAGGTGATTGACGTGCAAAACACGGAAAAGCAGGCGTTGATTCCGTGTTTGACGCAAGTCTGTTGGCGCGCAGGTTCGACGGGAACGCGCTGAAGACCACCCGCGCAAGGTCGGAACCAGCGCCTGGGGCGGATCATGTGACTTGCTGTCGCCCATATCGCACATTGGGCCTGCCCCGAACCGTCCCATGTTCGCCGCTTTCCCGGCTTGAATTTCGTCGCTGGCGCGGCAAGCGTTATTGAACGTCATTTTTGAATGAACGGAACGCGCGTGACACGGCATGGCGGCAGCGCGTCCAGTCCCATGATTTCCCCTTTTCTTCCTCCCGTCATGCCATTCGGCCTTGGTTTGCCGGCCCCGATTTCCGTGCTCCGAACAGCGGGGTTTTGTCCGCGCAAACACAAACGTCCGCGTTCTTCTCTCATGCCATCCAATTCGCGCCTCGCGGTCTTGCCCCTTCTTGCATCATCGCAGGCTATCGCCTAACATTTCGTTCCAGAGGGGCGCGCCGCACGCGGCGCGCCCCTGAACTCCGACGTCAGGCCGCACAACCGCCCATGCTCACTGGTTTCCAGGAGAAAACTCATGAAATTTCTACTTCTTGCAATTGCGCTTGTCGTCTCGGCGCATGTGAACGCAAACGAGTCGATCCGGCAAGCGAAAATATCGAGGATCATAGAAGCGCAAGGGCTGCTGCAAATGTTCCAGCAGCAACTTGATCAATCGAAGGCCCAGGCAAGTGACTTTGGGAAAGATCTATATCGAGAAGCGCTTTCCGAAAGCTGCATTGCGGATGAGCGGGAAAACCCGCAGATCGAGCTGATCTTCACTCAATACATGGAACGTTGTTCCACGATGTTTGCCGCGGAGGAATTCGTC
The DNA here is from genome assembly GCA_031259605.1 of Zoogloeaceae bacterium. Lineage (GTDB taxonomy): Bacteria > Pseudomonadota > Gammaproteobacteria > Burkholderiales > Rhodocyclaceae > Azovibrio. The sequence continues at coordinate 20,028 of JAIRLE010000134.1, forward strand.
GAAATCTGGTCGAGATTTTACGGCAAGGACCTTTCGGAAGCAGACCTGGACAAGATTCTGGCTTACTACGAGTCGTCGGCTGGAGAGAAGGACGTTGCGTCTTCTCAAGCCGCGATGATTGGCTTCTCGCAAGTGTTGAACGCCGAGAGTCAAAAGCGCATGAGCGACATCATCAAACAAATGATGACCGATCTCAAGGCCGCCCTGGAAATGGTTGGCTGCCAGGCCAACACGGACGCCGCGGAATAAAGCCGCTCGGCACCGACGTTTCAAGGCCGGCTAGAGTCCCAAGGCGGCCTTTCGCGCATGCGTTGCAGTGAAATTCGTATTCGGGCGGGCATCCCGCATTATCGGAAGCTGTTCTTGATCCGGCGCGCTTTTGATGCAACGTCGGCATGTCGTCCGGCCATGGCGATCATGGCAAAACGGGTTTTTCTTCCGGCGGGACGGCATTCCGGATAGGGGTGCCCCTTTCCAGGATGCCTGGTGGGGGCGCGGGTCTTGCCTCGAACATGCATTTGGGGCGGAAAAGCGCATGGCCGGTTGCAGTTTCTCCAAACTGCGTCAAACTTTATCGCGTATGATTGCCCCTGTTTCCAACTGCTTTCGGTTTTCCTGCCATGAGATTTTCGCATTGCCTGCGCCGGGTTCTGGCCTGTCTTGTTTCTGGGTTCGTCCTTTTCCATAACGCATTTGCCGCCGCTGAACCGGCGACCTTCACCACCACTTTGTCCAATGGCCTCAAGGTCGTGGTGCGCGAAGACCCGCGCGCGCCGGTGGCGGCGCAGATGGTCTGGTATCGTGTCGGCAGCATGGATGAGGTTGATGGCGTCTCCGGCGTGGCGCATCTTCTCGAACACATGATGTTCAAGGGTACGCCGAATGTCGGCGCGGGCGAATTCAGCCGCCGCGTCGCCGCTGTCGGCGGGCGCGACAATGCCTTTACCAACAGCGATTACACCGCCTATTTCCAGCAGGTGCCCAGGGAACGTTTGAGCGAAGTCATGGCGCTGGAATCCGACCGGATGCGGCATCTCACCATCGCGCCGGAGGAGTTCGCGCAGGAAATCAAGGTGGTGATGGAAGAGCGGCGGCTGCGTACCGAAGATAATCCGCAGGCGCTGCTGTTCGAGCAGACCCATGCCGTCGCCTTTCAGGCGCACCCTTACCGTCGTCCAGTGATCGGCTGGATGAACGATCTGGAAAACATGACGGCGGCGGACGCCAAAGCCTGGCATCGGACTTGGTACGCGCCCAACAATGCTACCCTCGTCATCAGCGGCGACGTCGAACATGAGGCCGTATTTCGTCTGGCGCGGCAACACTATGGAAAACTGAAGGCGCGAAAACTGCCGGCAACGAAGCCGCAGCGTGAGCCTGTGCAAAAAGGCATACGTCGGCTCGTCGTCAAGGGCGTGGCGGAATTGCCTTTTTTGCTCATGGCCTGGAAAGTGCCGGGCGTGGAACGCATGGACGGCCCGGTCGCGCCTTTCGCGCTGGATATGCTGCTCGCCATTCTGGATGGACATGAAGGCGCGCGTTTGCCCCGGCGTTTGGTGCGCGACAGGCAACTGGCGAACAGCGTCGGTGCCTCCTACGATGCCTTGAGTCGCGGCCCGGCGCTGTTCTACCTCTACGGCAATCCTGCGCCTGGTCAAACGCCGGAAGCGCTGGAAGCCGCGCTTTGGGCGGAGATCAACGATATCGCGCAAAACGGCGTCTCCGTCGATGAATTGGCGCGCAGCAAGGCGCAACTTCTGGCAAGCGAAATCTACAAGCTGGATTCGGTGTTCGGACAGGCGATGGAAATCGGCAGAATGTCCATCCTGGGCTTTGATTACCGGGATATCAATGCGTATGCCGCGCGTCTGGAAAGTGTGACGGCAGAGGATATTCAAACCGTCGCGCGGACTTTTTTCGATGAGGATGGCCTGACGGTCGGCGTGTTGCAGCCGATTCCCGTGAAATAGCGTCCTCTCTGTTGAAAAACAAGGAATTCCCATGTTGTTGAAAAAATTGCGTCTCCCTTTCGTTTGCTGTGTTTTCGCGTTTGCCGCCGCTGTCCGTGCCGAAGTCGCCATTGAGCACTGGCAGACCACGACGGGCGCGAAGGTCTATTTTGTCCATAGCGCGGCGCTGCCCATGCTTGACGTGCAATTGGATTTTGCCGCCGGCGCGCTGTTCGATCCGCCGGAAAAGGCCGGTCTGGCCGCTTCCGTAGGCGCGTTGCTGGAAATGGGCGCAAGCGGGATGACGGAGACGGAAATCAGTGATCGTCTGGCGAATGTGGGCGCGTATCTTGTCAGCGACGTGGATGACGATCTTGCCCGCCTGGGCTTGCGTACACTGACCGCGCCCGGCAGGAAGGATGCCGCCCTTGCCGTGCTGGAAGCCATCCTGCGACAGCCGCATTTTGCCGTCGAGGTTTTCGAGCGCGAACGCGCGCGCAGTGTCGCCGCCATCAAGGATGCGCTCACCCGTCCCGGTCCCGTCGCGCAACGCGCTTTCCGGGCGGCGATCTATCCCGGACATCCCTACGGCAACGCCGCAACCCCGGAAAGCCTCGCCGCGATCCAGGCTGCCGATCTGCGGGATTTCTGGCGCGCGCACTATGGTGCCGCCAACGCCAACATCAGCATTGTCGGCGATCTGGAGCGCCCCGCCGCCGAAGCTCTGGCCGAACGCCTTGCCGCCGCGCTACCCCGCTCCGTTACCCCGCCCGCGCTGCCCGCGCCGCCCGCGCGCGCAAAATCCGGGACACGCCAGCGCCTGCCGCATCCATCGTCGACCCAGGCGCACATCTACCTGGGCTTGCCCGCCATCGCCAAAGGCGACCCGGACTTTTTCCCCCTGCTGGTCGGCAATTACATTCTCGGCGGCGGCGGCTTCGTTTCCCGCCTGATGAAAGAAGTGCGCGAAAAACGCGGCTACGCCTACAGCGTCTACAGTTATTTTTCGCCGATGAAGCAGAACGGCCCCTTCACTATCGGCCTGCAAACTCGTAAGGAACAAGCCGACGAGGCCTTGAAGATTACCCGGCAAGTGCTGGCGCAGTTCCTTGCCGACGGCCCGACAGCGGCTGAACTCGCCGCCGCCAAGGACTACCTGGTCGGCAGCTTTCCGCTCAATCTGGACAGCAACCACAAGATTCTCTCCCAGATTGCCAATATTGGCTTCTACAACCTGCCGCTGGATTACCTTGCCCAATACCCGTCCCGCGTTCGCGCCGTCACCCTGCCCGAAATCCGCGCCGCCTTCGCCCGCCATGTGGCGATGGATGAACTGGCGGAGATCGTCGTGGGCGCGGCGGAAGAATAGCGGTTGTCCGCCGGGCGGGCAATTGCGCGACTCCCCTTTTTTCCTCTCTCCCTCTGTGGGCATGGGAGTCTACGCATTCGGGTCTTGGGCATGAACCTTCCAACCGCGCAAGCCGTCTGCCTTCCTCGGGGTAACCGCATGAATACTTGTTTTTCCTCGCCTGCCGCGCGGGAGAGAAAAAGGCGCAAGGTTTCCCCTCTCCCACTTTGCGGGAGAGGGTGGCGGTTCATTCCTGAACCGTATTTTCCGGGGTGAATCGCCCCCTCATCCGCCCTCCGGGCGTCTTCTCCCCCTGTGTACAGACCGGAGACATCGTCCCCGGGTGTACGAGCACATCATCCCCGGTTGTTATTCTCTCGCCATGCTTTTTCGGAGGGAGAGGAAATGGTCTGGAAAGCGAGGAGCGCGATGTCACTGAAACAGGAATTTGTGTTGTTTGCGGGTCGGGAAGGGGCGAACCTGAGCGCTC